>CAJFOZ010000038.1 GCA_904397895.1 uncultured Clostridia bacterium
GCCTGCACTGCACAGACAACAAGCCCTTTCGGTTGCTTGAACAATTTCTACTGCAAAATATTGTCTAACTTTTTGGGGTCACTTCAAGGAGAAAGCGACGGGGAAAAGAAAGAAGGTAAAAAAGAGTAGTACGCTGAATAATTCATCCCTTTGCCTACTAACAGGTAATTAGGATTTTTTATCGAATGGTACTGGACTCCACCATAGGCGCGCTGGTGGAACCATTAAGCAGCATGAGCCGGGCTTCATAATGGGTCAAATCATCCTGAGGCACCTCAAAGGTCACCGATACATCCGTCTTATTGCCGGAAAGGGCGACCTTTTTCACCGAAGTATCCACCATACGGCCGTCCTTGTACAGCGCTGCTGCCAACACTACATCACCTTTCAGCTCAGCGCTGCTTTCCAGGGTGGCGTTTGCAATCATCTCGCCAGAAGACAATGCAATGGTCCGGTTGATGTCGGACACACTGTTCTTATAGAATCCGGTAGTGACGGTGGGAGGCAGAGTCTCCTTGTCGTAGACTTCAATTTCGTGGATGGTGTAATGGCCCCAATCCCCATAGGCTTTGTTGACCTTGATGCGCAGTCCCTTGACGTTCTCCACACGGTCAAAGGTGAATTCCTTGCCTTCGCGGGATTCCTGGCTGGTCTCCCACTGGGCGTCCTCCACCGTGCTGATCTTCTGCCAATTGTCCACACCGTTCTCCGAGACCTCGATGTCCCAACTGTAGGGGGCTTGCTGTTTGTTGTAGTTGGCGTACAGCCACATGGAGTCAAAGGACTGGGGTTCCTCCCAGGTCAGGGTGAAGTAGGCCGGAAGCGGCATCCCATCCGACAAGAATCCGGTTTGGATGTTGCCATCGTTGATTTTGTCGGGACTGCCGCCGATATCGGTCGATGTCCACGGGGCGTCACTGGTGCAGGGATTGGCCAACAGGGCCAGGTTATGGCTTACCTCCGGCTCTTCCGGCTTCTCTTCGGTCCAGCTGTCGGGCAGGTCGGGGGTCTTAGTATCCTCATAAGTGGGCAGGGCTTCCTTCTGATAATCGGCTGCCCAGTCAGAAGGTTCACTACCCATTTCAAACTCGATCTTACCGCCGTTTACGATCTGCTCATGGGTCAGAACCGGGATATCCAAAGCTTCGCCGTTGAGGGTGGCCGACTGGATGTACATGTTCTCCTCGGAATTGTTGTGTGCAATGATCTCAAAGTCTTTGTCGCCGCTGTGGATGGTCACCTTGTCAAAGAAGGGGCTTCCGATCATGTATTCGCCCGATGCCGGGTTGAAGGGATAGAAGCCCATGGAGGTAAACAGGTACCAGGAGGACATCTGTCCACAGTCGGAGTTGCCGGTCATACCGGCGGCCGGATCGTTGGCGTAGTTCTCATCGGCAATTTCATGCACCAGGCGCTGAGCTTCCCAGGGTTTGCCGCTGAAATCGTAGAGATAAGCGTAGTGATGGGAAGGCTCGTTGGCATGGAAGTTTTGGCCGGTGGCAAAGTAATTGTCCAGGATGCTGTTGAAGTTGTCGCCCATCAGGTTCATCAGACCGGTGGGGTCTTGCAGCACGCAGTAAGCGTAGTTCATCTGTTTCCCCTCGGTCCAACCGGAGCCGCTGCCGGCGAATTCCCCATTGGAATTGCGGGCTTCCAGCAGATGGGTTTGAGGATTATACATATTTTTGTAGTTCTGGCTGCGCTGGATGAAGTACTCGTAATCGTCCTGCTTGCCAAGGGCTTTGGCCACCTGGGCGATGCACCAGTCTTCGTAAGCGCCTTCCAGGGTATTGGAACCGGCTTCAGCCGTCTTGTCGGCCGGGACGTAACCCAGATCCATGTAATAGCTCAGTCCTGCACGTGCCTCGTACGAGACGCCGGTCTGACGGTCGCCCCACCAGGTGTTTTGGTCGTTCTCAGGCGGGACCATGCCGTCCTTTAAGACGGCTTCATACGCCTGTTCTAGATCCACGCCGTCCACAAGGCCCTTATTGACCGCTTCGGCCACAACGGAATCGGCCGGGGTGCCGATCATAATGTTGGTGTAGGACGGGTTGGGCCATTTGGGCATGTATCCACCCTCGTGATAGGCGTTGATGAGGGAATTGATCATACCGGGCACCCGTTCGGGAGCCACTAGGGTCAGGAAACTGTTTTGGGCGCGGAAGGTATCCCACAGCGAGAAGGAGGTGTAGGAATCTCCCACGTGGATAGAATCGTCATAGGCGCTGTAGTACCGGCCGTACTCGGAGAATTCCACCGGGTACTGGAGGCTGTGGTACATAGCGGTGTAGAAGATATGCATCTCTTCATCGGAAGCGCCTTCGATATCGATGGTGTCGAGCTTGTCCTCCCAGGTATCCTTGACCGACTGTTTGATCTGGTCAAAAGTCAGCTGGGTGTCGCCGTCGTACTGCTCCCGATTAAGGTTGTCGCGGGCCTGGTCGAAGCTGATGAGGGAGGAAGCTACACGTACTTCCACCATTTCGCCTTGGGTGGTATCAAAGGTGACATAGGCGCCCACGTTGGTGCCGGTCACTTCATTGACCCCCTCTTGCAAAGCGCCGTTCTGGGTAACGCCCGAAGTCTTGAAGGGTTTGGAGAACTGGATGACGTAGTACCCCTTAAAGTTGGGCAAGGATGTGCCGCCCAGATGGGAATCCATACGATGGGGATTGTAGCCGTAGATCTCGCCCTTCTCGGGATCGATGACCACACTGCCGTTTTGTCCGCTGCGGGTCATCTCCAGATAGACGTTGGCCATGTCGTTTTCCGGATAGGTAAACCGCACCACAGCAGTTCGGGAGGTTGCCGTCATTTCCCCGGTAATGGTGCGGCCGGAACCGGCATCCATATCGACCGAGTAATAGTAAGGGCTTACCACTTCACCGTCGTGGGTAAAGGCCAGACGACGGTCATTGGCGCTTGTCTTGACCGAATCCACTCCCGGCATCATGGTAAAATAGCCCCAATCGCCCATCCAGATGGCTGGTTGATGGGTGGCTTGGAAACCGGTGATGTACTGGTCGTTGTACTCATAAGCAGCTGTCCCGATGGCGTTCTGCCGGGTTTGAGGGGTCCATTTAGTCATGCCAAAGGGAGGAGCCACCGACGGGACTGTCCCTCCGTAATCGCTGCCGCCCCAGCTGTGGATGTCCGGATCAAAGGCCGTACCAATGTAGGGGTTGACATAATCGATGTGGGAATATGTCCCATCCGATGTGGAATCCACGGCTTCTGCAATTGGCAATACACCAAGAGAGAGAGCTAAGACCATGGCAATTGCCAAAAGCCTTTTGAGCCTTTTCATTTCATTATTCCTCCTTAAATTATTCTGTTTTGTGGATCAATGTTGGGCCATTGACCCGAGTCGGCTCCCTCTTAAGATTATTATAATCCATTTTTATTTTTACTTCAATGTTTTAAATTGTTTTTGTTTTATAAATAATTAAAAAAGCATTTGGACTAATTTTTTCCTTTAAATTACCTAAAAACGGTCTGTTAGAATACATATTTTGTGTGGATCTACAGATACTGAGAGTAATTCTAGGCCAAAGGCGGTGTAGTATGACCAATGTGGTAGTTTACGATCAGGACGGCCATGGCGGATTATCCGGTGACTTGATCTCTGCCCTGGCAAAAAACGGAGGCGTCCAATACCACACCTGGGAACGGGTGGGATGTTGTCCTATGGGACATTGTCCGCAATTCGCGCTGGCCCAAAGCGGACAGCCCATCCGATTGGAACTTATGCAGGGTATTGTGGTATTTGGCGCCAAAGCCCCCGCCTCCACGGTATTTCGCATCCCGGACGGCATCCCTTGTCTAGTGGAATCCACAAATACCGCCGCTTTGTGCGCCCTCATGTCCTCTTCCCACACAGCCATCTGTTGTGGGCTTTCTGCCAGAGATACCTTCAGCGTCTCCAGCCTACGGGATCAAGAAGCAGTAGTCAGCGTCCAGCGCCAGCTGACGGCTTTGGACGGACGTCCCATCGAACCCGGGGACATCCCCATCCACCTTAGCCGCGCCCAAAGCGCTTACTCTATTATGGCATGCTGCGCCATCCTGCTTTTTTCCGGCCAGGATCCTGAACACGGTTTTTCCTTTTAGATATCCTGCCAAAAAAGAGAAAAGCGCATCTGTATTAAATTACAAATACGCTTCTTTTTTTCTACAGTTTTTCTTTTTCTTTTTTTACTACTATCAATCATATTTGGAATTGACGCCACCCTATCCCTGTCGTACAATGATTATTATTAGCTATTTTACACGAAACAATAGTATGATATGTTCTATTGTTTAGATATACACACAGAATTAAGGATGCAAATTGACAAAGAAAATGCCTCTCCCATCAATCCAAATGGGAGAGGCGCTCATCGCATGGACGCTTTAAAAATCTTAGATCTGGATCAGCCGGATGACATAACGCAACAGGAACAGGATGGAAATAATGTACATAACCGGATGAACCTTTTTGGCCTGGCCGCGCACCACCTTGATGACAGTGTAAGAGATGCAGCCGTAGGCGATACCGTCGGCGATACTGTAAGCCATAGGCATCATCAGCAGGGTGAAAAAGGCCGGGATTGCGATTTCGATGTCGCCCCATTCGATGTCCTTGATGGAGCTGGCCATCATCACGCCCACGATGATGAGGATGGGGGCGGTAGCGCCGGTGGGGACAAACCCTAAAAGCGGCATAGCGAAAATCGCCAATACGAAACAGGCGGCGGTGGTGATGCCGGTAAGGCCGGTGCGTCCGCCTTCGGAGATACCCGAGCTGGATTCCACATAGGTAGTGACGGTGGAGGTGCCCAGAATAGCGCCGGCCGAAGTGGCAATGGCGTCGGCCAAGAGGGCTTTGTTGGCGTTGGGGAGATTGCCGTCCTTATCCAGGAAATTGCCCTTGCTGGCTGCGCCAACCAAGGTGCCGATGGTATCAAACATATCCACCATGGTCAGCGACAGCAGGACCGACACGATGGAGAAAATCAAAACGCCCACGCCGTTGCTGGCGTCGAACAAGGTGGAGAAACCATTGATAAACTGGCCGAATGTAGGGGCCAAAGAGAGATCTATGTGAAAGCTGATCTCGCTTATATTGGGCATGCCGACCTGCATGCCCAAGCCGTACTGCATGACGGCGCCCACCACAGAGGTAGCCACGATGCTTAAAAGCAATCCGCCTTTAACATTCCATACTACAAAGGCAATGGTGATGACCAAACCGATGATGGCCAGGATGGTGGTGGGGCTGCCTAAGTTACCCATGGTAACTAAAGTGCTGTCGTCATTGCCCACGATGCCGGCGTTTTGAAGGCCGATAAAGGCGATGAACAGACCGATGCCGCCGCTGATGGCCTTTTTAAGGGGCAGCGGGATGGCGTTGACGATGGCGGTGCGCAGTCCGGTAAGGGTGATGATGATGAAGATAAGGCCGGAGAGAAATACAGCGGCTAGACCTGCCTGCCAGGAATAGCCCATTTGCCCGCAGATGGTGTAGGCAAAGAAGGCGTTGAGGCCCATACCGGAAGCCAAGGCAAAAGGATAGTTTGACAAGAATGCCATCAACAGGGTGCCGATGGCGGCGGACAAACAGGTAGCGATCAAAACGGCATTTTGATCCATACCGGTGGAGGCCAACATCGGCGGATTGACAAAGATGATGTAGGCCATGGTAAAGAAGGTGGTCAAACCGGCGATGATTTCAGTTTTAGGGTTAGAGCCTGTCCCCTTAAAATTGAAGAAGTCGCCCTTTGGATGGATGGGGGTGCGTGGTGGAGCTTTGGTACTGCTTGCCATAGAGATTCCTCCTTAAACATAAATAGCCCGACAACCATATGCCGGGCATTCCTTATCTTTTAGTATATCGATTCCACCCAAAAATTGCAATTCGCTAAATAACCAAATTTACCATCATTTTTACAAAAAATTTACAATTCTTTTACATTCCCACAAACTAGTTCCCTTTATCTAGAGAATTCTCCTCTCGCTCTCTTTTTTCTAGGAGTTTTTTATGATTTTTTACGGCAAAAAGGTTTTATCCCATTCATCTTTTCTTCCTATATTCTTTTCCCGCCTGTAAACATCTTTTATCTTAACATGGATTTTTATCTCAATCTTAGCCAAAATGATCCACGTGTTTTAAGGAGGTGATCCCCATGGAATAATAAGAAAGCATCCTTGCAAGCCTTATTGGATTTTTTCCCCTATTGTCCCATACCCATCAGACAGCACCAAAGGAGGAATGACATCATGCGATTGAGAAAGAAGATTTTATCTCTTGCACTGGCTGCCGTCATGGCATTCTCGGCTATGGCAGTGGCTGTCTCCGCTCAGGAGGCGCCCGTACCATCTGGTTCCCCATCCGTCCTCAGCGAAGTGGAGACCGAAAACGGCATCCTCAAAGACATTGTATTCAGCCACAACGACATCGAGAACGTCCCTGTTTTTGTAGGCGAGCCCTTTGATATCACAGTGGAAACCACTACCCAAGCCGATCAAATCTTCCTTTACGGCGAAAGCGGCGGCTATATCGCCAAATCCGAAAAAGACGGCTACACGGAGGAAAACGGCATCCGTACCTTCCGCTTCTCTACCTCTGTAGGGACGCCTGGTACCAGACGTCTGACCGTCCATGCATACCGGGACGGCCAATCGGTAGACTCCTACACCAAGTTTCTACGCGTCCTGCCTTCCGAGTCCAACGGCACCATCAAGAGCGTGGAATACCTGATGGACGGTGAAATCGCCACCAGCCTTGTCACCAGCAGGCCTTTTGACGTGAAGGTAGTCACCACCACCGATGTGGATTCCATCTCCCTGCTGAGCGAAGAAGCCCAGTACGACGCCCCTCTCTCTCTCACCTACACCGACGAGGGAAATACCCGTACCTTTATTTATACGATGTCGGTCCCCACCCCCGGCAACCGTACGTTTACCGTCGTTGCCGAGGACGAAGATTCCAATCCTTTAGACTATTTCCGCAAGTCCATTTATATGGAAATCGCCCAGGATTATAATATCGACGTGCAGTTCCTAAAGGACGGCCTCCCCACCACAGAAGTGTATACCAATGAGCTTTTTGATGTTAAGGTGACCTCTCCTGTAAAACTGGACATCATCTATATCAACAACGAAATCATGAAGAGCATACCGGCCCAGAACATGACCGAGCACATCGTCAATGGCCAATACATTTATGATTTCCAGATTAAGGTTGGCACTCCTGGAGAAGGCCGTATCCTCAACGTCTATGGCGGCCAGTACGACGAAACCGAAGTCAGCGGCCATCGAACTGTCGGCGGCAAAGTCATGACCTTCGATGTCGTCAATGCTCCCCAGGATCCGGACGACTATGACGTCACCTTCTCCATCGACGGACGTGAGATTTCATCGGCCATCGTCAACCAGGATTTCGACGTAACATTTGTGGTGCCGAAAAACGTAACTCACATTTCTCTCCGGAATGAAAATGGCCTCGGAATGGGGCTTTTGGATCTAGAAGATACCGTATCAGGTGACAAACGGATTTTTACCTGCCACATGAGCATCGGCTCCCCCGGCCAACGTTCCTTTGCGCTGTGGGCCCTTGTGGACGGCATGAACTGGATGGAAATCAAGGACATCCCCTTTGTGGTAGTCGCCCTGGAGGACTACGAGGTTTCCTTCTCCTTGGATGGCCAGGAAATTACCTCGGTAAAATCCAGCCAGGACTTTGACGCCACCTTTGTGGTGCCGGAAAGCGTTTCCCTCATAGCTGTCCACAATGAAAAAGGCGGCGACATCGGCCTGCTGGATTTGCAGGACACTGTTATCAATGGGAAGCGTGTCTTCACCTGCCATATGAACATCGCTACTCCTGGTGAACGCGTCCTGACCCTGTGCGCCCTCATCGATGGGAAGCTGGTGGAAATCAAGGACATCCCCCTGACGGTCGTCACCTCGGAAAACCCGGATGACTATCAAGTTACCTTCTCCATCGACGGGCAGGAAATTACATCGGCAGCCGTCAATCAGGATTTTGACGCTACCTTTGTAACACCTGTCAACGTATCACACATCATTCTCCGGAACGAGCTTGGCACCGGGATGGGCCTGCTGGATTTACAAGACAGTGTAGTGAATGGCAAACGTGTCTTTACCTGTCACATGAGCATCGGCTCCCCCGGCGAGCGCACCTTTACCTTAGACGCCATTGTGGATGGGATAGAGCATGAAAATATCAAACAAATTCACTTTACCGTCACCCCGTAATATCCCAGACGTTTTGTGACCTTTCGTCCCTTTCGGGCGGGAAAACATCATACGTCACGCATTTCTACAGCAGAGCAATATCTTCTATCTAGAATCATGGATAGGGCAATAGGGAAAAAATAAAACAACAGTTGTAAAAACAACAAAATCGCCCTGGGAAAATACATTTGACTGTTTTCCCAGGGCGATTGTATGCTTCAGGATAAAAAGAAGGATTGTCTTCTTCTAAGGCACATCGACTTTGCATATTGGATTATAGATTACTTTTTGCCCTTTTGCCGGTCCTTTTCCAGCAAACGACGCATGGCCATCCAGCCCCGCTTGAGGTTTTCATCCATGTATTTGATAGCCAGTTCCTCCTGCTCAGGATAATCCATCAGCATGCCGAACAAGGTATAGGTAATGGCCGATTTTTGATCCACGTTTCCCATGGTATAGCCTTCGTTGAGGATCTCAAATACGCGTTTGATAAAGGCGTTCTTCTTGTTCTGAAGCAGGTCCAGCAGGTAGGGGAAGATGATCTCCTGGATAAAGGTATCGGGCAGGATCTCGCCGTACTTTTCCTGATGGGCGTCGTACTGATCCTGGAACTGGGGACAGGTTTCCATAAAGCGGCGGATCATCCCCTCTAGGGTATGGCGATCCCGGCTTTTGGCCTCCTCCAGCCGCGACATGGCCTTTTTGGAGGTGAAAAGATCGTTTACTGTATCCTCAAAATCGTTTGCAATGGATTTTGCATCGGTGAGATCGTTGGTATCCGGATCAAAGAGCCACAAAGCCAGTTGCTTTGTGGAATCGCTCACCTTGCCGTTTTCCACCGACGCTCTGGAAAGACGGTACTTTTTCTGCTGGGCATCCCACTGGAGGATGACGGCCTGCTCCGCGGAGGCAAACACAGCCTTCCGGCTTTTCTGATCGTCCAATTGCTCATCGCTGACACAAGACATCTCCACCTTGGCCAAGATAGGCTGGATCCGTTCCTTTATCAATTCAAATGCCTGATTGTTTTCCAACGTGATGACACATCCTTTTATTCCGGTTTATTAGGTATTCTAACACACACTTGCCGTTTTGTCACCACAATTTGGCGAAAGCGCCTGACATCCTGTATCTTATTGACTTTAGCCCCCCGGAAGTGCTAGAATAAATGATTGATACCCCTTGGTAAAATGATGGGAGAATCACTAAATTTTCCCCTTTTTCATACGCAATAACAGAGAATGTTCTTGGTGATTCTTCACGATTCATGGGAAGGCATGGTGGTAATAATGTCCAAACGATCGGTCGCCGTACTGTTTGGCGGCAATTCTTCAGAATATGAGATATCCCTGATGTCGGCTACGTCGGTGCTGCGCAATATCCCTACCGACCGTTACGACGTACATATGGTGGGAATCACAAAAGAGGGCCAGTGGATTTATTATACCGGCCCGGTGGATGAAATTGAAAGCGGCGTATGGTGCGAGCATCCCGGCAACCGCCCTACCTGCATTCCTCCTGATTCCACTTCCCCCGGTCTGATGGTGCTTTTCCCCGACGGCAACCGCTTGATCCCGTTGGACGTAGTATTCCCGGTTTTGCACGGCAAAAACGGTGAGGATGGCAGCGTCCAGGGCCTGATGCAGCTGGTGGGCATCCCCTGTGTGGGATGTTCTATGGCGGCGTCGGCGGTGTGTATGGATAAGGTATATACCAACATGGTACTGGACAGCGCCGGCATCCCTCAGGCCAAATGGGATTGGTGTTA
This sequence comes from uncultured Clostridia bacterium, assembly GCA_904397895.1. Lineage (GTDB taxonomy): Bacteria > Bacillota > Clostridia > Oscillospirales > Acutalibacteraceae > Solibaculum. Next base: position 10,010 of record CAJFOZ010000038.1, read on the forward strand.
TGTATCGGATTACCAATCCTCTCCCAAGGAGATTCTGGACCGGGTGGAGAAGTTGGGATATCCCCTGTTTGTCAAACCGGCCAACGCCGGGTCGTCGGTAGGCGTAGGCAAGGCCAAGGATCGGGCGTCCCTCAAGGCATGCATCAAAGAAGCCGCAAAATGGGATGAGAAACTGTTGTTTGAAGAGGGCATCGACGGCGTGGAAGTAGAATGCGCTGTGCTGGGCAATCAGTGTCCTGTGGCCTCGGTGGTGGGAGAAATCGCCCCCTGTAATGAATTCTATGACTATGAGGCAAAGTATGAGGCAGACAGCCAGCTGTTTATCCCTGCCCGTCTGCCAGAGGAGACGTCGGAGCTGATCCGTAAGATAGCTGTCAAAGCCTTCCGGGCGTTGGATTGTTCCGGTATGGCCCGGGTGGACTTTTTCGTCCGCCGGTCGGACGGGGCGGTCCTTCTCAACGAACCCAACACCATTCCCGGTTTTACCTCCATCAGCATGTATCCCAAGCTGTTTGAAGCCTCCGGCCTGCCCTATTCCAAGCTGCTGGACCGTCTACTGTGTCTTGCCATGGAAAGGACGGGGCGCTGATGGACAATCGACCCATTGGTGTATTTGATTCCGGTCTCGGCGGCCTGACGGTGGTCAAGGAGTTGGAAGTCCTCCTGCCTGGGGAGGACATCGTCTATTTTGGCGACACCGGCCGGGTTCCTTACGGAACCCGCAGCTTTGAGACCATCGAGCGGTACGCCCGGCAGGACATGAGCTTTTTGTTAGAGATGGATGTGAAATTGATCATCGCCGCTTGCGGCACGGTCAGCTCGGTGGCCCCTCACGTGGGGAACGACATCGATCTGCCCTTCATCGGCGTGGTGGAACCGGCAGCCAAGGCGGCGGCCAAGGCTACCCGCAACGGGCGCGTCGGCGTTATCGGCACCACCGCCACCATCCAAAGCGGCGCTTTTGATAGGGCCATCCATCAATTTACGCCGGAAGCCTCGGTGTTGAGCCAGGACTGTCCGATGTTCGTCCACCTGGTGGAAAACGGATGGTGCACCGCCGAGGATCCCATCGCCCTGTTGGCGGCCCAGCGTTATTTAAGCGGCCTCAAGGAGCAAGGTGTGGACACTTTGATTTTGGGATGCACCCATTTTCCCATCCTGCGCCAGGTCATCGCCCAGGTCATGGGCCCCCACGTTACCCTCATCAACACCGGCGCCGAAGCGGCCCGCCGGGCGGCTTCCCTGCTGAAGGAATCCGGGCAATGCGCCCCTTCGGATCATAAGAAAGGACGGTGCCGTTTCTTTGTCAGCGACGCTGTGGGGGGCTTTAACCGGACGGCCAGTATGTTTTTGGGCCGGGATATCCGAGAGCAGGTCTCTCGGGTGGATATCATCAATCACCCCATTCTTCCATCCTGCTCATCGTCCAAAGGAGAATAAGGAAATTGAAAAAAGACGTTTTAATTGATATCAAAGGCATGTATCACACCTCAGAGGGCAAGGATTCCATTGAACTGACTACCGTGGGTTCCTTCACCCGCATGGGGGAAAAATATTATATCACCTACCGCGAAACCGAAGCCACCGGTATGGAAGGCACCGTCACCACCGTCAAGGTGGAGGGCAACCAGCGGGTCACCCTGCTGCGCAGCGGGGCCCAGAAATCCCGGATGGTGCTGGAACGAGGCCAGCGTCACCTATGCGCCTACGACACCGGCGTAGGGGTTATGACCATCGGCATCTTTGCGGAAAACATCCAATCCTCTCTCCAGGAGGACGGCGGAACATTGAGTTTTAGATACACGCTGGACATCAATTCCGATTTGGCCAGCTGCAATGAAGTTGATATTACAGTCAGAGAGGTAGGAAAACAATCATGTCCTATGTCGTAAAAAAAACAACCGATTCCATCCGTGCAGCCATCCTGTCGGCGGTGGACAAGGCCGGGGAAGCCGGTCTGCTCACCCCGTCCCAATCCCCGCTCCCGGATTTTATTGTGGAGATCCCCGGCGATACATCCCACGGTGATTTTGCCACCAATGCCGCCATGGTGTTCGCCCGCGCTTTCCGTATGGCGCCCCGCAAGATCGCCGAGGTCCTCACCCAGAACATGGTGTTGGACGGGTATCTGGACCGGGTGGAAATCGCCGGGCCTGGGTTTATCAATTTCTTTGTAAGCCCCCAGTATTACGCCGACGTCCTGCTGGATGTGGCGGGCAAAGGCGATGATTACGGCCGTTCCGATTACGGCAAGGGCGAAAAGGTGATGGTGGAATTTGTATCGGCCAATCCCACTGGTCCCATGCACATCGGCAACGCCCGCGGCGGCGCTTTAGGCGACGTCCTGGCGTCGGTGCTGGACATGGCCGGGTACAGCGCCTACCGTGAATTTTACGTCAACGACGCCGGCAATCAGATTGAGAAATTCGGTATGTCCTTAGAGGCACGTTATCTCCAGATCTTCAAGGGCGAGGATCAAATCCCCTTCCCCGAGGACGGCTATCATGGCGCCGACATCAAAGAGCGCGCCCAGCAGTTCGCCGATTTGGAAGGGGACAAATACGTAGATCTGCCTTCCGAACAACGCCGTCAAGCGCTGGTGGCCTTCGCCCTGCCTAAGAACGTGGAAGGACTGCGCACCGATTTGGGCCGTTACCGCATCCAGTACGACAATTGGTTCCACGAGAGCCTTCTCCACGAGGACGGCGAACTGAAATCCACCATCCAGCTGATGAAGGACAAGGGCCTGACGTATGAGAAGGAAGGCGCTCTGTGGTACAAAGCCACCGAGCACGGCGGCGAAAAGGATGAGGTTTTGATCCGTCAAAACGGCAATCCCACCTATTTTGCCGCCGACATCGCTTATCATTACAATAAATTCGCCGTGCGCGGCTTTGACCGGTGCATCAACGTCTGGGGCGCCGACCATCATGGCCACGTGGCCCGCCTCAAGGGCGCTCTGGACGCCATCGGGCTGGACGGCTCTAAGCTGGACATCGTACTGATGCAGCTGGTGCATCTGATGCAGGACGGCGAACCGGTCCGCGTCTCCAAGAGAACCGGCAAATCCATCACCCTCTCCACCCTGCTGGATGAGATCCCGGTGGATGCAGCCCGTTTCTTCTTTAACATGCGGGAGGCCAATACCCAGATGGACTTTGACCTGACTTTGGCAGTGGAACAGTCCTCCCAGAACCCGGTTTACTACGTCCAGTACGCCCACGCCCGCATCTGCTCCATTCTCAAGAACCTAGCCGCCGAGGGCATCACCCCACGCGCCTGCTCCCAGGAGGAACTGACGCTGCTTAATACCCCGGAGGAATTGGAGCTCATCCGTCATCTGGCCTCCCTGACTGGCACCATTGTGGATGCGGCCAAGGCCTACGATCCCGCACGCATCACCCGTTATGTCACTGATCTTGCCACCTTGTTCCATAAGTTTTATAATTCCTGCCGGGTCAAGGGCGAAAACGAACCGCTGATGCAGGCCAGATTGTCCTTGTGCCTTGCGGTGCGCCAGGTGGTGGCCAACATCCTAAAGATGCTTAAGATCTCCGCCCCAGAGGTCATGTGACCCTGGAAAAACTCCATTCTATGAAAGATGAAAGGCTGAATCAAACCATGTCTTTCCCCTATAATCTCCCCTTTTTGTTGGACGGCGCCACCGAAACCCATTGTCTCGTCGCCGGGATGCCTCACGGCGTCTGCACTGAACAGTGGATCCTGGAACATCCACAGGTGCTGTCCCAGCTCCAGCGTGCTTTTGTAGCCGCCGGTTCCAAGGCCGTCTTGGCCCCCACCTTCGGCGCCAACAGGGCACGATTGGATCTCCACGGCCTGGGCGACCATTTGGTACAATTCAATCAGAAGCTGGTAGGCCTCACCCGGGATACCGTCGGGGACAATGCTCTGGTAGGCGGCACCCTCTCCCCCACCGGCATCCTACCCTCCGACGAGGACGATGAGTGGGACGGCGATGTGGTATTTGAAAAATGGCTTACTGTTTATCGGGAGCAGGTGTCGATCCTGCGGGAATGCGGGGTGGACTTCCTGTTCCTGGAGAGCATGACCGGCCTACCGGAAGCCCGTGCAGCATTGCTTGCCGCCAAGCAATCCCATCTGCCGGTACTGTGCTGCCTTACCGCCGATCAGACGGGGCATACCTTATCCGGCAGCCTCTTCCTCCCCTCCCTCATCACCCTACAGGCCATGGGGGCGGATGCCGTGGGACTCAGCTGCTCCATCCCGGAGGATATGGTGGAACTTTTGGAGGAAGCCCGGATGTTTGCCACCGTCCCGCTGATCGCCAAGGCGGACGCCGGCCTCTCCGAGGCCGACGAAGAGGATCGCCTTACCCCAGAGGAGTTCGCCGCCCAGTTTGCCCCTATCCTAAGGGCGGGTGCACGGGTGGTGGGCGGATGCTGCGGCACCACGCCGGAGCACATCGCACAGTTAGCCCAGTTTATACCCGATCTGCCGCCGGTCAAAATCCGGGGCGGCGCCGATGACTTCGTGGCCACCCGCGAGGACGAGGCCTTCTTCTTGGGGGACGACATCCTCCTTAGCGATCCCATCCCCTGCGACTACGGCTTGGCAGACGCCCTCATCGACATCGAGGACGAGCAGGTCAATGTGGTCAAGGTAGAGGTCCGCAACTCCGAGGAAGCCCGTCAGCTGGCCATGGATGCGCAGATGTCCCGTCTGCCCATCTCCATCCTGTCCGACGACCCGGACGCTTTGGACGAGGCTTTGATGTTGTATCACGGCCGTGCCCTGGTGGATTCCGACAGCGAAATGGATGAACGTCTGCTTCGCCGTATTGCCGAACGGTACGGCGCTATTGTGTATTAAAACGGATAAGATAAAACGCCCCCTTCCGACTAAAGTCAGGAAAGGGGCGTTTTCTACTTATGGGATTTTTGTTTATTGGTCAAAGTCCATATCGTCCCCGGGGACGTCACAATCATCGATGATCTCACCGGCACGCATACGGTACTGCCGACGGGATTCCTCGACATATTCCGAAAGAGCCTCCCGGAATTGGGTCACGTTGCGGATGTTTTTAATCTCCAGGTTGGGATTGGTTTTATCCGACGAGACCACTTGAATACTGCCCAACCGGAAAATCTTCTGCATCAAGGTGCGTTTGACGGTAATATCCATGATGCGGTAAAGCAAAATCTCATTCTCCACCGAAGTAAGAAGTCCGGTATTAATGAGGAGTTTTTTGGGGTTCAAGGTATATTTGGTAAAAGTCCAGGGCAAACCGAAAAAAAGCAGACGTTTGCGTTCCACATAGATCTTGGAACCGGTACTGGATACTGGCATGGTCTTAAAATCACTCCTTTTTGGCGCGGCCTTGGGAGGAGCCTTTGATGGCATCCCAGTAAGCTTTGGCCGCCTGCTCATTCTTATTCTCTCCAAACTGATAATAGGACGCGTCCTTCAGCCGATCGGGAAGATATTGCTGCTCCACCCAATGGCGGGCAAAGTTGTGGGGATACTGGTAGGTCAGGCCTCGGCCCATCTTTTTGGCGCCTTGGTAATGGCAGTCCTTGAGATAAGCGGGGACATCCCCTGTTTTGCCGGCGCGGATATCCTCCGCTGCCGCCAAATACCCCATATAAGCGGAGTTGGATTTGGGGGCAGTGGCCACCAGCACCACCGCGTCGCTTAAGGGGATGACGGCCTCAGGCAATCCCACCTGGAAAGCGGCGTCCACACAGGCCTTCACCACGGCGATGCCCATGGGATAGGCAAGCCCCATGTCCTCACAAGCACATACCATCAGCCGCCGGCACGCCGATTGAAGATCCCCGGCCTCTAGCAGACGGGCTAGATAATGAAGGGCTGCATCCGGGTCGGATCCACGCATGGATTTTTGAAAGGCCGACAAAATGTCATAATGCTGGTCGCCGTCCCGGTCGTAACGCATGGAACTGCGTTGGGCCAGCTGCTCCACCTGCTGGGAGGTCACAGTACGGACTCCATCCTCCACAGGGGCCGCCATGACGCACAGCTCCACCGCATTGATGGATTTGCGCACGTCCCCGCCGCAGGCCACAGCAATCTGATGGGCGATGTCCCCGTCCAGACGGATGGACTCATCCCGTTCCTCCTCCAGGAAATGGAAAGCCCTCGTCACCGCCTGCTCTACCTCCTCCGGTTCCACGGGATGGAATTCAAACACCGTACATCGGCTTAAAATAGCGCCGTATACGTAAAAATACGGGTTCTCTGTAGTGGAGGCGATGAGGGTGATGCTGCCGTTTTCAATGTGTTCCAGAAGGGTCTGCTGCTGGCGTTTATTGAAATACTGGATTTCGTCCAGGTAGAGCAGCACCCCTCCGGGAGCGGCCAAGGTGTCCAGCTCCCCTACTACCGCTTTGATGTCGGCTGTGGAGGCGGTGGTGCCGTTGAGCTTGTGAAGACGGCGATGGGTCTGCTGGGCGATGATGGAGGCAACGGTGGTTTTGCCTACGCCGGGCGGGCCGTAAAAGATCATGTTTGGGATGTTGCCCGACTGGATGATATTGCGCAGCGCCTTGCCAGGTCCCAACATATGGGTCTGACCCACCACGTCATCCAACGTCCGCGGCCGTATCCGGTCGGCTAGTGGTGCGGACATCTTAAATCGCCTCCTCCCTATTTCTATGATTCATTCATTTTTGCCTTGAAAGGCAGGGCTCTTCTAAAAAGAAGTCGAGGGCCTGTTGGACGTATTTGTCCCAAAAGCCCCATTGATGTTCTCCCGGACCCTCTTCATATTGGTAATCGACCGACAGGTCGTCCAAATAGCGGCGGAAGCTGTGATTTTGTTCCAACAGGAAATCATCTTCCCCGCAGCAGAAATAAAGGTCCGGCATCTTACCCGATTCCTTACATTGCCGGGCCAAGTGATACAGATCGCATTCTGGCGGGACAGGGCCCTCCGGGTCGTACAACGCCACCATTTCCCTCTGCTGGTGCTCGTTTGCCAGCTTCATGGTCTCTAAAGCATCCAGCGCCCCGGAAAGGGACGCCGCCCGTCCAAACACATCCGGACGGCCCAAAGCGCATTTGAAAGCGCCGTATCCACCCATGGATACACCGCCTACAAAGGTATCCTCCCGCTTTGTGGAGAAAGGGAACAGCTCCCGGCATCGCTTGGGAAGCTCCTCTGTGACGTAGGTAAAATAATCCATTCCGTAGCGCATATCGGTGTAAAAGCTGCGCTGCACCTCCGGCATCACCAGGGCGACGCCCCGTTCATTGGCGTAGCGCTCCACCGACGTATTGCGCATCCAGTTGGAGTGATTGTTGCCGATGCCGTGCAACAAATAGGCCACCCTGTACCCATCGGAAGGCACAGGGTGAGTTTCACAGGGAATGGTGACGTAAAGGCTGGTCTGCATATCCAGAACAGCCGATTTAAAATCCATCTGCAAAAAAGCCATGGAAGGTCTCCTGTCAATTATTCGTAAAGGGGATATTTGTTGCACAGTTCCGTGACCTGTGCGCGGACAGCGTCGGCCGAATGTTCAAAATCAGTGGCAGTGCGGTAAATGGCATCGGCAATGACGTCCATATCCTCCACGCCAAGGCCGCGGCTGGTCACGGCCGGAGTGCCCAAACGCAGGCCGCTGGTGACAAAGGGACTCAGGGGCTCGTTGGGGATGGTGTTCTTATTGGCGGTGATGTACACCTCGTCCAGACGATGCTCCAACTCTTTTCCGGTGATGTTCAAACTGCGCAGATCCACCAGCATCAGATGGTTATCGGTGCCGCCGGACACCAGATTGACGCCCCGGTCGGTGAGGCCCTTGGCCAAAGCGGCGGCGTTGTCCTTGACCCGCTGCTGGTACTGTTTAAACTCAGGAGTCAGCGCCTCGCCCAGGCAGACGGCCTTGGCGGCAATGACGTGCATCAGGGGACCGCCTTGGTTGCCGGGGAACACGGCTTTGTCGATCTGTTTTGCATACTCTTCGCGGCACAGGATCAGGCCGCCGCGGGGGCCGCGCAAGGTCTTATGGGTGGTGGTGGTGACGATGTCGGCATAAGGCACGGGCGAGGGATGCAAACCCGCCGCCACCAGGCCGGCGATGTGGGCCATATCCACCATCAGCAGGGCGCCCACTTCCTTGGCAATCTGTCCCAAACGTTCAAAATCGATGATGCGGGGATAGGCGCTGGCGCCGGCCACGATCATCTTGGGTTTGTTCTCCAAGGCCAGCTCACGCAGCTTATCGTAGTCGATACGGTGGGTGACGTCATCCACGCCGTAGGGAATGAAGTTATAGTATTTGCCCGACATATTGACCGGGGAACCGTGGGTCAGATGTCCGCCGTGAGCCAGGTTCATGCCCAGCACGGTATCGCCGGGATTCAGAAAAGCGAAATAAACCGCCTGGTTTGCCTGGGCGCCCGAATGGGGTTGGACATTGGCATGCTCTGCACCAAACAACTTCTTGGCGCGGTCTCTGGCGATGTTCTCCACAATGTCCACATATTCACAGCCGCCGTAATAGCGTTTGCCGGGATAGCCTTCCGCATATTTATTGGTGAGCACGCTGCCCATGGCCGCCATAACGGCTGGGGAAACCAGGTTCTCCGAAGCGATGAGTTCCAAATTGCGGCGCTGACGGCCCAACTCTTTCTCCATAGCCTGGCTGACTTCCGGGTCATACTTGCCCACAAATCCAATGGTATCCATCATATCTGCATACATAAAGGTTGCCTCCATCCTAATTTTTGCAAATTTATACTTTTTTAAAATCCATACAATTTCTCCTATTATACACAAATTCTCACAAAAACACAAGCAGTCCCGTTGAATTACCACTAGAAACAACTTTTTTCAGCCCAATAAAATCTTACCTATCCTCTTTTTATGACATTTATTTTTATAATATTCTTTAAAATCCTTTCCAAAAATTAAAAATAGGATTGACTTCATATATTATAATGATACTATACGATAAATTTAATTAAATATGAAACACATTAATCGAGAGAGGTTGGAATGTCAAGTGGAATTTACAGAATTCAAGTATTATCTTTGGGACTCTTTGCGCGACATCAACGAGCAGTTGGACCGCACTTTTGAACCGGCTTGTAAGCAATACGGCCTTACTATGATCCAAGCACAGATCCTGTTGAAAATCGATCATCTAGGACCCATTCGTGTGGGGACGTTGGGTAAGTCCATCAACATCGCCGGAGGCAACATTTCTTCCCTCTGCAAGAAAATGGAGAAGCAGGGACTTTTGCGCCGGTATCGGGATGAGCAAGATGAACGAGCCGTCAACATCGCTTTAACCGATCATGGACAATATGTGGTAGACGGCTTCAGCGTTATTTTAAGAGAATTGTATTCCAACATGATGCGGGCCCATCCCCAAGACGATCTGGACTGCATTGTGGAGGGTCTCAAACGATTGGATGCTTTGCTCCATCGTCTCAACGACACCGCTACTCTTTACTAAGCGAAACAACAGGAGAATTTGCATCCATGGCAAAGAGAATTACCAACGACTTGGGGCGGGATAGCATTGGAAAGCTATTGTTTCGTTTGGCAGTTCCTTCCATCACCGCCCAAGTGGTCAACATGCTTTATAACATTGTGGACCGCATCTATATCGGCCATATCCCTGATATCGGCGCCACTGCCCTCACCGGCGTAGGCGTCACCTTTCCCATCATCATGATCATCGCCGCCTTTAGCTCTCTCATCGGTATGGGAGGCGGCCCTCGGGCCTCCATCTGTATGGGGCAGGGCAAGTACGACGAGGCCGAACGAATCCTCGGCAATTGTTTTATCGCCCTTTTGGGCATCTCAGTGGTATTGACGGCCTTTTTCCTTCTGGCGGGAGAACCCCTCCTTTTACTTTTTGGCGCCAGTGAGGATACCTTGCCCTATGGCCTCAGTTACATGAATATCTACGTCAGCGGTACTATTTTCGTCCAGATGGCCTTGGGGCTCAACAGTTTCATTACCATCCAAGGCAAGGCCAAAACCAGTATGTTTACTGTGGTCATCGGCGCTGTGGCCAACATCGCTTTGGACCCTCTTTTCATCTTCGTATTCGACATGGGCGTACAAGGCGCGGCCATCGCCACCGTCATCTCCCAGGCGCTCTCGTCGGTATGGGTGCTTTGGTTCCTGCTGGGCAAGCGCACCAAGCTGAAGATCAAGCGCAAGTATCTGCAAATCAAATGGGCGGTTATCGGGCCGGTGCTGGCCCTGGGCGTCTCCCCCTTCGTCATGCAGAGCACGGAGAGCCTTGTGAACATCGTGCTCAACTCCTCCCTCCAGTGGTACGGCGGTGATATCGCCGTGGGGGCTATGACCATTTTGTCAAGCCTTATGCAGGTCTTTACCCTTCCTCTCACAGGACTGACCCAAGGTGCCCAGCCCATTATCAGCTTTAACTACGGCGCCGGCAACAATGATCGCGTAAAAAAGGCCTTTCAATTGCTGATTGCCTACGGGTTTGGATTTGCCTGTCTATTTTGGCTGACGGTACTGTGCTTCCCCCAGGTCCTCATTTCCTTCTTTACCTCCGATCCGGAACTTGTAGGATTTGCCTCGTGGGCAGTGCGCATCTATCTGGCCGCCATCTTTATGATGGGAGCCCAGATTTCCTGCCAACAGACCTTTATCGCCGTGGGCCAGGCAAAGATTTCCCTGTTTCTGGCCACTCTGCGCAAAGTCATCATCTTGATCCCCTTGGTCTATATTTTACCTAATTTTCTATCCGACCAGGTATTCGCCATCTTCCTGGCCGAACCCATTGCGGACGCTGTGGCGTCCATTACCACGGTGGCCATCTTCTTTTTGCGATTTAGAAAATTGCTTCGGAATAACCCCAACGTTTGGGAACAGACAGCTTCCGTCCCCTCCGCCCAGCAACCGGATGGGCTTCCCATGGAGAAATAACCCCTCTTGACCGAATGATTATAATGGAAATAGGGAGCGCTCTTTTTGGAGGATTTTGGTGGACTTTTGGGGAATCCCATTTGTGTGCCGCCAAGCAATCGCCTTTTCCTGCGGTTACAATCCGTTGGCTATACATTGCGGGTTGGGATGAGGCAAAAGGATCCATAAGGTCAATCTGATTGATAAAAGGAGTTGCTACTGGATGAATTGGCTTCGAAATTTTATGTCCGGCCGTTATGGCTTGGATCAGCTTTCCCTGGCTCTGGTGGTCTTGACCATGGTGATCACATTGATCTCCAGTATTTTCCGCTGGCCTATTTTGGTGATCCTCTCTTATGTGCCGCTGCTTTTGTGCGTATTGCGGTCGCTTTCCCGCAATACCGAGAGACGATACCGTGAAAACCAGTGGTTTTTGAAGATTTGGAATCCTGTTAAAATGAAATTCTCCCAGTGGTTTTCCCGCCGCCAGGATCGGAAAACCCACAAATATTTTAAATGTCCCAATTGTTCCAATACCCTGCGCGTCCCTAAGGGCCGGGGCAAGATCAGCATTACTTGCCCGGTATGCAAAACGCAGTTTATCCGTAAATCCTAAGGCAACGCCTGAATTTCACAGTATAGTTTGGAGAGAACAAAAATGCTAGAATTAAAAAACATTTCCCTTCGTGTGGAGGGCTGTAAGGAAATCCTGGACGACATCAGCCTTACGGTGGGGGATTCCAAATTTGTGGCCATCACCGGTCCAAACGGCGGCGGTAAATCCACCTTGGCCAAGGTCATCGCCGGCATCCAGCAACCGGACAGCGGCACCATCCTATTGGACGGGCAGGATATCACCGGCATGGGCATCACCGAGCGCGCCAAACTAGGCATCGGATTCGCTTTCCAGCAACCGGTGCGGTTTAAGGGCATCACCGTCCGGGATCTTATCAAATTGGCGGCAGGAAAAGATCTGAAGGATCCTGAAATCTGTGCCTACCTGCGGGACGTGGGGCTGTGCGCCAGGGAATACATCGACCGGGAAGTCAACGCAAGCCTTTCCGGCGGCGAGATCAAGCGCATCGAAATCGCTATGGTCATCGCCCGCAAGACCAAATTGACCATCTTTGACGAGCCGGAAGCCGGCATCGACCTGTGGAGCTTCCAGAACCTCATCGACGTCTTCCGTAAGATGCGGGATGAAATCCAAGGCTCCATTGTCATCATCTCCCACCAGGAGCGTATTTTAGACATTGCGGATGATATCATCGTCCTTTCGGGCGGCAAACTGGTGGCCCACGGCAAAAAGGACGAGATCCTTCCAGAACTGCTGGAAGGTGGAGAATGCAACTTCTGTCTCAACCGGGAGGGGAAAAAGCATGAATAACATTACCAAATCGCTGCTGGAAATGGTGTCGGATATCTTTGGCACGCCCCAGGGCGCTTACAACATCCGGGAGGACGGCGAATGTGCCGGCCGCCAGTCTACGGAACAGGTGGAGATCGTCCCTAAAACCGATAAGCCCGGCATCGACATCATGGTCAAAGCCGGCACCAAAGGGGAAAAGATCTACATCCCCGCCTGCATCACCCACAGCCATGTGGATGATTTGGTGTACAATGACTTTTACATTGGCGAGGATGCCGACGTCACCGTCGTGGCCGGATGCGGCGTCCATACCGACGGCAGCGAGGATTCCCAGCACAACGGCATCCACCGCTTCTTCATCGGCAAAAACGCCCGGGTGGTGTACCTGGAGAAGCACGTGGGTACCGGCGACGGTTCCGGCAAGCGCATCATCAACCCCCAGACGGTGGTCCACATGGATGAAGGCAGTTACATGGAGATGGACACCTCCCAAATCAAGGGCGTGGATTCCACCAAACGCGTTACCCGCGCCAAGGTGGCCGCCGGCGCTAAACTGGTCATTAAGGAGAAGATCATGACCCACGGCGATCAGACAGCCGAAACCGATTTTGTGGTGGATTTGGACGGCGTGGATTCTGGCGCAGATCTCATCTCCCGGTCGGTGGCTAGGGATCGTTCCAAACAGGTGTTCCGTTCTGTGATCAACGGCAATACCCAGTGCACTGGCCACTCGGAGTGCGACGCCATCATCATGGACGACGGCGTGGTCAGCGCCATCCCGGAGCTGACGGCCAACGACGTGGACGCCGCTTTGATCCACGAAGCTGCTATCGGCAAGATCGCCGGCGAACAGCTCATCAAGCTGATGACCCTCGGCCTCACCGAGGAGGAGGCCGAAGCCAAGATCATCGAAGGCTTCTTAAAATAAATAATTTAATTGAAGTAAAAAAACACCTTGTATCCGTCCCACTTTTTGTTTTTCGGGATAGGTACAAGGTGTTTTATTTTGTAAAGCTTACACGCTTTACATTATGTCTCATCCCACTAAAATGCGGCTTTTTCTCAGTCCGTCTAAAAGGCGAAAAACGCGGTGAAATGGGCATTTTTGTGGAATAATGTCATTTTTGGGATTTATTATTCATCTGATCTGCATTTAGCTTCATCTGTAAAGCTCTTCTCCATTACAGATGCAGCTTTTTGATTTTTGGGAACATTCCTATTCCTTTCGTCCTTCATGACTAATTGGGCCTTATTTTGGTGATACTGTTCTTATCTATGCAATGTTCTTATGCAAAGACACTTTCTGTCATTTAAGGAGGTACACCATCATGGCCCAGGAAACCAAAGTGGAACAAAAAGATCAAACCAGCGAGATGATTAACATCCTGGTGGACAATGCCCAACGGGCTTTGGCACAGTTCATGGATCTTAGTCAGGAACAAGTGGACCGCATTGTACACGCCATGTCCTTAGCAGGGCTGGAAAACCACATGCGTCTTGCCAAGATGGCGGTGGAAGAAACCGGCCGGGGCGTCTATGAGGACAAGATCACTAAGAATATGTTCGCTACCGAATACATCTGGCATTCCATCAAGCATGAAAAAACCGTGGGTATCGTGGATGAAAACGAACTGGAAGGCTATGTGGAAATCGCGGAACCGGTGGGCGTAGTGTGCGGCGTCACCCCTACCACCAATCCCACCTCCACCACTCTCTTTAAATCCCTCATCTGCGCCAAAACACGCAACCCCATTATCTTCGCCTTCCATCCCTCTTCCCAGAAATGTTCGGCCGAGGCCGCCCGCGTCATCTACGAGGCCGGTATCCGGGAGGGCGCTCCCGAACACTTCATCCAGTGGATCGAGCATCCTTCCATCGACGCCACCACCGCTTTGATGAACCATCCCGGGGTGTCCATGATCCTGGCCACCGGCGGTTCCGGCATGGTGCGTTCGGCCTACAGCGCCGGCAAGCCTGCTTTGGGCGTGGGCCCCGGCAACGTCCCCTGCTATATTGAGAAAACCGCTAAGCTGGAACGTGCGTGCACCGACCTAATCCTGTCCAAGACCTTCGATAACGGCATGATCTGTGCCTCCGAACAGGCCGCCATTGTGGATAAGGATATCGCCCCTCAGTTTGAAGAAATTATGACCAAGTACGGCTGTTATTTCCTCAACAAGGAAGAGATCCAAAAGGTCTCGGATTTCGTCATCAACCCCAAGAAACAGGCCGTCAATCCCGATGTGGTGGGCAAACCGGCCGCTTGGATTGCCGCACAAGCCGGCGTCACTGTCCCCGAGGACACAAAGATCCTCATTGCGCGCCTTCCCGACGTAGGACCTGAATATCCCCTTTCCCGGGAAAAGTTATCCCCTGTTCTGGCCTATTTCGTGGTAAAGGATTGGCGTGAGGGCTTCGCCAAAGCCAAGGCCATGCTGGAACTGGGCGGACTAGGGCACTCGGCCGTCATCCATTCAAGCGACCCGGAACTGCTCAAGGCCTACGGCCGGGAGATGAAGGTTGGACGCGTCATCTGCAATTCCCCTTCCTCCCAGGGCGCCATCGGCGACATCTACAATACCAATACCCCCTCCCTCACCTTGGGATGCGGCTCCTTTGGCCGCAATTCTACCACTTCCAACGTCTCCTCTGTCAACCTCATCAACCGCAAGCGCCTGGCAAAAAGGAGGGTCAACATGCAGTGGTTCAAGGTGCCGCCCAAGATCTACTTTGAGAATAACTCCATCCAGTACCTGGAGAAGATGCCCCACATCCAGCGGGCCTTTATCGTCACTGACCCCACCATGGTCAAATTGGGCTATGTGGATAAGGTGCTCTACTACCTGCGCAAACGGGAGGAGTACTGTCACAGTGAAATCTACTCCGATGTGGAACCTAACCCATCGGTGGAAACCATTATGAAGGGCGTGGAAGCAATGTGCGACTTCCAGCCCGACGTCATCATCGCCCTGGGCGGCGGATCGGCCATCGACGCCGCCAAAGGCATGTGGCTCTTTTACGAGCACCCCGACACCTCCTTTGGCGGCATGCGCCTTAAGTTTATGGATATCCGCAAACGCACCTTCTCCTTCCCCCGTCTGGGCGACAAGGCGCAATTTGTAGCCATCCCCACCACCTCTGGCACTGGGTCGGAAGTCACCTGCTTCTCGGTCATCACCGACAACAAAAGCGGCAACATCAAATACCCCTTGGCCGACTACGAGCTTACCCCCGATGTGGCCATCATCGATCCCCAGTTCGCCATGACCATGCCACCTATCAGTACCGCCGACACCGGTATCGACGTCTTGACCCACGCTGTGGAGGCCTACGTCTCCACCCTGGCCTCCGACTATACCGACGGCCTAGCCATCAAGGCCATCGAGATGGTGTTCCAGTACCTGCCCCGCTCCTATCAGAACGGCGCCAAAGATCCCGTGGCCCGGGAGAAGATGCACAACGCCTCCTGCATCGCCGGGATGGCTTTTACCAATGCGTTTTTAGGCATCAACCACTCCTTGGCCCATAAGCTTGGCAGCGAGTACCATCAGCTGGCCCACGGGCGTGCCAATGCTATCCTGTTGCCCTATGTTATCCGGTACAACGCCTCCATGCCCACCAAGTTTGTGGCCTGGCCCAAGTACGAAACCTTTATTGCCGACAAAAAGTACGCCGAAATCGCCAAGCATCTGGGGCTAGCCGGCGATACCACTGAGGAGAGTGTGGAAAATCTTATCAAGGCCGTCAAGGAATTAAACCGTCAGGTGGGCATGCCGGCCTCCATCCGGGAAGCCGGCGTGGACGAAGCCGACTTTATGAGCAAGGTGGACGCCTTGGCCGACAAAGCTTTTGAGGATCAATGCACCACCGTCAATCCGCGGATGCCGCTGGTCTCCGAACTGGCCGACATCTATAAACAAGCCTACTATGGGGAATGATTTTTCCCTAAGGGTAAATGAATTAGGAGGGTTCTTTTATGGAACAAAACTGCAATGTAGCGCTTCTCAACGAAATCTATCAAAACAGTAAGATGGGCATCGACGCCATCGACACCGTCAGCAAAAAGGTGAATGACAAACAGCTGAAATCCGATCTCACCACCCAGAGCGAACAGTACAGCCAATTCGCCAGCCAAGCCCGTCAGGAATTGGCTCAGCGCGGCACCTCCCCCATCGACAACGGGCCTTTGTCCAAAGCGTCCCTGTGGGGTTCCATCCAGGTCAACACCCTCATCGACTCCACCCCCAGCCACATCGCCGAGATGATGATCAACGGCAGCACCATGGGCATCGTCCAGATGACCAAACAGGTGCGGGAACATTCCGATATCGACGACCCAGTCCGCAACATGGCCAACCGTCTTATCCGCCAGGAACAGGACAATATCGAACGCATGAAACAATACCTGTGACTTTTTGAGGGAAAAGCCCCCTTTGTTTTAAACAACAAAGGGGGCTTTTTTGTCGTCATCTTGCTATAATGTTTAAAATGTGACTATTATCCACATATTTAACTTGCTATTTTGGAAATTTTATTGTATCTTATCTATAAAAGGAGGAGGGAGAAGAATGAAGAAAATCATATGTTTGCTTTTTGCGGTATCTTTTCTCTGTGTATTATGTTCCAGCTGCACCTTTACCGTATGGCGGCGGATTGATCGTCCCATACCGTCCCCAAGCCGTCCATCGGCCCAGGTATCTTCCCAAATGCCAGGGGAATCCTTCGTATCAGAGGGTTCCCCTGAAACGGCCCAGCCGGTGACCATTCCCACTGTCAAATTTGAAAACGATATGTTTGAGATTACTCCCGATGAGTTTCGCCGCTATTTTAATCAGTTGCTTCCGTCTTATAAAAATCCATTGGGTGAATTCATCGAGGACCGGTATAGCTCTTTTGATACAAACCTTTCCTCTTTTGAGGTCTCGGTGGATCTCAACCTAAAAGTGATCCTTTATTGTGACAAGAAAACCGATTATATCCAGGCGGTTGTTTTTGAGCTAGACACCGATAACGCCTATTGGATAACCTATCATCACTACGTGGAGGCATTGATCGGGCTGCTGGATTCCCAAAACACCGATTATTATGAGCTTTCCGACCTCCTGGGGCTAGCGGATGAAGGTTTAATCGAGCCTATGGCCGTCTACAACGCCGATGGCTCCCGGATTTATCTCTACCAATGCGACCCAGAATCCTGTCTGGGAAGTTTGGGATTTACCAGCGCTTCCTGGATAGAAAAACAGTGGGAGCAGGCGGAAAATGAAGAAGTCCCCTCCAGCTATGAGGAGCCTGACATTTATGAAATCGGGGTGGATTTGCCGGCAGGGGAATATGTTCTGATCCAGGATGACGCCGATCAAAGCGGCTACTTTTCCGTTACCTACAGCGCGCCAGGCAGCGGAGGCGCAACTTTTGCCAACGGTGTGGTGCTAAACCGCAGCATTGTCACCGTAAAGGACTACTTCTATTTGACCACAGAGCGGTGTACCATATATCCCATAGAGGAGGCCCCTGCCGTGGACACTTCCTCAGGCGTGCTATCCAGCGGCATGTACTTAGTAGGAACCGATATCCCCGCCGGCACCTATACCCTCCGCCCTGCCGAGGGCAAAACCGGTCTTGTCTCTATTGAGTCTGACAGCCTCCATCGTCTGAATTCTGTGTTGGACACTCAGCGTTTTGATTCCGAAACCAGTGTCACTGTCGAGGATGGGCAATACCTCACATTGACTACGGCTCAATTGATTCTGTCCTAGTCCCGGTATTTATACATAAAAAGCCTATTTCTGGGGATCACTCCCCTGGAAACGGGCTTTTTGCATTTTGGCATGTGATTTAATTTCACTTGAATATTTTGCATGTTTATGCTATAGTCTACTGGAACCGAACAAATGATCAACACTTGATTGATCGGGAGAAAGAATGGAAGGATGATTTTTTTGAAAAAACTACTTGCACTTGTTATGACTATGATTCTGGCGGTTTCTTTGGCCTCCTGCCAAGGTAAAAAAGAACCGGAAAAAATTGAAAGTTCCAGCGCTGGCGCCGCTCAGTCGGAAGCTGCCTCGGAGGCTGCTTCGGAAGCCGGATCTGCTCAATCGGAGACCTCTCAAGGTCAGTCCGGCAGTATCGACGGCGAGGCCGAGGAAACCTTTGCTATAGGCGATCTCATCAAGCTAAACGACTGGGAAATCTCGATTGACGGTGTGGAATTCAAAGAGGAAATCAGCACTTCTCCTTATTTAGCTTTCACTCCCGATGAAGGCAATGTCTACGCTGAAGTGGCCATCACGGTCAAAAATACCGGCAAGGAGTCGGAGACGTTCCTCCCCACCATCAGCTTGGAAAATACCAAGATCAAAATCCTTTATGACGGTGACTATGAATACTCCGCTTCCCGCCTGATTGGGTACGAAGACGATCTACATGATAAGCAGCTCAATCCCCTTACCTCTGTCACCGGCTGCATTGCCTTTGAGGTCCCGTCTGAGGTTTCCTCCTCCGATAAGCCGCTCACCCTGGTCCTTACAGACGATAACGTCACTTTGAATGTGGCTCTTCGGTAAGGGATGTCGTTCTACTTCTGATAATAAACGCCCATCCTTTTCCCTTTCGGTTTAGGATGGGCGTTTTCTTTTCTACTAAACTCGCACACGGTATAGGCCATGCTTATTACAGTAGGCATAGACGATCCCCCTGCCCCGTTTGGTAAAACGTGCCTCGGCGTTTTGCTCGGGATAGAGTTTGACCATCTGAACTTGGCTGGATGTCACATATGCCACAAAAGAAATAAAATGATTTTTCGTCATGTCATGACCGAGTGAAACATAGTGTTCCCCATCCACAGACTCCACCTGGATGACGTGATTTTCATCGCCGTCCTCGGGCTCCAGAGCGGGCAGGAGGACGCCACAACAGCTAAAGGCCCCCTTGCCAATGGCCTGGATCACATTGCCGCAGATAGGACATACAAAAAAGGACAATTTATTCATATTGCCTGCACGGTTCTGATTGTGGATGTATTCCCCTGTCAACAGCTCCACTACCGATACGTTGAGGGCACCGGCTAGATCGGCTACAATACTGACGTCCGGCAATCCCCTTCCAGTTTCCCTTAGTTAAAGATATTGTTGGGTATCTCAAGATGTGTCATTCGATTTTGCCGATAAAGCGGTAGAAGATTTCTAC
>CAJFOZ010000039.1 GCA_904397895.1 uncultured Clostridia bacterium
CTATGCCATTTCTATCATACAGCAACGAACACCGGATCATTTGATGGGTAAGGTGATGTCCTATGTATTTACGCTCTCTATGTGTGCGCAGCCGGCAGGACAGATTGTTTACGGGGCCTTGTTCGACCAGTTTGCAGGCAGCGCCTATTGGGTACTGATTCCAAGTGGGTTAATTGTTTGTTTGATTGGGCTGGATTCTTCTGGATTTTTTGCAAAGTTTGAAAAAAGACAGTTAATTTTTACTACTAAAAGAGGCGGTGACAACATGGGAAATTAGCCGTACTGGACTTGCAGGATCCGGCAGACAGATCGATGAAAAGCTGATTGCCCTTCTCTTTCCCAAACATAAGGAGGAACTAGCACAACTTATTCGTGACTATGAAGCTAGCGATAGTCCGGATGCTATCCCATACGCCATCGTTTTCCAAGAACAGTATTCCTTGCTGGGCCAGCCCCTGGCAGAAATCCGGGCAGGTGATTTATATTTCTGTTTAGAGCAGCGCCTTATTACGGTGCGGAGCCAAATAATCCCGCTGACAGTCAAGGAATTTGACATCTTCTTTTTGCGCATCCAACACCCCAGGCGCATGGATTCCTACGAAATGATTTTGAATTTTGTATGGTAGGAGGATTATATCTATTACTTCCGCAAGGCTGTCAACAATCATGTAAGCAACCTGCGGAAGAAACTTAGGATTGCCCCGGCTTTGCCGGAGGTTTTGACTTTTGCTAAGTGGATAAAAAAAGGGGAATTTCTCGATATTTTTTCAAAAATCCCTTTGCAAGAATAATTTTCCGTGTTATAGTAATCCTAATATCATTCATAAAAGGAGGTTTTCATTATGGCAAGATATGTTTGCACCATCTGCGGTTATGTTTACGATGAGGAACTGGGCGATCCTGATAACGGCATTGCTCCCGGCACTGCTTGGGCCGATGTTCCGGATGATTTTGTCTGCCCTGTCTGCGGCGCCGGTAAGGATGCTTTTGAACAGGAGTAAATAAAATCTTTTTGATCTGAAAATGCAGCCTATGGACTGGTATGTCCCATAGGCTGCATTTTTGTTTTTCTGAGATTTGTCACCTATTTTAGAGTGTTTGCTATACTGAAACTAGAGTTCACTCTAAAATAGGGGGGAGAGGTATGAGACGACGTCCCCATAAAAAAAGCAAATCTTCCTTCAAGATCAAACTGCTGGTGGTTGTGGTCTTCCTTCTGGGACTGTTTCTTATTATCCAGGCTCGTATCCGCCCGGTGCTTGTCGATATGGCCACCAATCAATCCCGCATTGTGGTCAATGAGGCGGTCAATGAAGCTGTTGTGGAGGTGCTTAGTGAACAACAAGTTAGCTACGACAGTCTCATTCATCTTACCACTGATTCCCAAGATAACGTTACCTCCATTGAGACCAATATTGTCCAGATGAATCATCTCAAAGCCAGCATCAGCCAAAAGGTACAGGATCAATTGGTAAATTTAGAGAATCCTATGATTGATATCCCCTTAGGTAGCCTCTTTGGGGATAATCTGCTTTCCGGCTTTGGCCCCAACCTTCACGCTAAACTTCAAATGGCCGGTAGTATCGTGCCACAGATCGAAAGTGAATTTTCCGATGCCGGTATCAATCAGGTGCTTCATCAGCTTGTCCTTAAATTGGATACCCAGTTTGTTGTCATCATGGCTGGGCAGAACATCACAATAGACGTACCCAGTGAATTTATCGTCGCCGAGAGCATTATTGTAGGCGAAGTCCCGCAGGCTTACACGCAAGTAACCGGTGGGGATGATTCTTCCATTGCCAAGATGAACGACTATCGAGCCGATCGGTATTTAGACAATCCGATTTCAAATGAACCATAACAAAAAGGACCATCAGCTATGGAAAATAACAGCCCCTCATTATCAAAGAGAGGGGTATAGAGGGGTTAAAGAAATCAATCGGAGGGTAAAAGCGGAGTGGACCCCGGAAAAAATCGTTCTGCACATATGATTTACAGTCCTGAATAACTTTCTACTTCCAAAACATAAGAGAGGATTTGCCTTCCGGAATGATAAGATTTCGGAAGGTCAACTTTTTTTAAGAAGCCAGGCAAAAAGTGGGGGATTGAAATTTTGGGTAAAACATGGGCTTTTTCCCGAAAGGTTCCTTATTTGTTAATAAATTAAAATCATAGAAACAGACTGATTCTAGGAGATAAAGTAGCTTAAGTAGTTATAATATAATTGCATGGATTGATCGGTTTGTTGTGAATTCTATATGGATATGTTATACTAAAATTGTACCGGAAAGGAGGCGGAAAGCATGGAACTTCGCACACTTCGCTATTTTTTAGCAGCGGCACAGGAAGAGAACATCACCCGAGCAGCAAATATTCTGCATGTAACACAGCCGACGCTAAGCCGCCAGATCATGGACTTAGAAAAGGAACTGGATACCACATTGATGCTCCGCGGGAAAAATGGATTGACCTTGACGGATGACGGCAACTTTTTCCGGCAGAGGGCTGAGGAAATCGTCGAGCTGGCTGACCGTTTGGAGCAGTCTTTTGTAGAACGAAATGCGGATGTCAGCGGTTTGATTGCAATCGGGGCCTCCGAAGCGGTAGGAAGTCGTCTGTTTGCAAAGTTGATTAAGCAGTTTTCTGACAAGTACCCTTTGGTTCAATTTCATTTGTACAATGAGATGGCTGATAATATTAAGGATCGGTTAGATAAAGGTCTGGTAGATGTGGGGCTTTTATTGGAGCCTGTGGACACAGTAAAATATGATTTTGTCCGCCTCTCTCAAAAAGAAACCTGGGGCATCCTCATGCGGGACGACCATCCACTGGCAGAGAGGGAAACGATTACCCCGGAGGAAATTGTGGCATACCCATTGATTCTTCCGCTGCGCGAACGGGTGCGCAACGAGATTTTGAATTGGATTAAGAGGGAGGAAAAGAATTTAACAATCCCGTTGAGTTATACGCTTCTGTCAAATGCCGCTTTGATGGTAGAAGCCGGGCTTGGCTGCGCCTTTTGCCTGGACGGTGCGCTGGCCATCCACAGCAGCCCGCGGCTTCGGTTTGTTCCGATAGCTCCGGAACACACCACCCGCAGTGTGCTGGTCTGGAAGAAAAACCACTTGTTTTCGCCCGCGACTTCCCTGTTTATTCAGGAAATCAACATGCTTCGAGCAAAAATGGAATAACCGCTGCCCTATATTAGGACCTCCAAGAGGTGGTTGACTTGAAGGTCCTTGTTTTTTGCTTTATCCATATAAAAAACGTATTGAAAAAGATAAACAATAGGTATTAGACATTGAATTGAAGGCGTTTTATAATCATAACAGAACCCCAAAAAGGTTCTCGTTTTAAAATCAATACCGCTGAAAATGAACTTGGTGCGGTATAACCGGAAGCAGAATAAGTGAAAAAAATACTTTCTCTCTTTTTAGCAATCGCTATAGTTCTTTCTTTGGCAGCATGTAATACGACAGAAAATCAGGCCAATCGATCTTCCGAACCTTCAGAAAGCAGATCTTTAGAAATGGAAGCGTCCGGCTCTGGGTTGTCGGAAGTCAATGAGGGACAGGGAAACAAAATTCTGGTGGCATACTTTTCCTGGGCGGATAACGCCATTTTGGCAGACGAGGTGGATGCGGTGGCTTCTCCCAGCGTGATTCCACCGGGAAATGTGCAGCAGCTGGCAGTCTGGGTTCAGGAAGAAACTGGAGGCGACTTGTTCTCTATCCATGTAACGGATCCGTATCCAAGTAATTGGGATGATTGTTTGGATCGGGCCAATCAGGAACGAGGCGATAACGCCCGTCCGGAACTGGTGGAAGATGTAGAAAACCTTGACCAATATGACACTGTATTTCTAGGGTATCCTAACTGGTGGTATGGCGTTCCCATGGCGCTGCTTACCTTTTTGGAGCAGAACAGGTATACCTTTCTGATAAAAAGGTATACCTGTTCTGCTCTCATGGCACCGGCGGCCTTGCCAACAGCGTCGAGTTGATTACGGAGGCGGCACTCGACGCCGTAATTTCTGACAATATCTTCCACTGCTATGAGGAGGAAGCGTCTTCTTCGCAAAGGAATATTCAGAGTTGGCTATTGATAATTGGAGGGCATGGAAATGAAAAAACTCTTTAGCGTAATCCTTCTTTGCATGATGGTATTTGCATTTTCCGCCTGCGGAACTAGCGATTCAGAATCATTGATAACATCAACGCCAGAATCTTCTCCTTCTGAAACGGAGCCATCTTCCATTGTAGAACAATCGGAACCAGCTGAATCGACTGAAGAATCTTCTACAACAGAAGATGTGGAAGAACCGGAAAACATATCCCGTCAGATTTCCGTACAGTTTGGTGAAAATACAGCTATTTATGAACTAAACGACGGAACAGCCGCAGATTCGCTCTATGAGCAGCTGCCCCTTACTATCGAGGTGGAAGATTACGCTACCAACGAGAAGATCTTTTATCCGCCGCAGGAGCTGGAGACCAGCAATTCGCCGCTGGCGCAGGCAGGGGCAGGGACGTTGGCTTACTATGAGCCCTGGGGAGATGTGGTATTCTTTTACGGAGACTACAACGAAAACCCGTCCCTGTTTGAGCTAGGACAGGTAATCTCCGGCGGAGAGCTGGTTAGTGAGATGTCTGGAACAATCACCATTGAAGTTGTAGAATAATGGATTTTGTAAATGCGTAAGGAGGTTCAATTTTATGAGTAAAACTTTAGTAGCTTTTCTCAGCCAGCGGTACGACAAAACATGCGGCGGAAAAACTGGCAGCGGCAACCGATAGCGATTTGTATGAGATCAAGCCCGCTGTGCCCTACACCCGAGCCGACCTGAACTGGCAGGACAAGCATTCCCGCAGTTCATTGGATCATCCTGTTAGGTTCCGTTTCAGCACATTAACAAAAACCTCGGCTGCACTGGTAAATACCTGATACTTCTTCCATGCCAGATACATCCAAGACTCCACTTTTGGTTCCAACGGTCGAAAGCAGAGGTTCCGTTCGGCAGACACGTCAACCAACTGATCCAGTGTCAGCAGACATCCAATGCCCTCTTCAACCGCCATAGCCAGAGTGTAGGCCAGGTTGCCGGTAGCCACAACATTCAATTCCTCGCTGCCATAACCCAGCCACCCGGAAAGGCCTCCTTCCTGAGCCATCTGTCTGGAGACCATCAGTGGAATATTCCGTAGATCCGCCGGATGAATGCAGTCCAAAACAGCTAATGGGTGGTCTTTTCGCATCAATATCCCCCAGATATCGGGCCGGGGTAAGCGGAGATAGTCGTATTTTCCTATGTCGATTGGTTCAATCAGTGTGCCAAAATCAATGAGTCCCCGATCCAACCGGTCGGTCACATCGTAACCATCTCCGCTGGAAAAGTGGAAGTGAATGTCCGGATACTGCGCTTGTACCTGCTGAATTGTTTTCAGCAGTAGCCGCATCCCTTCTGTCTCGCCATTGCCTATATAAATATCTCCGCTGATATTTTGGCTCGAGGTGCTTACCTCGGCTTTTGTTTTTTCCAGCAGGGCGACAATCTCTTCTGCTCGCTTTCGCAGGAGCATTCCTTCTTTTGTCAAAGCGATTTTCCGGCTACGGCTACCCCGAACAAAAAGCTGTTTGCCTAATTCATCCTCTAACCCTTTCATCTGCCGTGAAAGAGGAGGCTGGGTCATGTGGAGTGCTTCAGCCGCTCCAGAAATGGACTTTTCCCGTACGACTATTAGAAAATATTGCAGTACACGAATATCCATTCAATTCCCTCCTTTTAGGAAGAATACAAATAGAATATACCATGAATATATATACTTTTTAAGTATGATAACAAAGATAAAATATATATTTGGTATTTTATCTTTTGCGCGTCAAAATGAAAGACAGGAGGTGGGTCCATGGCGGAGTATATTGAAGCAAAGTGGGATAAAGTGGTCCAGAATCTGTGCGACGCCGGATGTGAGAGCGAGGATATCCAGCGTTTTGTGCAGGTTTTGGAAGCTGGTCAATACCGGGAGGCGTTGTATCTTTTGAAAAAACACCGGCAGATTCTACTGGATCGATGCCACGCAGAGGAGCGAAGGATTGGCTGCTTGGACTACCTGAGTTATCAAATTGAAAACAATAGGGTGCAGCATTATTTAAACGAAGAACGCTGAGGAGGAATCCAATATGAATATTCTGGTACTAAACGGAAGCCCACGTCCAGGGGGCAACACCAAGCAGATGGTAGCGGCATTCCGGGAGGGGGCACAGTCTGTGGGCCATACAGTCGAGGCCGTGGATGTCTGTAAAAAACAGGTCGGCGGCTGCCAAGCTTGTGAATATTGCCATACCCGGGGGAATGGACAGTGTATTCAAAAGGACGACATGCAGCAGATCTACGACCTTTTGAAGCAAGCGGATACGCTGGTACTGGCCTCTCCCATTTACTACCATGGCCTGTCCGGCCAGCTAAAATGCGTCATCGACCGTTTCTACGCAGTGGCCTATCCCCAAAAGCCGCCGCGCCTGTCCAAGGTGGCTATGATCCTCAGCTCCGGCGATGCAGAGATGTATGAGGGGGCGCTGTTCTCCTTCCAAGGGGACTTCCTGGATTATCTGGGCTTGGAGAATATGGGCGTATACACCGCTCATGGCAGCGAGAATGGTTCTCCAACCAAGCTGGAGGAGCTGCGTGCCTTTGGCGCATCGCTAAAATAATGGAAAACGATATGATGAAATTCGTGAAATTAAACAATGGGATTTCCATGCCACTGGTAGGCTATGGCACCTGGAATGTCCGGGGACAGGCGGGCAAGCGTGCCATTTTGGAAACTCTGGAACTGGGATACCGGCTGATCGACAGGGCGCAGATGTATGGCAACGAGGACATCATAGGCCAGGCGGTGAGAGGGTGTGGATTGCCTAATCAGGAGATTTTCCTCACTACCAAGCTGTATCCCACCCAGTTCGATGGCCCGGCAGCCGCCATTAATGAGGCTATGGAAAAGCTGGATATCGGTTATATCGGCATGATGCTCCTACACCACCCCGGAACCGGGAATGTGGAAGCCTACCACGCCATGGAGCAGGCAGTAGCAGACGGGAAGATCCACTCCGGGTTATCCAACTGGTATGTAGAGGAGCTGGAGGAATTTCTCCCTCAAGTAAATATCATCCCGGCTCTGGTGCAGAATGAAATCCATCCTTACTACCAGGAGAACGATGTGATCCCCTATATCCAGAGCCTGGGCTGTAGTACAAGGCTGGTATCCTTTTGGCGGCAGGGGGCATACGGCAGAGCTGTTGGGAGATGAAACGATCTCTGCCATTGCCGAAGCACATAATGTGACTTCTGCGCAGGTCATCCTCCGGTGGAACCTGCAAAAAGGTGTGGTAGTCATCCCAGGCTCCAGCAATCCGAACCACATACGGGAGAATCTAGACCTGTTTGGATTTGAGCTGACTCAGGATGAGATGGATCAAATTAACGCACTGGATCGGAATGAAAAGCACGACTGGTACTGACCATAAAATTAAAAACGGAAAGGAGCGGTTGTTTATGGAGACAAAGATCAATTTGCATTTTGGAAGTACCGTGATTCCAGGTGTGTTGAATGACAGCACAGCCGCACGGGAACTGTTGGCGTGGCTTCCCTGTATTATCCACGCCAGACGCTATGAATTTGATATCTGTGGCGCCATGGATCGTCCGTTACCTCGGATCAAAAAAGAACTGGTCACTGGCTGGCATAACGGTGACATCAGTTTTGACGGCACCTATTTTACTATCCTGTTTGGACATGAAGAGGAGTCGGCCTCCTATGGGCTGTATTCTAATCTGGGACGGGTGAGCTGTCCTCTCTCCCAGTTAAAAGCCCTCCAAGTCAGCTATGACATCCGCATTGAAAAAGTAGAGTAATTTATCACACTTAGAAAGGAAGAGTGGAAAATGAAACTGTTGGAAAATTTAAAACTGACGCAGGAATGGGATAAGACCTTTCCGCAAATTGACAAGGTAGATCACGACAAGGTGACATTTCATAATCGTTATGGCATTACCCTGGCAGCGGATCTCTATCAACCCAAAGGTGTGTCCGGGAAGCTGGCCGCTATTGCGGTGTGAGGACCTTTCAGCGCAGTGAAGGAGCAAGCCGCCGGGCTCTATGCCCAGACAATGGCAGAGCGTGGCTTCCTCACCATCGCATTTGACCCCTCTTTCACCGGAGAGAGCGGCGGCCAACCCCGGTATATGGCCTCTCCAGATATCAACACCGAAGACTTCCAGGCTGCTGTAGACTATCTCTCCCTGCGGGATGATGTGAACCCAAAGCAGATCGGGATCATTGGGATCTGTGGCTGGGGGGGGGCTTAGCGTTGAACACAGCGGCCTTGGACACCCGAGTCAAAGCCACTGTGCTCTCCACCATCGAATCAACGCCAAGGGCTATTTTGATGCCGAGGACGGCGAGGAAGCCCGCTACAACAAGAAAGTGGCACTGAACGCCCAGCGGCTTGAGGACTACAAAAACGGTTCCTATGCTTTGGGGGACGGCGTGGTGGATCCGGTGACGGAAGACGCGCCTTTCTTTGTGAAAGACTACCATGATTACTATAAGACATCGCGTGGATATCACCCTAGGTCCCTGAACTCCAACGGCGGTTGGAACGTCATCGGCTGTATGTCTTTTATGAACCAGCCCATTCTCCAGTACAGCAGCGAAATCCGCAGCGCAGTGCTGGTGATGCATGGAGAAAAGGCACACTCCTGTTACATGGGTCGGGACGCCTATGCCAATATGATAAAGGGAAATCCTTGTCCTGAAAACAAAGAGCTGTTAATTATCCCCGGTGCGGTACACACCGACCTGTACGACGGTGATAGGAAAAGCGCCATCCCTTTTGACAAACTGGAAAGTTTCTTTAGATCCTATCTCAAATAAATAAGTGTTAGAATCCTTTCCAGATAGAGAATAGCTAGCTAAGTCTGCCGCCTGTGTCTTTTGGGTGGCAGACTGTTTTTAGTTTATGTTCGTGCAAACGCATCATTAAGTGGATTTCCCAAAAAGAAAGATAAGGGGCAGGAGCCCAGGGGGCATTTTAAACGAGTGTTCGATGCCACTGTCTTTTAATATTGAAACTCATACAAAAAACGCATGGATTGTGATGAAATATAAGCATTTTACATGGGAAAATAATTAACTATACTGATTACAGAAAAAACAAAAGGC
The DNA here is from genome assembly GCA_904397895.1 of uncultured Clostridia bacterium. Taxonomy (GTDB): domain Bacteria; phylum Bacillota; class Clostridia; order Oscillospirales; family Acutalibacteraceae; genus Solibaculum. The sequence continues at coordinate 9,222 of CAJFOZ010000039.1, forward strand.
AAGGCCTATGAAGGAGTCAAAAGGATGACCGAGTTAGAAAAGAAACAAAGTGGAGAGGTCTATGATGCCCGTGAACCAGAACTGAGGAAACAGCAGAACCGTGCTAAAAACCTGATGCGGCAATACAACGGTATTCCGGCAGAGAACGTCGTTGAGCGAGCCCATGTTTTGTCAGAGCTGTTTGGAACGTTTGGAAAGAATGCCCGGGTGAACCAGCCCATTTATATGGACTACGGTTATAACATTCATCTTGGAAATAACAGCTTCCTCAATATGCACTGTACCCTGTTGGATACCGCGCCGATTGTGATTGGGGAATGCACCATGGTTGGGCCGGATGCGAAAATCCACACGGCTGTTCATGCACTCAACGGGGCGGAACGCTTCTGGCACGAACCGGATGGAACCACGGCGGTGAAGACGCAAACGATGCCGGTACACATTGGCAGCTATACCTGGATTGGCGGAGGAAGCATCATTCTTCCGGGCGTCACCATCGGGGATAATGTGGTGATTGGCGCGGGCAGCGTGGTGACGGAATCTATTCCGGACAATGCCATCGCCTGCGGAAATCCCTGTCAAATTCGCGTTGAGCGTGATTGATAATGGCGGCAAGGGGGCTGATAGCAGCCCTGCGACAATGGTTTGTCAGGACGGGCATAGTAGATGATTTATATGATCCGTCCCGATTGAAAGAACTCCCAAAATCCGCATTTAGGGGCCCATATGTATCAACTGACTCAATCAACTATTCCCATATCTAAATTTTAATAAAAGAGAATTTTTCATACGTATCAACGACAAAACCATATTTGACAAAGAAAATATTTTCGGCCTGGGCAATGCGAACACTGTCTATGCCCAGTATTTCATCGGCAATTCCTATCTGAACCCATTAACAGAAACGGGTAAGTGCCCGGTATTTCTGGCCAATGTTACCTTTGAGCCCGGATGCCGGAATCATTGGCATATCCACCACGCCAAGAGCGGCGGCGGACAGTTGCTGATCTGCACCGCCGGCGAGGGCTGGTATCAGGAAGAGAGCAAGGAAGCTGTGAGCCTCACCCCCGGTACAGTCATTGCTATCCCGGCCAACGTGAAACACTAGCATGGAGCGAAAAAGGACAGCTGGTTTTCCCATATTGCCGTTGAAGTTCCCGGTGAGGGAACATCTAATGAGTGGCTGGAAGCTGTGAATGACGAAACCTATAGCGGCTTGGAATAAGGCGAGAAGCGTATGCAATACACGAAATTAGGAAATTCCGATCTGACTGTTTCACGCATTTGTATGGGCTGTATGGGCTTTGGCGACGCGAAAAACGGCCAGCACAGCTGGACACTAGATGAGGAGCATTCACGAGAAATCATCAAGCGGGGGCTGGAACTGGGTGTGAATTTCTTCGATACCGCCATCGGTTATCAGAGTGGCACCAGCGAGCAGTATGTAGGCGCTACCGAGCTGCACCATGTTGAGGGCACAGCCAAGGCGGTGGACTTTGTGATGACGCCGGAAGAGATCGCTTATCTGGAAGAACCTTACGTTCCCCATAAGCTGGTGGGTGTGATGGCGCAGAACACGCCGGCAGACGCAAAGCAGCAACATGATAGGCGGTTTACCATTACAGGGTACGGGGGATTTTTCTGATCGTTTTCGTCCTCATCATGTTGGGGCCTTTCTTCTCAGGGAATATGATGGAGCTCAAGTACAGCATAGCTGGAGGAATGTTGTTTCTAAAGTACCTGCTATCGGGGAAATACATTTGGATTTGCAGCGTACTGGGAGCTGTTCTCCACAATATATGTAGAAAAATAGAGGCACTGTAGTTCAACTCCGGAAGAGCATGATGGCTTTTTGCGCCATAGTACATGAATGGGCGAACTAATGAAAAGGAGTATGGAGGGCGGCAGAAATGCCAAACCCAATACTTACAAAAGAATTATAGTGGACAAACTGGAATATCTATCATTCATGTCAGGTTACTTGCCTACTATCTGAAAGTGCGTGCAACCTATCAAACTGTCTTGGCATCCAATGGTATGCCGGAAGGAGTGAGGATGATTAATCAATCCCCTTTATCCGATTATAAAAACTTGGTGCCAACGGGCCTTCTCAGTATGTGGATAGGGTAGGGAGGAATAAGAAGCAAATACAGGAATACATAAAAAGCAATTGGAAGAAGATCAGATACGGGTAGCAAGGA
>CAJFOZ010000040.1 GCA_904397895.1 uncultured Clostridia bacterium
GATGTCGTATTGATCGATGAGGGAGAGATCCAGATCCTCCTTTTTGTAGGCCGCAGCCGAGCCGGGATTGAAAAAGTAACTCCGTTGCCCGTCCGACGAGACGCATACAATGGAACAGGTGGTGTCCACCGAGCCGTCAGTCACAATGCCGTCGGTATTGACATTATACTTTTTCATGGTGCGTTTGACAAAGGAACCGAAATTGTCGTCCCCCACTTTAAAGGCACAACCGACCGGGACGCCCATTTTGCCCAAGTCGTTGGCGGCATTGGCGGCGCAGCCTCCCACGTACATGGCTGCACTCTCCACCACGCGGTTGGTGCCAGGATCGGGAAGCGCGTCCACCGGTCTGACGATGATATCGGTGGTCACGGATCCGATGCACAATACTTTTTTCATTTTATATCATCCTCTCACTCAGCAAAGTAGTTTTGCTTTGTTCTGGCTATATTGTATCATAGATGCTTTTAAAGTCAATAGATTTTTGTTAATATGAACGATATATATACAAACAAATTGAAATCAATAACAATTAAATTCGTAGTCTTTATTAGTCTTGACAATTTACCTACTCTTCCTACAATTGGGAGAAAGTTACAAGCTCAACTCCTTTGTTTTGTAGTTTTAGAATGAGGTCGGGGCTGGTCAATTGATCCAATTCCCGCGGCCTTGGCATGCTGTAACTGCTTCCCTTTAAGATGGCTTCGTCCAAGTAACCGGGATGGGCCATGATTTCCAGCGATTCCCCTTCCCCCTCATCCACCAGCCCCAATATGGTGGACGCAGTGGCTCCCTTGCCGTGGAATGCGCCGCTGAACCGGGCGGGCGATACCACGTCTTTGTATTCCCCCGGCAGATACTCCCGCCCAAAGAGGCGGACGGGAAGGCGGTATTTTCTCGCTAACTTTAAAAAAAGGGGCAGCACCGGCCGGAGCATATGGACATGATGATGGCTATCCAGATGATCGGGCTGGATGCCGGCCCCTTGCACTTTTATGATTTGGGCCTCCCACTCTTTCTCGATGGATTCCAAAGGGACCTCCCCGATGGAGGAAAACAAATCGTCCTTTTTCCGGAAAAAGCCCTCCTGCCCCACAATCCCTTGGGCGGGGGTCAACGGTTTCCCGCAGGTCAGGTTTAAGTGGACCCCGATCCCCAATTCCGGATGCTCCTTGGCCAACCGGACGGCGTGGTCGAAGGCGGGCATGTTGGCCATGATGCTACAGGACCGCACCACGCCAAATTGATAGGCGTCCACGATGCCAAAGTTGACGGCGCGGCTGTATCCAAAATCGTCGGCGTTGACAATGAGTTTCATAGAAAAAAATCCCCCTTTGGTTTTTACTGTACTCCACTTTGTGGTTTTGTGCAATCAAAACATCCCTCTTTACGGCAAACGCCCGGCAACGAATTCCCTTCGTCACCGGGCGTTTTTCTCTTTTTTGCCTTTTTAACTGGGCCGTTTGATGCAAGTGAGCCCTCTTGACCCACGATCTGGCGGCAATCCCGCCCTACTGCCACCGGATTTCTCCCGCCTTCTCACATTTATAGGATGATGCAGATCAGTCCGCTGCATCCCTCGTTGATGATGCGCTCGATGGTCTCCTTGAGTTTGAGACGGGCGTCGGACGGCATGCGGTAGAGCTTGTTGTGCAAGCCCTCGTTGACCAGTTCATGCAGGGATTTGCCAAAGATGTTGGATTCCCAAATCTTGGTGGGGTTCTCCTCAAATTCCCGCAGCAGGTACATGACCAGTTCTTCCGACTGTTTCTCGCTGCCCACGATGGGGGTGACCTCGGTGTTGATGTCGGCCCGCATCATGTGGATGGAAGGGGCGCTGGCCTTGAGCCGGACGCCGTACCGCCCGCCCTGTTTCATGATCTCCGGCTCTTCCAGGGAAAGCTGTTCCATGGTGGGCATGACGATGCCGTAACCGGTGGCCTCCACTTCGTCCAAGGCGTCCTTGACCTTGTCGTATTCCCGCTTCATGGAGGCCATCTCCCTCATGCAGGAGAGCAGATCGCTTTCCGATTCGATGGTCAGGCCGCAGGATTCGCTTAAGATACGGTAGAAAAGGTCCGACCGGATGTGGATGCTAACCACCGCGCCCCCCGACCCCAGGTTGACCGAAGCGGTCTTGGCCGATTCCACGTACTCGCACTGGCTTACGCCGTTTACAATCTGATCCACTTCGCAGATGCGGGAGATGCTGCGGGCGGAATCCTGGATGCTGCTGTAAACCGCTTGACGGAGCCAATGATCCTGAGGAAGGCCCGACAGCCACTTGGGCAGGTCGATGGACACCTCCTTGACCGGGAATTCAAACAACACCTGGGCTAAGATATTGCGGATCTGTTCTTCGTCCAGCTCCAGGCAGTTGATGGGCATGACGGGTACCTTGTACTTTTGGGTCAGCTGGTCGGCCATCTGGGTGGCGTGGGGCGAATTGGGTTCTATGCAGTTGAGCAGCACCACAAAGGGTTTGTTGATGTCCTGTAGTTCGCCGATGACCCGTTCCTCAGCCTCCTCGTACTCCTCCCTGGGGATGTCGCTGATGCTGCCGTCAGTGGTGATGACCAATCCGATGGTGGAGTGCTCGGTGATGACCTTGCGGGTGCCGATCTCGGCCGCCATGTTGAAGGGGATCTCCTCGTCGTACCACGGGGTCTTGACCATGCGGGGCTGTTCGTTCTCGATGTATCCCAAGGAACTGGGCACGATGTATCCCACGCAGTCGATCATGCGCATCTTAAAGGTGGCGTTGCCCTCCAGAGTGACCTGGACGGCTTCCTCCGGGATAAACTTGGGCTCGGTGGTCATGATGGTGCGGCCGGCCGCCGACTGAGGCAGCTCGTCGATGGCCCGTTCCCGGCGGTATCCACTGGAGATGTTGGGCAGTACCAAGGTATCCATAAACCGCTTGATAAAGGTGGATTTACCGGTTCGCACCGGTCCTACCACCCCGATGTAGATATCACCCTGTGTCCGCTTGGCGATATCCTGATAAATGTTGCGCTCTTCCACGTATTACTCCCCCTTAACGGTCACTTTCAAAGCATTCGCCTAGCAGATGGGTATCATCAGCATGCCGCGCTCATGGAGGCAGTCGTCTTCCAACCCGTTCTCCCGCATGACAGCGTCCACGGAGGTGCTGTACCGCCGGGCGATGTCCCACACCCGTTCCCCTTGGTCGGCAAAATAAAGGGTGAGAGCGGCCGACTGCTTGCGCTGCTTGGGATGTTCCTCGTCGGGCTCTAGACCACACATAGCCTGCTGCTGGCAGGTGGCGTAGATGCAGCCCTCCACCCGGAATTCCACCCGCACCTCGATGCGGTCGGCTCCCATAAGGCTAAAGCTGGACGACAAAACCGTGACACATGGGTCGGCCCGAACCGATTGAACGTCGGATGGGATCTCCCAATCGTACTGGAGTTCGGCGGTGCGTTCAAAGTAAACCGGCGTACAGGAGGAATCCAAGGCCAGCAGGCAGATGGTGAGAGGCGCCTTGATGAGCAGTTTGCCGTCGCACGTCTCCGCGCTGGCCGGACCGGCTTCGGCCCACAGGTCACAGATGTTTGTAATGTCGTCGCTGGGCAGGTCAAAGGTGAATTTGGCGGTGCTGTCCCGGCACAAGACCTCCAGCACCTTTTCCAAGGATACCTCGTGGCTTTCACATCGCACCTCGTAATCGGTGGAATAGGCGTCGCATACCATGGGGACCTCGGCCGAACGGTAGGCCGATACCACCGCCGCCAACCGCACCTCCGCACAAATCAGGCGATTCTCCCCGCTGGAATCGGCCTTGAGCTGAAGGTCGCAGGACATCACTTCAAACCGGACGTCACAGATGCAGTCATCCTCGATGCCCTCCAAGTCCACAATCTGGCTGATGGGAATGGTGTGTTCCGTAAGCTCCATGGAATCGTCTTCGCTGCAATAGAGGGTGCGGATGGTCAGATCCCCTTTGACGATGACCTTGTTGGCAATGGCTTTGTAATCGGTGACGCGCGCCACGCATCCGCTGCGCAGGATGGAGACGGCCGACGGTTTCCCCTGTGGGAGATCCAACACTTCGCTGACGGTAAAGGGGCGTTCGGCCATGCCCACAATGTTGCTGACCGGCACCACCTTTTTGTTTAATTGGATGCCGCAGCCCTGTGCATCGGCCATGACTTGGCGCATGCACTTATCCTGCACCCGCGCATGAAGGGTGAAGGCGCCGTGGATATCGGCCCTCCTGGACGACACCGCCCGGCAATTGACGTAGTCTACGCTGGCCGACACCTTCACAATGGGCGACATAGGTTCGGTCTTCAAATGGAAGGTGGCGGAAAAGGCGGTGCTTTGCTCCATACAGTGGACGCTTTTCATCCCGTCGTCCACATAAAGCAGACGGATGATGGTTTTGCCCTCCACCGTCAGCTCCGCCCCTTTCATCTGGCGGGACGAAATCATAGGGGTCACCTGGCATTTGAGGACTCGGGCCATATCGGGGCAATAATCGGGCAAGGTGAGATCCAGATCCACCGGCTGTTCCGCGTTGCCCTCGAACACCACCTCATTGATGGCAACCGTTTCCTGTTTGACGTTAAAATCCATAAGAGTACCTCTCCTTCTTATGTTTCTACCAAATCTATATTCGCACTTTGTCCTATCTATGCAAGGCCCGGGACAAAATCCATCTTGGGAAAATCCCCCTCAGCTGCTGAGGGATTTCTCTGTCATCATACCTATTCATTCCAAAAGGAAAAAAGTCCTTGTATCGCGAAGATACAAGGACTTTTCTATACTTTTCCTTAATTTTTTTCAGGGTTCCACTGCTCAAAAGGGGTGGGATCACAAAACCGTTGCCCTTTTGCATCCTCCGGGGCGATCTGTTGAAAGTACTGCATCAGCTTCCACGCCCGCCGGCCGTGTTCAGCCGCCTTCTGCTCCTCCCCCTGGTTTTGATACCAGCGGGCTTCTTCCAACATCAAATGGGCGGCGGCCAACAGCTTGGCCGGGTCGTCGTGAAGAAGATTGGCCACTTCCTCGTCGGTGAGCATATGTATAAGCTCACCGCTAAGCCCCGATGCATCCCGGTAAACCGAGTCCAATATCGTGGTATCCTCTTTCCCGCCCCGTTTGGTCAGCAGTTCCTTGGCCCGCATAAGCACCGCGCTGATGCTCCAAATCATACGCATAATGTAGTCGTTTTCAAACATGGCCATTTTGTCGTCCCACCTCCAGGTCATTCTATGCCCTCAAAAATAGTATACCATGTTCCCACAAAAAGAAAAAGCCGGTTTCAGAGGACCGGGGCAGCACCTGCCGCCCCTAGTCATCCTAACCGGCGCCGGCCTCTTTACACCGGCTCATGCTCCTTGCGAATCCCGAATAGCTTCATCAAAATGCCCCTTAGGAATTTGGGACTGCGCACGACTACGATCTTCACTGGTCACCCCTCCGTACAATTCAGCCCTTGAGCAACAGGACGCCCAAGGTGACGATGGCGGCAGCTGTAACAAATACAATGGCTTGATACGGAAGCAGGATGGCAAGCAGCAATCCAATCCCCAACGCGATGGCTAGGAATCCCCCCGATCTGCCATTGTTGTTGCATCGTCTCATCTTATCGCCGCCCTTCTGCCTGGATCAAAGGCGGGGCAGGGACCTCATCCGAGGATGGGAACCTCTTTCCCCCGCTTTCCCTACCATCATACGCAGGAGGGGGGAAGTTGGTGTCAGTCTTTTGAAAGGATCAGCAAAAGCATGCCTTTTTTCAGTTCAATTTGGGCAATCTCGTCCTTCCATTCATTGCTTACCCCCAACGGGGTAGTCATAGTCAAAGTAGCATCGGTCAAGGGATACTGGAGCCCCTTTAATGTGATGCCAAAGGCCCCTTCCCCGATGCCAAAGAGGGACAATTTATACCCATCTCTTTTTAAAATGCGATGAATGCCCGGCATGAGCACGGTGGCTTCGTTTTGACGGTCGGCCATCCACAAAGACGCACCTTGTCCCGCCGCCCATGCCATGGCCTGGATATTGGCAAAGGTATGATCCAGACGTCCGCCCGTCCCGCCCAAAAGCAGGATATGGCGGAAGCCCCGCTTCATGGCCAATCGTACGGCTAACATAGTATCGGTGTCGTCCTTCTCCGGCGGGACTTTTAACACTTCTGTGCCTTCCGATGGAAGGACGCCGTGGTAAGAATCAAAGTCCCCTACCACCAGATGGGGAGTCACCCCCAATCGCTGGGCCAGGCGCAAACCGCCGTCGGCACAGAGGATGAAATCGTCCTTTTCCACAAGAGCGCGCAGGCATTCACAATCTTCTATCGGGCCGGAAGCCAGTATAACACAACGTCTCATCGAATCTCCCACTCTTTTATGTTTTTTACCTGGTGGTACAGTTCCACATAGTTTTGATACCGAGAGGGATGTATTTTCCCCTCGTCCACCGCTTGCTTTATTTTGCATCCCTTTTCCCCAATGTGGGCGCAGGAGGTAAACTGGCATTGCCCTAAGTAGGGTTCAAATTCCCGGAAACAGTGGGGGAGTTCGTCCTTGAGGATGACCTCGCATTTTTCCAGATCCACCGAGGAGAATCCCGGGGTATCGGCCAGATATCCGCCTCCCACCAAGGGGAAAAGCTCTACCTGGCGGGTGGTGTGACGTCCACGCCCCAGTTTACGGCTGATGTCGCCGGTGGGAAGCTCCAGCTCCGGAAACAGCCGGTTGAGGATGCTGGATTTGCCTACGCCCGAGTTGCCGGTAAACACATTGAGCTTGCCGGACAGCATCCCCCGCACCTGCCCGATACCCTCGCCAGTCCTTGCCGACACCGCCACCACCGGGATACCGGCCGTCCGATAGATCTGACATAAAAGCCCGGCATCCTCTAAGTCGCTTTTGTTGATCAGCACCACCGGGTCGATGTGATGCCGTTCCGCTATTCCAATCAATTTATCCATCAGCAGGGTGTTGGGCAGCGGGTCCACCAAGGACGCCACCACAAACAGCTGGTCCACATTGGCCACCGGCGGCCGTTTTAACACATTCTTACGAGGCAGGATCTCATCTACACTGCCGTCGGTAAGACTGCCTTCCTGCACGGTAATTCTCACCTGATCCCCTGCCACAGGAGTGATTTTTTCCTTGCGGAAGATCCCTCTGGCCCTGCATTCATAGACAGCATCGGCTGCCTCTACATAGTAGAAGCCGCCGATGCCTTTTTGAATGATTCCATTTAGTTGTTTTGTATCCATACGCATCCCATTACCAAAGCCGGTCGGTCAGATTATTTTCTTCTTCAGGTTGGCTTTCTTCCTGTCCCGACGATTCGGACGGTTCCGACGATGCCGGCGCCTCAGAAGCCCCACCCTTGTTAGGATCGTCAAAGGGATACTGGTTGACCACCGTCACCTTACCCTGATCGAAGTCCACTTTATACACCACATAATCGTCGAAACCGCCGCCGGAACTGGTGTTGATCCGCACGGTGACGGTGGTAGTGCCCGTTCCGCTCAAGGTGAAATTGTATTCCCTGGCCACGTTGGGGATCAGTTCACTGCTTCTCAAATCGGCCTGTTCGATGCCGCCTACATAGACCTTGAGATACACAGGTGTACTGGTGTTGGGCAAGCCCACACTGATGTTTACCTTGCTGCCCTCTTTTTTGCCGGAGCTGACGTACAGTTTTACCGTACTGCCTTCCGCCACCTCTTCGCCTTCCTTGGGGGAACTATCCAGCACTTCCCCTTCCGGACGGTCGCTGCTGCGGGTTTCAGATGCGCTGATCTTGAGCCCCTTCTTCTCCAGTACTCGTTTGGCGTCCTCTTCCGACAACCCCTTGACCGGAGGTACCGTGACGGTGGTGATATCCGGCCCTAAACTGACGTACAATGTCACCAACGTATCCTTGGTAATGGTACTGCCAGCTGACGGCTGGGTGGAGATGATACTGCCTTTGGCGGTCTCGTCGTCCTTGCGCTCCTGGATATCGTATTGGACATTCATCTTATTCAAGATGGATTTGGCCTCCGCCAACTCCTTGCCCGCCAAGTTGGGCATCTCGTCCCCTTTGGGGCCCAGGCTGACGATGACCTTGACCTGCTGATGCTTGGGGACATTGGTGCCCTCAGACGGTGTCTGCTCCACAATTTCATCCTTGGGAGCATCGTCATAACGGGTGGTCTCCTGGATAATCTCAAAGTCAGGATACTGGCTCTTGGCCTGCTCCAAAGTCATGCCGATGAGGGACGGCATATCCACCGTGGATTTTTCACTGCTGTTGAACCAACCGGTCCACCAGCCCACCAACAGGATAAAGGCTACAATAAACAGCACCACGCCGAATGCAATGCCGGCCAGCATGGGGATGGCATTGGACTTCTTTTTCTTAGGCTCAGGTTCCGGACTAGCCGTTTCAGCAGCCTTGATTTTATTCATGGAGTTGACTACCCTTGTTGGAGTCTCATCCACAAAATACTTATAGGCAAAATGGATGCTGGGATCCCGTTTAAACTCATCGATGTCTTTGAGCATCTCGGCGGCCGACTGATACCGTTGGGCCGGATTTTTCTGCATGGCTCGTATGGTGATCTGCTCCAAGCCCTCGGGGATGTCGGGATTGATTTCCCGGGGCATCTTGGGGGTGGACTGCATCTGCATGATGGCCACCGACACGGCGCTGTCGGCTTCAAAGGGAAGGCGGCCGGTCAGCATCTCGTAGAGCATAATGCCCACCGAATACAAATCGGTCTTTTCATCGGTGATCTCGCCGCTGGCCTGTTCGGGGCTGATGTAATGCACAGAGCCAATAGCCTGTTCGCTATTAAAGGTATGGGAGGTATTGCGGGAAAAACGGGCGATACCAAAATCGGTCACCTTGATGGTACCGTCGGCCAATAACATAATGTTCTGAGGCTTGATGTCCCGATGAATGATCCCCTTGTCATGGGCGTGCTGGAGGGCCCTGAGAATCTGCACGGTAAAATGCACCGCGTCCTTCCATTGGACCACCTTCTGCTGCTCGATGTACTCCTTGAGGGTGATACCGTCGATGTACTCCATGACGATGTACTCAATGCGGTCGCCGAAGCTGACGTCGTACACCTTGACGATGTTGGGATGATCCAACACCGCAATGGCTTTGCACTCATTCTTAAAACGGCGGCGGAATTCCTCATTGCCCATGTATTCGCTTTTGAGCACCTTGATGGCCACGATGCGGTCGTCCATCAGGTCGTGGGCTTTGTACACCACCGCCATGCCGCCGACGCCGACGGTCTCTAGGATTTCGTAACGGCCATCCAGCCGTTTTCCAATGTATTTATCCAAACCAATCACTCCTGCAATGATGCCAGAGCCAGCACTGCGACGGTAATGTTGTCGCTGCCGCCTCGGTTGTTTGCTTCCCTCACAAGCCGGTCGCAAAGGTCCCTGAGCCCCTTTTTCGCCGCTTGCAATATCTCATCGGCCTCCAGATAATTGGATAGGCCGTCGGTACAGAGGATCAGCACATCGCCGTCCTGGACAGGGACTTCACAGTAGTCCATCTCCACCTCGTGATCCACCCCAAGCGCGCGGGTGATCATATGCTTGTTGGGATGGGTACGGGCCTGGCTTTGGGTCAGCTCGCCGGCCTCCACCATTTCCTGGACAATGGAATGATCCCGCGTAACTTGGGAAATGGCGCCCTTTGAAATTAAGTAGGCCCGGCTGTCGCCTGCATGGGCAATGTAAGCAGTATCCCCTTCCACCACCACTACCGTGGCGGTGGTGCCCATACCACGCAAACCATCGATGTCGCAGGAGGTTTCAAAGATGCTCATATTGGCAGCGTCAAAGGCCACCTCCAGCATATTGCGGATGGATTTGCCCCCCATCCCCGGGCGATAAGAGGATGCAATCTGGCTACTGATGAGATCCACTGCCAGGGCACTGGCCACATTGCCGCCCTGAGCGCCGCCCATGCCGTCGCACACCACAGCCCAAGCGCCGTTTGGCAGATATCCTACCGCGCAGTCGTCCTGGTTCGTGTGCCGCACCCGGCCTACATCACTCTTCATAAAGATTCGCAAGGCTTCTCCTCCTTTCACACACAGCGGCCGCGCAATTGGCCGCAGGATGCGTCGATATCGCCGCCTAGGCTCCGCCGGACGGTGACATTCAGCCCCGCTTGTGTCAAAATCTCAGCAAAGCGTTCCAAACGCTGCCGGCTGCTGCGCCGGTAGTCGTTCTCCCGCACTTCGTTGGCTGGAATAAGATTAATATGGCAAAGCATGCCTTTGAGTTTCCCCGCAAGCTCCAAAGCGCATGCATCGCTGTCGTTGACGCCGTTTATCATAGCGTATTCAAAGGAGATTCGCCGGCCGGTTGCATCGACGTACTGCCGGCAGGACCGCAACAATTCATCCACCTTCCACTTGTGGTTGACGGGCATCAGCTCATCCCGGATCCTATCGTTTGGCGCATGAAGGGATACCGACAATGTCAGTTGTAGCTTTTCCTCCCGCAGGCGGTTGATTTGATCCACCAGTCCGCAGGTGGAGAGGGAAATATGCCGCATCCCAATGTTAAGACCGTCGGGCGACGAGACCTTCTTTAAGAAGTCCAGTACCTCATCGTAATTGTCCAGCGGCTCCCCCATGCCCATGAGCACCACATGGGAGATTCGTTTTCCGGTGTCTCTCTGGGCGGCGTGGATTTCTCCCAGCATCTCGTAACTTTTCAAGTTGCGCCGGTACCCTCCCAATCCGGTGGCGCAAAAGGCGCATCCCATCTTACATCCCGCCTGGGTGGAGATGCATAAGGAGCATCCATAGTGATACACCATAAACACCGCTTCAATCAGCTGGCCGTCCCCCAGCTCAAACAGATATTTAACCGTTTCATCCTGCCGGGACGTCCATTTTTGCCGGATGCGCACCGACGGAATATCGTAATCATTGACCAAGCGTTCCCGCATGGCTTTGGGCAGGTTGGTCATCTCCTCAAAGGAGTTGACCCCCTTTTGCAGCCATGCCTTTACCTGTTTTGCCCGGAAGGCCGGCTGGCCCAAATCGGCCATGACGCCTTTCAGCTGCTGATCGGTCAATGCCGTGATGTCAATTTTTTGCATGGACTCCTCCATGAGTTTTTTTCGCAAAGCACGCCACAAAAAAGCCGTCGCTGCCTGAACGATGTGGCATTAAGGTGGCCATCCCTTTTCCTACGTCCTGCTCCCGTAGCATCGAAGAAGGGATTTGCACCGTCCCTAACTGGAACTCGTCGTGCTCTTTTAAGAATCTCTCTACCACCTGCTCATTCTCCGCAGGATTCAGCGTACATGTAGAGTATACCAATTTTCCCCCAGGTTTAACCATCTGGCAGGAAAAACTTAGAATATTATATTGCAAATCGGGTAGATTTTCAAGGAATTTCAAGGATTTGTACCGGATCTCCGGCTTCCGGCCGATGACGCCCAGTCCCGAACAGGGCACATCGCACAGCACTCGGTCGGCTAAAATCCCGGTTTCATCCGGGGCGCCTGCATCCCGGACCGCTGTTTTCACGCTGATAAGCCCTAACCTTTCGGCCCCCCGTTCCATCAATTTGACGCGGTGTTCATGTAAATCAAAGGCATATACCATGCCCTGATCCTGCATCCTCTCGGCCAGGGTAAAGGACTTGCCTCCAGGGGCGGCGCATACGTCCGATACCGTCTCCCCCTTCTGAGGGTCCACCGCCATGCAGCACAGCTGGGACGCCAGATCCTGTACGTGAAAAAGCCCTTCCTGAAAGGCCGCCATTTTCTCCACACTTCCGCTTTCCCTGATCTCCACCGCTCCGGGAACCAGCGGAACTTTTTCCGCTTCAATGCCGTCCTTGCTGAGCCGTTCCACCAATTGTTCAGCCGTCACCTTGACGGTGTTGGCCCTTATGTAGATGGGACGAGGCTGCTGAAAAGCTTCCAGCATCTGGGTGGTGTCCTCCTGCCCATAGCTTTCCAGCCACAGCTTCACAAGTTCCTCCGGCACGGAATACCTGACAGAAAGAGATCGGATGGGTTCCTGTTGTTCATCCGGCCAACCGATATCCCCTTGACGAAGTACGGCCCTCAATACGGCATTTACAAATCCGCCGGCCGATGTCTGCTTGAATTTACGCGTCAGCTTGACGGCCTGATCCACTGCCGCTGAATCCGGGATGCGTTCCAAGTATCGAATTTGATAGATGGCGGTGCGCAGAATATTCAGAACCTGGGGGGATAGTTTGCGGATGGGTTTGCTGGAATGTTTGGAAATGATATAGTCCAAAGTGATTTTCCGCTCTAGGACGCCGTAGAACAAGGCGGAAAACAAAGCGGCGTCCCGAGGGTCCATCCTGAATTTTTGCAGCACGGAGTCCAGGATAAGGTTGCTGTACCCCTCTTGTTGCTCCAATTTTAGTAGGGCTTCCACTGCCAGCTTGCGAGGATTGGCTTTTTGTTCAGTCACCGCGACGCCCCCTTGTAAGCAGCAAAAGCCGCAGCAGATGGGCGATGCTGACGATGACCGCCGCCACATAAGTCATAGCCGCTGCCGTCAAAACGCTGCGTGCGCCTTTGAGTTCCTGGTCGGACAGCATTCCCGAACTACCTAAAATAGCCATGGCCCGGCTGCTTGCATTAAACTCCACCGGCAAGGTGACAATCTGAAACACCAAAGTGGCACAGAATAGCAGAATGCCAATGTTGATGAGGAAAGAGTAAGAGAAAATGATCCCAAACAACACAAGCGGCCAGGAAAGTGCCGAACCAAAGTTGACCACCGGTACAATGGCATTCCGGATGCGGATGGGCGTATATCCTACCGCATGCTGCACCGCATGGCCCGCTTCGTGGGCGGCTACCCCTACGGCTGCAATGGATGAGCTGTCATAGACGCTGTCCGACAACCGGATCACCATAGCCTTCGGATCGAAGTGATCGGTCAGATTACCGCCCACCCGTTCCACCGTCACATTGTTAATGCCGTTGTCCTGTAGGATACGGACAGCCGCTTGAGCGCCAGTTAATCCTCGATAGTTCCCCACCTGGCTGTATTTATGAAAGGTGCTCTTGACCCTCACCTGCGCCAGCAGGGAGAGCAGGATAGCTGGAATAACCAAAACAAGATAATAGGGATCAATGTAGAAATAAGGCATGAAGGTTCCCCTTTCAACGTCGTTGCATTCGTCATGTCCTAGGCCTTACCGGCCCAGTACCATCCCTATTTTGACCGGATGACCCCGTAAAAATGCATCGGCCGGCATGCGTTTGCCGCCTTCGTACTGCACTTCCAGGAGTTTTAGCCCTTTACCGTCTCCACATACAACCGTCAAGGGATTTACCGATATAATTTCGCCGGGCTCTCCTTTACAGCATCCGTCCACCATGGAAGCGTGTACCTTTAAAGTTTTGCCCTCCAAGGAAGTGGTGGCGGTGGGCCAAGGAGACAGGCCCCGGATTTGGTTGTGGATCTCCTGGGCACTTCTAGTCCAGTCGATGGGACACATGGATTTGCTCAGCATAGAAGCGTAAGTGGAACAGCTGTCATCCTGTTTTTCAGGGGTAATATCCCCTTTTTGGATGCGTTCCACAGTGTCCACCAGCAGTTTTGCACCCATGATCATCAGACGGTCGTGAAGTTCCCCGGCCGTCTCCTGGGGATCAATGGGAGTGCTGCATTTGAGAAGCATATCGCCGGTGTCCAGCCCTTCGGCCATCTGCATAGTGGTGACGCCGGTCTCTTGATCCCCCATAAGGATGCTCCACTGGATAGGCGCTGCGCCACGATGCCGGGGCAGCAAGGAGGCATGGACATTGATGCATCCGTAGCGCGGCAGTTCCAAGATAGCTTTGGGCAAAATTTTGCCATAGGCCACCACCGCGATGAGATCCGGATCCCAGGCCTTGATGGGTTCCCAGGAATCCTCTTGTTTTAGGGAAATAGGCTGATAAACCGGAATACCCTTTTGTTCGGCCAGTACCTTGACCGGCGGTGGCGTTAGGATGTATTTGCGTCCTTTGGGCTTATCAGGTTGGGTCACGACGCCGCTCACCGTATGCCCTGCGTCAAGCAGCGCTTGCAGGCAGGGTACGGCAAAATCCGGCGTCCCCATAAAAACGATGTTCATATTGTATCATCCATTCTTATTTTTCGTCGTCCAGCATATAGAGCACATGGCTGTAGAAAAGTTTGCCGTCCAGGTGGTCGATCTCGTGGCACAAGGCCCTGGCCAGCAGTTCCCTGCCGGTGATGGTGAAATACTCGCCGTTGCGATCCTGGGCCTTGACCGTCACCTGCATGGGGCGGGAGGTAACGCCGTATTTGCCCGGACAGGACAGACATCCTTCCACATCCTGCTGCTCGCCTTCCTGGGCGATGATCTCAGGGTTGATGAGTTCAATCCGGCCTTCTCCGATGTCGATCACCACTGCGCGGCGCAGTACGCCTACCTGTACGGCGGCCAATCCTACGCCGTCCTTTTTCATGGTTTCATACATATCGTCAAGCAGAATATGAAGGCGATCATCAAACTTTTCCACCGGCCGCGACACCTTTTTTAACACAGGGTCGCCCTCTTTTACGATATTGCGAATGGCCATCTAAATCAATCCTTTCTAAGTTAAATCATTTATAACAGTTTGTAACCGCTCTAAGAGAGGGAGACAAAGCCAAAAATATTTACGGACGTCCTATAGTATTCCCTCTGGATTCATATCTGCAAAGGCTGTGACGTCGGAATATTCTCGATTTTTTCCAAAGTCAGTGAGCAACCGGGCCATCAATTCCCGGAAACGTCTCCCATCCCGGCATTTGATGATCAGTCGATAACGATACTTGCCGTTCATCCGCGCGATGCTGGCCGGCGCAGGTCCTAGCACTCGCAAGGGCAAGTCACTGTAATCCCGCGATGCAAAATCGGTAAATCGTTTTAAAAAACAGCTGGCACCGTCGGCCACCTTTTGCTCTTTGATCCCTAAGAACCCCACCATACAAATATCGCAAAACGGAGGGTATAACATCATCTTTCTTGTGGCGATTTCGGTCTGGTAAAAGGCTTCATAGTCCTGTTTGGCGGCTAGACGGAGAATGGGATGGTCGGGAATATAAGTCTGGATGATGGCCCTGCCCTCTGTCCCTCGTCGTCCCGCCCGTCCCACCACTTGGGTGAGCAGGGCGAAAGTCCGTTCATAGCTCCTATAATCATCATTATATAGCGGCTGGTCGGCTAAAATCACTCCAACCAACGTTACCTTTTCAAAATCCAATCCCTTTGCCACCATCTGCGTCCCAATCATAACGTCGTACTGGCCCTGGGCAAAGGATTTCAGCTTGCTTTCATGGGCTAGATGGGACATCGTGGTATCGGTATCCATGCGGACTATCCTAGCGCCCGGCAGCAGCTCTTGAAGCTCCTGTTCCACCCGTTGGGTTCCAAACCCTGTGTACTGGATATGCCCCTCCCCACAGTGGGGACATACCGACGGCACCTCCTGGGAATGGCCGCAGTAATGGCACATCAACCGGCCGTTGGCGGCGTGATAGGTCATGGAGATGCTGCAATAAGGGCAGGTGATGACCTCCCCACAGCTGCGGCAGGAGGCAAATGTGTTATATCCCCGCCGGTTGAGCAGCAAAATCGACTGATTCCCCGCCTCCAGATTTTGCTCCAATGCCTCCCGAAGCGCACCGCTGATGGATCCTCCCCCAGGAGGTTCCCCCCGCATATCCACCATCTCTACCTTGGGAAGTATAGCATCGCCGTAGCGCTCCTTGAGCTGGTTTAGGGAGTACTTCCCGCGCTTAGCGGCATAATAGCTCTCCAGAGACGGCGTGGCCGAACACAAAAGAAGCAACGCCTTGTGCCACTTGGCTCGAAATTTTGCCACATCCCTGGCGTGAAACCGGGGGGACGCTTCTGATTTGTAGGTGGATTCCTGTTCCTCATCCATGATGATAAGCCCAATGTTTTCACAAGGGGCGAACACAGCCGAACGTGTCCCTACAATGATGGTAGCCTCCCCGCTTTTAATGCGTTTCCACTCGTCCAACCGTTCCCCCAGCGATAGGCCGCTGTGCACCACCGCCACTCGGTTGCCAAAGCGGGAATAAAATAGTCCCATTGTCTGAGGCGTCAGCGAGATCTCCGGCACCATGACGATGACCGAACGGCCGCTCCCCACCACCTCTTCGGCCAGACGCAAAAACACCTGTGTTTTCCCGCTGCCGGTAATTCCGTGTAATAAGGAAACACCGCCCCCTGCGCGAACCTGCGCCAGTAGGCGGTCAAATACATCTTGTTGTGATTGTGTGAGCTGGATGGGATGGGACGTCCCCTGTACCCGATCCCGGAAGGGATTGCGGTATACTTGATGCTGATAGCACAAAACAACTCCTTTGCGCTCCAAGGTCGCTACCACGCCAGGGCCGCAAAAGGCAAAATACCCGATCTCCTTAATGGAAGCGGTACCGGCTTCCTGCAAAAAACGCACTACATTCTTTTGCTTGGGCGTTAAATCCGGTCCGCTGAGAAGCTGCTCCGCTATCTCAGGATCGGCCAATCGGGCCATGCGTACCGTCAAATCCCCTACCCTACGGACAGCGCTATCACTGCGCAAAATGACGCCTTGTTCGGCTAATTCATCCGGCAAACGGCTTTTTTCGTCCAACCCCATGACCTTGAGCAGACGGCTGCGGGTCACCATAGCGCGGCTGCGCCTGAGCATCTCCACCAGCCTTTTGCCCTCGTCGCTGAGATCTGCAAGCTTCTCCGGCGGGACGTCGGGAGCCGCACAGTAGCTCACCGATAGATTAATGTTCATACCGGCGGGCAGCATGGCTTTGGCCGATTCAAAGGCCGTACAGTAGGTCTTCTGCTTAAGCCAGGCGGCCAACTGCAAAAGCTCCTGGGATAAAACCGGCCTTTCGTCCAATAGCGAATGGAGCGGCTTAACCTTCTCCACATCGGCCGTCTCGCCCAGGGACATAACCAGGCCCTGCCGTTTGCGATTGCCCATCCCAAAGGGCACCACTACCCGGCAGCCCGGCTGCACCCGCCCCATCAGCTCCACAGGGATCCGGTAGCCGTATAGCTTATCAAAATGAAAAGCCGTCCCTTCCACCGCCACATTGGCGATCGAGGTTGTAGGAACGGACAATGTCATTGCATGGAGTCCTCTTGATCCTCGGGATGGGGATGGGTGATGAGAAGATGCCCCTCTCGCAGCTCTTTCAAGGCTAGGCTGACAGGCTTTTCGGTCAGCGGGATCTCTTCCTGCTCTGCCTTTTCCGCAATGCTGCGGGCCCTTTTGGCGATTGCCATGACTAGAGCATAATAACTTTCATCGGTTTTCAAATCAGCAATTCCCGTTTTCAGCATCGTTAAGTACCTCCTGAACAAAATGAGTCATATGGGCGGCACGGGATTTCTCCGCCGACAAAATGGCCAGCACATCTCGAGCCGCATCGTCAAGATCGTCGTTTACCACAATGTAATCATACTGACCGGCCTGTTGCATCTCATGGACGGCCGTCTCAAGCCGCTTTTGCACAACCTCCTCAGTCTCTGTGTTGCGGCCCACCAGACGTTTTTTCAACACCTCCATGCTGGGAGGCATGATGAAAATCGTAACGGCGTCCGGAATTTTCCCTTTGACCTGGCGGGCGCCCTGCACCTCAATTTCCAAAAGTACGTCCCGGCCCTCTTCCCTCCATTGGCGCACAGGGGCGGCAGGCGTTCCATAATAGTTATCGCAGTAACGGGCGTATTCCAAAACGCCGTCCTGTTCGATGAGTTCTTCAAATTGGGGCTTGGTCATGTAGTGGTAGTGTACCCCGGCAATTTCCCCTTCCCGGGGATCTCTTGTGGTGGCCGAAACCGACAGGCGGATGCTCTCCTCCATCTCCAGCAGACGCCCTACCACCGATCCCTTCCCCGACCCGGACGGGCCGGACAAAATCACTACCAGTCCCTTATTCATCCTCTTCCAACTCCTCGTCGTCCTCATGATCGTTTAAGCGGTTGGCCACCGTCTCGGGTTGCACGGCCGATAAAATCACATGGTCGCTGTCGGTGATGATGACGGCGCGGGTACGGCGGCCATAGGTTGCGTCGATGAGGGCGCCGCGATCCTTGGCATCCTGCATGATGCGCTTGATGGGGGCCGATTCCGGGCTGACGATGGCTACCAACCGGCTTGCCGACACCATATTGCCAAATCCAATGTTAATGAGTTTCATGCAAACATCCCTCCCGTAACGCCTAAGTACGGTTTATTCAATGTTTTGAATCTGTTCGCGGATTTTTTCAATTTCTGCTTTGATGTCCACTACCACACGGGCAATCTCCACATCCTGGGCCTTGGATCCGATGGTATTGGTTTCCCGGTTGATCTCCTGGACCAAAAAGTCCAGCTTGCGGCCGATGGGGCTTCCTCCCTCCAGCATGGAATAAAGCTGGCTGATATGGCTGCGTAGCCGGATGGTCTCCTCCGCTACGGCGGTCTTGTCGGCAAAGATGGCCGCTTCGTTTAGGATCATGCGCTCGTCCAACGTCTTGTCGGCCAGCACCTCTTTGAGACGGGCCTCCAATTTGGTACGGTAAGCCGCCACCGTTTCGGGCGAACGCTGCTCCACAAACGCCACCTTTTCCAGGATATCCGCCCCACGGGCGCGGACATCCTCCGCCATACGGGTTCCCTCTGTCTCCCGCATGGCGATAAAGTCGTCGGTAGCCTTGCTGAGGACCTGGCTCACCGCCGCCCAGATGCGTTCCTCATTCTCCGGGGTCTTACGCACAGTAAAGATATCGTGATACCCCGCGATGGTGGATACCGTTACATCGTCGGGCAGCTGGTACCTCTGGGAAAGTTCCCGCAGAGCCTTGACGTATCCTGCCGCCAAGGTATCATTGATCTCCACCTGGGCTTCTACCGTGTCCAACGATTCCACCGCCACATATACATCCACCTTGCCACGGTTGACCCGGGACTGCAAATAGGATTTGATCTTTTCATCCAAAAAGCCATAGGCCCGAGGTGTCCTGGCGGAAAATTCAAAATAACGGTGGTTGACCGATTTGATCTCCACCGTAATATCCAAGCCGTCCAGCACCTCTTGGGCGCGGCCATAACCGGTCATGCTGCGAATCATAAGCTTCGACCTACCGTTCCTTCTAGTTTCTACCGTTTATTTTACAAGGTTCCCGACCGTCTGTCAACCGAATCCCCTTTTGCCCAACCGCCTCTTTGGGTCGGCATCCTTGCCCCGTTGCCTTGCATCAAAGAAAAGGCCGCCCGATCCTGGTCAAACAGGTGGCGGCCCACTCTTTTGATTTCCCGAAGTAGTGAGAAATCTCTACCACTTCAATCGTATTTCCAACCCTTTTACACGGGATGGACTTTTTTCTCCATATCAACATGGCCGTCGATGCCATATTTCTTGTTGCGGCGTTGCTCAAAGAATTTGACCGCCACCTGGCCGAACTGGGCATAGGACAGCACGTCCTCTTCCTGCTCGATCCACTGGCTGCACTCTTCACGCAGCTTGTCCAGCTCGGGCTCAAGACGATCGGCGGGGCGGCAGGTGATGACTTCCTCATCGCCGATGATCTTCTTGCGGAATTCCTTGGAAATCGGCACAGGGGTGGCGCCGTATTCGCCGCGGACAATACCCTTGAACTCCTTGGTGCACATCTTATAACGCTCGCCATTGATGACGTTGAATACCGCCTGGGTACCAACGATCTGGGAAGACGGAGTGACCAGAGGCGGATAACCGGCGTCGGCACGGACCCGCGGCACTTCAGCCAGCACTTCTTCCAGCTGATCCTCGCGGCCGGCCTGCTTGAGCTGGGACACCAGGTTGGACAGCATGCCGCCAGGAACCTGATACAGCAGCGTGTTGGCGTCTACGCCCAGCATCTTGGTGTTGAGCAAACCGCTCTGGATGTATTTCTCGCGCAGGGGCTGGAAGTATTCACGCACTTTATTGAGCTTGTTGAGATCCAAGCCGGTGTCGTACTCCGTGCCCTTCAAGGCAGCTACCATAGACTCCGTAGCCGGATGGGATGTACCCAAAGCCAGCGGGGAAATGGCAGTGTCGATGATATCGGCACCAGCTTCGATGGCCTTGAGCATAACCATGGATGCAAGGCCGGAAGTGTAGTGGGAATGGATCTGGATCGGGATCTTGACGGCTTTCTTGAGCGCCTTGACCAGATTATAGGTGGCATAGGGCGTCAGGAGGCCGGCCATGTCCTTAAGGCAGATGGAATCAGCGCCTTCTTCTTCCAAGACCTTAGCGTATTTCACATAGTATTCGTCGGTAAACACGTCGCCGGTGGTGTAGGAAATGGCCACCTGGGCGTGAGCACCCTCCTTCTTGGCGGCCTTGATGGAGGTCCGCAGGTTACGGACATCGTTCAAAGCGTCGAAGATACGGAGGATGTCGATGCCGTTTGCCACCGATTTTTGGACAAAATACTCCACCACGTCGTCGGCGTAATGGCGGTAGCCCAGCATATTCTGGCCACGGAACAGCATCTGGAGTTTGGTCTTAGGAGCCTTTTTGCGGATGGTACGCAGTCTCTCCCACGGATCCTCATTCAAAAAGCGAAGGCAGGCATCAAAGGTAGCTCCGCCCCAGCATTCCAAGGAGTGGTAACCGATGCTGTCCAGCACTTCAAGAATGGGAATCATTTCTTCTGTGGTCATGCGTGTCGCGATCAGGGACTGATGGGCATCACGCAAGACGGTTTCGGTAATTTTAACCTTAGCCAAATTGAGCACCTCTTTTTCCAAAAGTTACTGGAGCGATACCAGCTCTTTGCCGGAGTCGACATTTTCACCCTTGGTGACCATAACGCTGGCCACAACAGCGTCGTGGGGAGCCATAATTTCATTCTCCATTTTCATAGCTTCCAAGATGACCAAGATGTCGCCTCTCTTCACACTGTCGCCAGGCTTCACCTTGATATCCAGGATAGTGCCGGGCATGGGAGAAGAAATGATCTCAGAGCCAGCGGGAGCGGCAGGTGCAGGGGCGGCGGCAGGAGCGGGTGCCGGAGCAGCGGTAGGTGCAGGGGCAGCGGTAGGTGCAGGGGCAGCGGCAGGAGCCGGCGCCGGAGCGGCAACAGGTGCAGGAGCTGCACCGGCAGCTAATTCCTCTACCTGAACGTCATAGGCCTGTCCGTTAACGGTAATTCTAAGATTTTTCATGAGAAAGCCTCCTCTATCGTATCAACAAGATCATTTTACAGCGGCATATTGGAATGCTTGCGGGGCAGGGTGGCTACCCGTTTGCCGGCCAGCATGTCCAAAGCGGCGACTACGTTTGCACGGGTCTTAGCAGGCTCGATGACATTCTCAATATAACCTGCTTCAGCGGCGTCAAAGGGAGTAGCCTCGGTATCTTTGTATTCCTGCACCAGCTGGACACGTTCCTTGAGCGGGTCCTTCATCTGGGCCAGTCTATCGTTCCACAGAACCTCTACGGCAGCTTCCGGTTTCATGGCTGAAACCACAGCCTGCGGCCATGCGAACACCACATCGGCGCCGGCAGCTTTACCAGCCAAAGCCATATAAGCGGCGCCTACGGCAGCACCGGTGATCACCGTTACCTTAGGGGTTGTGGCCTCTGCATAGGTATGGGCCACCTTGGCGGCTTCCCGCACGGTGTCAAAGCCTTCGCAGTCCACCATCGTCACCACCGGCAAAGCAAATGCATCGGCCATGCGGACCATGCGGGCCAATTTCACGCTGGAATCGGCATCCAATTGTCCGTGGATGTCGGCAACGACCGCGGCATTGCCTGCCACACGGGCAAGACCTGCGGTGACGTTGTCGCCAAAGCCTTTCAGCAGTTCCACCATGGAACCAGCGTCTACCACCGACTCCAAACCTTCGTTGCCAGCTGCCTCGGCGGCGTCGGCCACAGGGGCAATACTTAAGTTGTTGATGGGTAGCAGATTAATGAGGCGGCGTACCGAGGCGATGGCTTCCTCTTCGTTTTCTGCCTCCACATGCACCACGCCGGCTGCCTTTTCATCTTCCTCATGGGCAGTGAGGAACAGTTCACCCTCGTCGCTCTTAATTACCAGGTCGGCCATAGAAGCCATCAGTGCGGCCGATCCCCCGCACACGCCGGCGATCAGGGAAATCTGAGGCACTACGCCCGACAGACGGCTGGCCTTCATCACCAGATCGCCCAAGGCGGCCATCATGTCGGCGCCTTCCTTTAAATAAGCGCCATGGGAATCGTACACACCGACTATAGGAGCGCCGGTCTTGATTGCCAGGTCATACACCTTGGCAATTTTTTCAGCCTGCGCACGGCCAATGGCGCCGCCGTTGACGGTGCTGTCTTGGGCAAACGCATAAACAGGGGCTCCGTCCACCCAACCAAACCCGGTCACTACTTCTTTTGCAGCAAGGCTATCCAGCTCCAGGAAAGTCCCCTGGTCAAACAATTTTTCCAGTCGTTTTCTGGCCGGGGATTCACCCATTCCCGCCCGTTTTTCCGACAATATTTTTCGTCCGCTTTCCAAGCTCATCTTGGTTCCTCCATTTCTTGCCAAAGAACCATCCTATTTGGCGAAATCAAATTAAATTATACTATATTGTCAAGCATCTAACAAGGGAATCCTTATGACTTTTTTCTAACTTTTGCATTTTTGAAAATATTCTGGCAGCTCTGCCATCATTACCCCGTCCTTTTTGGCAAATCCCACCATTTTCATCCGGGATTCCCACGACTCATCCCCATATTGGATGCGCCGTGCACCTTGTTCATAGCACAAGGCCGCCGTTGCGCGGACGATTCCGTCCAGCAAACCGATGTCGTCCTCCCAACGGATGGATAAGATAGTGGCTGTCTCCCCTTCCACTTGGAAGGTGGCGCATCCCACCATCCGCCCCCTCTCCCATGCGGCCAGCGCCTGGGCGTCTGGAGAAACGCCTTCCTCTCTAAGCAAATCATCCAGCTTGTCCTTTTGGATGACCGGCAACAATTCCAGCATCTCCGGTCACCTCCTGCGCCTCTGGGGACGTCCGCCGGACGCCGCCTGCATACCCGGCATCAGCCGCTGCAAATCTTCGGGACGCAGATAACGCCATTTGCCCGGTTTGAGCATCCCCAATCGCAGTTGGCCGATAGCGGTGCGTTTGAGGCGGGCCACTTCCAGCCCCACGGCCTCGCACATCTTGCGGATCTGGCGGTTGCGTCCCTCATGAATGACGATGCTCAGCACCGCCCGTCCTTCTTCCTCCGTGAGCAAAGTCACCTGGGCGGGCATGGTCTTACGGCCGTCGATTTCTACACCGATGCTCAATTGGTCGATCTGTTCCTCTGTGACGCCGGGACGGACTGTCACCCGGTATGTCTTGGGAATGTGGTTGGACGGATGGGTGATGGACTGGGCAAAGGCGCCGTCATTGGTCAGCAGCAGCATGCCCTCCGATTCCCTGTCCAGCCGTCCCACGGGATACACCCGTTTCCCCACATCCTTGACCAAGTCGGCCACACAGCGGCGGTCCATCTCATCGCTGAGGGTGGTGACGTATCCCCTAGGCTTATACAGCATAATATAGCACGGCTTCTCCTTGACGGCCGTCACCTTTTTGCCTCCTACCGTCACCAAATCCCGAGCGGGATTGACCTTATCCCCCAGCTTGACCGGACGGCCGTTTACTTTTACCATCCCCTGCTGGATCAGTTCCTCCGCTTTGCGCCGGGAAGCCACTCCCCGGTCTGCCAAATACTTCTGTAAGCGAATCTGTTCCTTTTTCAACTGTCATCCCCCTTGCATCAGCCTTTTCGGCTGTATCCTCACTGCTTCTACATCCTCGTCCGGCTTTTCTAAAAAGCAGACGGTTCATACTTGATTTATATGTATATATGTAACGGCCGACTTGCGCCGTTATAGTCATGAGAAAAACCCCGTGATGCCGTCCCATATCCACTGCCAAAAACCGCAGAATTTCTCCCAAGCCGATTTAGGAGGCTCATACCCAATCCCCTCAGCGGCGATGAGGTCGGTTTCCGCTACCGGCTGGCCGTTTAGGGTATACACCGCCTTACCCAGCAGATCGCCCACCTTTACCGGCGCGTATACAAACCGGGGTAGCTGGATGGTACGTTCCAGCTGGTCGAATTCATCCGGAAACAAGGTTGCGGTCGGCACATCCTGCGCTATCACCCGCAGCAATTGGCTTTGTTCATCCCCACCCACCACCGGCAGGGTGATGTCGGGCACCGGGGGCAGGGACTGGGTGGATAATAGTGAAAAGCCATAGTCAAACATGGCCTGATGATCCTTCCAGTCGTTGCCGTCATTGAGGGTCACCGCTATCAGACGGACGCCGTCCCGCTCCGCACAGGATACCAGACATCGCCCCGCCTTTTTGGTAAACCCCGTTTTGACCCCAATGGCCCCATCATAAATGCGGAGCAGCCGGTTGTGGTTGGACAAAGTCCTTTCCTGAGGTGGATTGCCAAAGGTGACCTTGGCCGTCTTGGAACCGGCAATACCGGCAAAGGTGGGATTGCTCATGGCTTCCCGGGCGATGAGGGCCATATCGTAGGCACAGGAATAATGCTCCTCTGCGTCCAAGCCGGAAGGCGTGACGAAATTAGTATCCTGGCACCCGATTTCCTGCGCCCGCTTGTTCATCAACTGGGCGAATCCTTCTAAAGATCCACCCAGTGTGATGGCCGCCGCCATAGCCGCGTCGTTGCCCGACGGGAGCAGCATCCCCACCGCCAAGCCTTCCATATTGACGGTGTCGCCGGCCCTGAGGCCCATGGCGGTGCCCTCTACCCGGACCATCTCATCGGTGACGGTGATCTCCTGGCTGGGATTCCCTAGTTCCAACGTGAGCAGCGCTGTCATGATCTTAGTAGTGCTGGCCATGGCCAAATGTTCCTTTTCGTTGACGGCCATGAGCACCCGTCCGGTACTGCACTCCATGAGCACCGCTCCCCGTGCCGACACGGTAGGCGGCATGGTTTCCTGGCCCTCGGCCGGCACGGGACACATCATCACCAAGAGAACAATTGTCATCATTACCGCTAGGATTTTACGCAAAACAACCACCTGCCTCGCCTATCTATATGCAGGTGGCCGCTTTTATTTTCACAGGTCGGGAGAAATGTCCTTCTCCTTTTTCTCCTTTTGGAATAAGTGTGACACCTTGTCAAACAGTTCCGGCACCAATTTGACCACGTTGGATGCGGTATCATCGCCACTGGCCAACTGGAGCATTCTTGTCTCACCGTTTTGCAGCACGATAAAAGCCACCGGCGTGATGGTTACACCCATACCGGTTCCGCCGCCAAACAGATCCTTTTGCGTCTTAGAGGGGAAATCGCTGCCCCCTGCACCAAAACCGTAGGACACTTTGGATACCGGGATCAATACGCTTCCGTCTGGGGAGGTAATGGGGTTGCCGATAATGGTATTGGCATCCACCATTTCCCGGATTTTCTTCATGGTTGTTTCCATCATACCTTGAATAGGATGTTCACTCATTTTGATTGCACCGCCTTTTCCTGTGTGGTTTGGCCCGAGGCCGTTTTTTGTTTGATCATTGTACAGAGTAACCGTGCGAGCAGCGCCACGCCAACCGCCAATAAAATAAGGAGCTGTGCCCGAATGCGGACATGGAGATAAAACCTGGTTTTTGCCCCTTGGCTAAAATCCGGAATAACGGCGAATTCCCGAATGCCTGTCACCTTTACCATATTGCAAACCACGGCAAAGGCCGAGTACACCGCCCCACAGGTTTTGCCGTATTGAATGGCGGTATCGGCAGCATCCTCTCCCGCCACCGCCATATCAAAGCAAATGTGGTTTACTTTCACATGACGCAGGATAGACTGGGCCGCCCGTCCTACTTGCTCCAGGATCTCCTTGAATAAACTTACGGTTTCACTGATAGGACGCTGCGCTAACAGCTTCTGTAAAGCGTTTCCCTGGGGTTCCTCTTGCTGGGATGACGCGGGCTTCTTGGGGTGTTTGGAATTCTTTTTTCCTTTCTTCGCCTTGGGGAATCTGAAAAAGAAAAATAGGTATCCAACCTTGGCCCGGATATCACCAGGCTGCCTTGCTTCCACCGTGACGGTCACCGGCAGGAGGAAAAGCAGGACGATGGCCGCTAGTACGGCCAATGCAATCCACCATCCCACTTTGACGTCCCCCTTTCACTGCTAACCAATGTCGCTGATGTCGGTTTGTTCGTCCTGGATTGGATGATCCTCCTGGGACGTCTCATCCCCTTCCTGCCGCGGCAGAGGCGGAAGATCGCTGAGACTTTGCAGGCCGAAACATCGGAGGAAATGGGAGGTTGTCCCATAGACCAGCGGACGTCCTGGAAGCTCCAGCCGGCCTTTTTCTTCCAAAAGGCCCTTGGCGGTCAGGCTGTTGACAACGCCGGCGCAGTCCACGCCGCGCACCTGTTCCACAAAGGCCCTGGTCACCGGCTGATTGTACGCCACCACCGCCAAAACCTCCATGGCTGCCTGGGAAAGAGGTGCGTTCCGCTTGATCTCCAGCGCCCGACGGATAACCGGCATGTACTGGCTGCGGGCGCACATTTGATAGGTATCGTCCATTTTGACGATGCACAGCGCGCTTTCTTCTGCATCCAACCGGTCGGAAAGCTGCTGGATCAGCCGCACAACCGTTTGTTTGTCAGCCTCCAACGCCTCGCTTAAACGGGCTGCCGTCACGCCTTCGCCGCTGGCAAACAGGATGGCTTCAATACCGGCCTGCAACTCTTTTATTTCCATCTTCCGTCACCGTCCGCTTTTAACACCGTGTCCCCCCCGCTCTCCTCGACAGCCACCCGCTTGCTCCGGATCAGTTCCAAAATAGCCAAAAAGGTGGCCACCATCTCCGACCGGCTGCGGGAAGCATCGATCAAATCATCCATGGATATCCGCTTGCCGCCCCAAAGGCGCCTGAGGACAAACACCACGCGGGAGGAAACCGATACGATTTTGCGGGACACAATGCCGGAAAACGCCTCCGCCGGCGGAGGCACCTTGCGTTTGCCCCGGCCGGCCGCCAGCAAATAATGCTCCCACAGTACCCGGGGTGAATGCTGACGGCGGTAGGTCTGGTCAATAGGTAGTTCCAAAGCCGGCCTTACTGCCAAATCGAAACCGCCTGACCGCCGTGCCCTTTCCTCCAGCTGCGCGGCCGCCTCCTGCACCGCCTGATACTCCAAAAGCTGGCCGGTTAGCTCACGTTTTAGCTGCTCCGACTCCTCCGGCCGCGGCAATAGCGACGCTGTCTTGATATACACAAGCCGGGCCGCCATCTCCATAAACTCACTGGCCACATCCAAATCGGCCTGCTGCATGGCCTCAATGTGTTGCATATATTGATCCAGCAGCTGGGCGATGGGGATGTCGTTGATGTTGAGCTTATGCTTTGCAATCAGATGGAGCAGAAGATCCAAAGGGCCTTCAAATACCGGCAGCTTGTAGGATAGTTTTACCATCTTCTTCCCCGCTTATACAAGGCCCAATGCTTTAAAGGGCAAATTCACCAGCCACCACATGCCGTTGGTCACCTTGTTGCCCAGAAAGGATAGGGGCCAATCCAAAACGCCTACCACCAACAACAGCATCAAGCCGATCCAGATATACCGTTCGTACTGCTGGATTTTATAATTCCACTTGTCGGGAAGAAAATAGCTCACAATACGGGAACCGTCCAAAGGCGGGCAAGGAAGCAGGTTGAAGACGGCCAAGGAAATGTTGATGGTGGCCAAGGTGGTAAAGAAAAAGGAAACTGCCTGCCAAACCAGCAAGGTCATAGGGATAAAGCTGACCAGGCGCAGTACCAACATAGCCAGGAAACCCATAATCAAATTGCTGACCGGTCCGGCCAGCGCGGTGATGGCCATGCCTGATTTGGGATTTTTAAAGTTACGGGGATTGACCGGCACGGGTTTTGCCCATCCGATGCCCACCAGCAGGATCATCAGGGAGCCAAAGGGGTCCAAATGTGCACCCGGGTTAATGGTCATGCGGCCGCTCCATTTACCGGTGTCGTCTCCCAGCTTATGGGCTGTATAGGCATGGGCAAATTCGTGCACCGGTAAAATGGCTACCAATACAAAGGCCCGCACCAAAATCGACAAAATAATCTGACTCATATTTCCACTAAACAAAGAAAGCACTGTCATCACCTCATCGTACTATTATAACGTCCGCTCCCCCAAATTACAAGGCCGACGACAAGCAATCCCTTTTTCTCCCCTTTTCTTCCGGATGCTGCTGACAGAAACCTTTCTATATGATATGATAAAGATCCTATCTTGTTTTCCGGGGAGGTTTTGTCAGATGATCAAAAGTTGGGAGGATTTGGAGGCTCAGTGCCTTTCATGTCACAAATGTTCCCTTTGCGAGACCCGTACCAATGTGGTGTTTGGCGTGGGGAACCGTCAGGCTGAAGTACTGTTTGTGGGGGAAGGCCCCGGCCAGCAGGAGGACCTGAAAGGGGAACCTTTTGTGGGCCGCGGCGGTCAATTGCTGGACAAATACCTGGCTGCCGTAGGGTTAAATCGCGAGAGCATCTACATTGCCAACATCGTCAAATGCCGTCCTCCGGAAAACCGGGACCCCAAGCCGGAGGAACAGGAGGCCTGCATCGGTTGGCTGCGCAATCAATTTTATCTCATGCGTCCCAAAATCCTGGTGTGCCTAGGCCGTATCGCCGCTATGAAGCTCATCAAACCGGATTTTCGCGTCACCAAGGAGCATGGCCAATTCTTTGAGAAAAACGGCATCCTCATGATGGGGACCTATCATCCCGCCTCTATCCTGCGCAATGTGCGCCAGAAGCCGGAGGCCTTCGCCGACTTCACCGCCCTTCGGGACAAGATAAAAGAACTGTGTCCCAACACCCCTGTTTCGGATTTGGAGCCGGTCTCCTTTTAAAAGGAGCTGGAAAGCCGCTGCGCAAAATTGTATCACCCTTTCCGTTTTTTGAATAAGATGGGCTAGATGGATGCCATTTCACCCAATAAAAGGCACCCGAACGGAGGGAATTTGTGATGCAAGATGATGCGTTAAGAACGCGCTTTTTTTTAGGTTCCAATTCTCCTGTGGGATTTGTCGGCCGGTTTGATCGGCTGTACGACCCATCGGATGGATGGCGGGCTTTTTTGATCAAAGGAGGGCCGGGAACCGGTAAATCCTCCCTGATGAAGGGCATCGCCAAAAGCATCGGGGACACAGGCGTGCCGTTTGAACTGGTGCACTGCTCCTCCGACCCTGATTCGTTGGACGGCGTGGTTTTCCCCAGTTTAAAATGCTGTCTTTTAGATGCCACTGCTCCTCATGTGGTGGAGCCTAAGTTTCCTGGCGCTTGTGAAACCATCGTAAACCTGGGGGATCACTGGGACCATGCCTTCCTTCACAAGCATTATAAGGAAATTATCGCCACATCCCAGGCCTGTTCGGCTCTCCATGAACGGGCCACCCGGTTCCTGGCCGCCGCCGGCAGCCTTCAGACCGATACCTATCGCTTTGCTTTGGAATGTACGGATACGGCTAAAATCAGCCGTTATGCCAGCCGTCTGGCCCGGCGTGAACTGGGTCCGGCCTCCGACCAGATGGGCAAAGAATCCATCCGGCTGCTCAGCGCTGTGACGCCGTTGGGGCCTCTCTTCTTTGAAGAGACCATCGCGAAGCTGTGCCCTCGTCTTTTCGTCATCCAGGATGAGCACGGCGCTTGTTCCCGCTTTTTGCTGGCGCAGCTCCGTTCCTACGCCCTAGCCGCAGGGCACGACATTATCTCTTGCTTCTGCTCCATGTCTCCCCACGACAAGTTGGATCATGTGTTGATCCCGTCCCTGGGATTGGGATTTGTCACAGCCAATTCCTGGCATGAGCCTCATCTTACCCCTTATCGCCGTATCCATTTGCAGCGGTTTACCGATACCGAAAAGCTGCGTCTCAAACGGCAGCGCATTTCCTTTAACCGACGTGCTGTGCGTGAGCTCATCGGCGAAGCCTCCTCACGGATGCTGGAAGCCAAAGCCATCCACGACGAATTAGAAGCATTTTACATCCAGGCCATGGATTTTAAAGCCGTCCAGCAGCGTCAATCCGATCTAACCAAACAAATTCTAGCCGGTTGCTAAGCATTCATCATCAAAAGCAAAAGGCCTTCTGGTACCATATCAGAAGGCCTTTTTTCATAGATCGAAATAAAAGGGATCAGGATCCCCTACTCTTTTGTTAGCGAAGTTCCGTCTTTTCGCAGAGAGGTGATAACACCCCATCTTTCCATACAAACAGACGATAAGTCATGCCGTCAACGTCATTGGGGATATCGAGCAAGGTGCTGGCATTTCCGTCCTGGGTAGCCATCATCGATAAATCTGCCAATTTTCCAGATGCATCATACAGCGCCGACACCACATACGCCGATGCCGTTTCCTTGCCTGTAATGCTCACATCGGCTTTCAGCTGCGTTCCTGACGCATCCACCAATGCTGTTACAGGGTTTCCATCCGCACTCAGGGTCACAGTAACGACAACCTCTCTCTGTACCAATCCATCCAAGGCAGACTGTACCTGCCGAATCTCTGCCTCAATGGTCTCTAAGGGTGCTTGCTCATCACGCAAAAGGATACTTGCCTCATTTGCCTGCTCTTTCAAAGCCTGGACGGATTCTGGAGTATACTGCTTTTCGTCAATAGCGGAAGCTTGTTCCACAAGAGCAAGCAGGGCACGTTTGGCTGCCTCCAGCTTTTCAAAAGCTTCGGTTTCTTCTTGGCTACGGGAATACGCTTCCGCATAGGCAAAGCTGATGGCTTTGCGGTTGCTGCCTCCGGCATCACCGGTGGCCTTCCCTGCCACGCGCACCTTTACGGTGTGCTGTCCAGGCTCTAAAATAGGCGTTTCATAAATCAGTCCAATGGCTGCGCCTGCACCTGTTGTTTTATCCTGGTAGAAGTCCACTTCCACTTCGGGGCCGCCGTCGATGGAAATAGCACCCATCCCCTGGTTGCGGCACAGGGCGGAGTACAGCTTCAGCTGTGTGCCTTCAAAGGTGATGGTATAGTAATCCTTGGGAGATGGATCCTTTACCGGCGCAGAGTAGGCGTAGGTGGCATAACTGTTCCACTTGCCTTTGAAGTACACCTTGTTGAGAGTTGGAGCGGAGGCTTTGTCGCTGAAGGAGATTTTTACGCAGGGTGCCGAAGGTTCCAGAGCTTCTACCGCTGCACAAAGTTTATTGTAAGCAGCCTGGATTTCTTCCTTGGTGCTGGATGCATTGTCGTAAACCTTTTGAGCCTCGACAATTTCATCCTGCATCTTCAAAAAGGAGGTAACGGTATATTTATTTTGCTCTAAGATTTTGGCTTCTGCAATTTTGTGCTCCAATTTGCTTTGTTCCAAACGGATGGGCAGTTCCGGAGTCTTAACATCTTCGTAGGTGGGAAGAGGTTCCA
Source organism: uncultured Clostridia bacterium (assembly GCA_904397895.1). GTDB lineage: Bacteria > Bacillota > Clostridia > Oscillospirales > Acutalibacteraceae > Solibaculum. The sequence goes on from CAJFOZ010000040.1 coordinate 31,465, forward strand.
CACGATAGTCAGAACCCCAAGTAGAGGGTTCCGCTCCCATCTCAAACTCGATCTTGCCGCCGTTTACAATTTGCTCGTGGGTCAAAACCGGAATATCCAGTTCTTCCCCGTTGAGGGCCGCCGACTGGATGTACATGTTCTCTTTGGAGTTGTTGTTGGCGATGATCTCAAAGTCCTTATCCTCGTAGTGGATGGTAGCCTTGTCAAAGAAGGGGCTGCCGATCATGTACTGAGCCGAGGCGGGATTGACAGGATAGAAGCCCAAGGAGCTGAGAATATACCAGCTGGACATCTGTCCGCAGTCATCGTTTCCGGTCAGGCCGGCGGCAGGATGATTGGCATAGTTTTCTGCGGCGATCTCACGCACGGTACGCTGGGTTTTCCAGGGTTCTCCACTGAAGTCGTAGAGATACGCGTAGTGATGGGAAGGCTCGTTTTCATGGGCATTTTGGCCTGTAGCAAAGTAATTATCCAAAACGCTGTTGAAATTATCGCCCATCAATTCCATCAATCCGCCAAAATCCTGGAAGACACAATAGGCATAGTTCATCTGTTTGCCTTCGGTCCAGCCGCCGTCGACAAAGTTGCCGTAGGAATCTCGGCTCTGAAGAAGGCCGGTTTTCTCATTAAATAGGTTTTTGTAGTTTTGCGAACGGTTGATGAAGTACTCATAATCGTCTTGTTTACCCAGCTTCTGAGCCACCTGTGCGATACACCAGTCTTCATAGGCGCCTTCCAATGTATTGGATCCGGAGGCACCGGTTTTATCCTCTGGCACATAGCCGTACTGCATCATCCAACTGAGGCCGGCTCTCGCTTCATAAGGCACTTTATTGGCACGGTCGCCCCAACGCTGGGTATCGTCGTATTTGGGCGCCACCATGCCGTCTTTGAGCACGGCTTCATAGGCGAGATCCAGGTCAAAACCGGTAAAGCCTTTGTTGACAGCTTCGGCTACAAGAGAATCGGCTGGGGTGCCGATCATGATGTTGGTGTAGGACGGGTTGGGCCATTTGGGCATATAGCCGCCTTCCAAGTAGTTGTTGAGTAAAGAATTGATCATACCATCAACGCGTTCGGGGGCCACCAAGGTCAGGAAGCTGTTTTCCGCCCGGTAGGTGTCCCACAGAGAGAACGATGTATAGGATTCACCTTCGTGAACCTGGTCATCGTAGGCGCTGTAGTACCGGCCATATTCCGAAAACTCCACTGGGAAGAGCAATGCGTGATACATAGCGGTATAAAAGATGGTCATATCATCGTCTGAAGCTCCTTCGATCTCAATATTGTTGAGCTTATCTTCCCAGACGGCTTTTGTCTCTTCTTTCATCTCATCAAAGGAGATGGGAGAAGAACTAATATTTTGTTCGTGTTCCAGATTCTCCCTGGCCTGTTCCAGGCTGATAAAGGAGGAAGATACACGTACTTCAATCATTTCATTTTCTTCTGCGTCAAATGTCACATAAGCACCGGCATTTTGATCGGTCAGCGTGGTTTGACCAGCTTGTAATTGACCGTTTAGCACAGTGCCGTATTCCTGAAAAGGCTTGGAATACTGAATCACATAGTAGCATTTAAAATTAGGCAGTTCAATATCAGAAAGATGCGCGTCCTGCCGATCGGTGTTGTAACCGGTGATTTCTCCCTTTTCTGGGTCGATGGTAACACTGCCCATCTTGTTGTCACGGGACATCTCGGTATACAGGTTGGCCATCTCATTTTTCGGATAGGTAAACCGCAAAATGGAGGTCCGGGATGTGGCTGTCATTTCCGTCTGGATGGAACGGCCTTCTCCTGCATCCATATTGACCGAGTAATAGTAGGGGGTCGTAACCTCATCCTCATGGGTAAAGGGTAATTTTCGTTCGTCTACACTGGTCTTTACAGAATCAATGCCGGGCATCATGGTCATATAGCCAAAATCGCCCATCCAGATGGCCGGCTGATGGGTAGCCTGGAATCCGCTCATTTCGGTATCGCAATACCGATAAGCTGTTCCACTGATCTTGTTTTGACGGGTTTGGGGCGTCCACTTGGTCATGCCAAAGGGGGTGGATACCCACGGCACCATACCGCCAAAATTGGACGCTTTGGTGTGAATCTCCGGATCGTGGTCGGTTCCAATGTAGGGATTGACGTAATCCACATAATCGGTTGCCGATTGTTCCGGCTCCAAAGCGATTGTGTTGCTGGGAACAAAGGTCATCGTCATGGTGCATGCCATGGTGATGGCTACTAACTTCTTTAAAATTCCCATGTTTCTGCCTCCTTTTGTGGTGAGAAATACATTGGAGTTGGTTCTCTTTCAAATAAGGCAGCTATGATGTGGGAAAAGATTTTATACTATTTTTTCATTTTACTCCATTCGGGCAGACCACATCAAGCAATGTAATTCATACAAAACCTCCTTTTTGTTTTCTATTTGATTTTACTGGTCAATGGAAACCGAAAATAAAAAATAGTATTTCTTTTCTCTTTCACCAACAATAACAACGCTTTTAAAAAAATATTTCGTAATTATTATAATATATATTTTCTTCGTTTTCAATATATATTTTGAAATTATGCATATATTATGTACTTTATATACTTTTATTTCATATAATTTGCCACATCTAACTCTTTTAGGCAAAGCCGGAGGCTTGAGTAGGCCCTATAAGGGCCTGATACAGACAAAGCCCCTTAAGGGGCCCCGAAAGGTTTGCCGACTGCATTTCTTTCTCGGGCTACCCCTTAAGGGGTTCCTTTTACGCCTTCTTGTTCTCGCGACCCGTAAACGGGTCAACAAA
>CAJFOZ010000041.1 GCA_904397895.1 uncultured Clostridia bacterium
GAACCGGCGTAATCTGACATGCCGGTTCCGACTAAAATTCTTTTTACTTCCTTATGGGACGCTGCCGGAGAGGCAGGAGCTTTTTTTGTGGACGCCTCCCATCTGGATTCGACAGGGATTGAAAACAATCGCTATTTTTAGTATAGTTATAAGAAGAATCCCAATGAACCCACACTGTTTGGAGGTACTCATGCGCCAAGAAATCGATCGTATCCTTCCCCTTGTGCAAAAACCGGGCCGGTATTCCGGCGGGGAACTCAATTGCATCCTCAAGGACCCGGCTCAAGTGAAGATGCGCATTGCCTTTTGTTTTCCCGATGTCTATGAAGTGGGGATGTCCCACTTAGGCATGAAGATTTTATATGGCTTATTCAACCAGTCGCCGGATATCTGGTGCGAACGTGTCTTCGCCCCGTGGCCGGATATGCAGGAGCAAATGGAGAACCATGGCATCCCCCTTTTCGCCTTGGAGAGCCGGGATCCCGTGGGGCAGTTCGACTGGATCTGTTTTACCCTCCAGTATGAACTGAGCTTTACCAATATCCTGAATATGATCCGTTTGGCCGGCCTTCCTATCCGGGCTGAAGAACGGAAGGATTTGTGGCCCCTGGTCATCTGCGGAGGCCCTTGCGCCTGTAACCCGGAACCCCTGTGTGACTTTGTGGACGCCTTCATCTTAGGCGAAGGCGAGGAGGTCAACATGGAAGTGGCGGAGCTCTATCTTAAATACAAAGAGATGGGCAGTACCAAACAGGAGTTTTTGAAGGCCGCCGCCCGGATCCCCGGCGTATACGTGCCGTCTTTATACGACGTGACCTACCATGAGGACGGCACCATCCAGGCGGTGACGCCGCTGGACGGCGCCCCTGCCAAGGTGACAAAACGCATTGTCAAGGACATGAGTTCCACCTACTATCCCGACAAGTTTGTGGTACCTTACATCGAGGTGGTCCACGACCGGGCCATGACCGAGATTTTCAGGGGCTGTATCCGGGGATGCCGTTTTTGCCAGGCTGGATTTATTTATCGCCCTGTCCGGGAGAAGAACGCCCAAGTCATCGGAGAACAATCCCGTGCCCTTTGCGAATCCACCGGCTACGACGAGATTTCCCTGACTTCTCTTTCCACCAGCGATTATTCGGGGCTGCAAGAGCTGCTTCCGGATCTATTGCAGTGGAGTGAGGAACAGAAGGTCAATCTCTCCCTCCCGTCCCTGCGGGTGGACAACTTCTCCCCTGAGCTTTTGGAACAGCTGAGCAAGGTGCGCAAAAGCGGCCTGACCTTTGCCCCAGAGGCCGGTACCCAACGGTTACGGGACGCCATCAATAAAAATGTTTCCGAAGAGGAGATCATGCGCACCTGCCGCATCGCCTTTGAGGGGGGGCATACGTCGGTCAAGCTGTATTTTATGCTGAGCCTCCCCACTGAGACGTTGGACGACGTGGCCGGCATCGCCCAATTGGGCCAGCGCATCGTGGACCTTTACTATCATAATCCCAACAAGCCAAAAGGCAAAGGGGTACAGGTTACCATCTCCTGCGCTGTCTTTGTACCCAAGCCCTTCACCCCCTTCCAATGGGAGCCACAGGATCCCATCGACGTAGTCAAGGAGAAGCAGAAACATCTGGTCTCCTCCCTGACCACCCGCAAAATCAACTGCAACTGGCACGATGCTGAGACAAGTTTCCTGGAGGCGGTGTTCGCCCGGGGTGACCGTCGATTGGGCAGGGTCATGGAGGCCGCCCTCGATAAGGGCTGTACCTTTGACAGCTGGGAGGAATTCTTCCAGTTCGACAAGTGGATGGATGCTTTTGAACAATGCGGCATCGATCCGGCTTTTTATGCCAATCGCCGCCGTCCCTTTGACGAAGTGCTTCCCTGGGATCATCTGGATTACGGGGTGGACAAATCCTTCCTCATCCGGGAGGCCAAAAAAGCCTACGAGAGCCAGACTACCCCACACTGCCGCCTGCAATGCTCCGGCTGCGGCGCCAATCGATTGAAAGGAGGGCCTTGCTTTTGATGATCCCTGTCCGATTCTTTTTTGAGAAAAAGGGCGCCGCCCGTTTCATCTCCCATCTGGATGTCAACCGCTGCATGGCCCGCGCCGTTCGCCGCGCCCATCTTCCACTTTGGTATACGGAAGGATTTAACCCGCACCCGTATTTAACCTTCCCCCTGCCTTTGTCCCTAGGCGTCATCGGGCTGCGGGAACCTATGGATCTTCGCTTGGTGGAGGATATTGATCTTGACCAAGCCGTAAAGCGTCTCAATGAGCACATGCCGGAGGACGTCACCTTTTTAAGCGCCGCCCCCCCTGTGATGAAGGCCAAGGACATCGCCTGGGCCTCCTATGAACTGCATACCCAGTGGCAGGACCACACCGTCCAGGAGACGGCGGCGCTGCTTTCGGATGCGCTGTCCCGCCCCGCCCTCTGCGCCCTCAAGCGCACCAAAAAAGGCGGTCAAAAGGAAGTGGATGTAAAGCCCCATATCCGACGCTTTTCTGTGGAAGAAGACGAGGGCTTCGCCTGTCTGCGTCTCACATTGCCGGCCGGGACAAGCGTCAATATCAATCCCACCTTGGTTCTCCAGGCGGTGGAAAACGCCACGGGCGTCCTGGTAGAGGCTCCTATCCTGATCCGGGACGGTATTTTTAATGCTGATTTGGAACTTTTTATTTGATGCATTTTGTTGTTGAAAGAAGGCATTTTTCATGGTCATCGATTTTCACACCCATGTATTCCCCGACAAAATTGCCGGACGTACCATTGAAATCCTAGAGGGTAACTCCAACTTCAAAGCCGCCATCCCTGGGACGCTTGATGCATTGCTCGCCTCTATGGAGCGCAACCACATCGATCATTCTGTGGTGCTACCCATCGCCACGAAGCCGTCCCAGACGGCCTCCATCCTCCGCTTTGCCGCTGAGATCGACAAACTGCCCAACATCACTTCCTTTGGCAGCGTCCATCCCGACAGCGACGATTTGAAAGGGGATATCCGCCGGATTAAGGAGGCAGGGCTCAAAGGCATCAAGCTGCATCCCGACTATCAGGGCTTCTTCATCGACGATGTCAAAGCAGTGCGAACCATCGCACTGGCGGCCGAGGAGGATCTGACGGTCATCGTCCACGCCGGGGAGGATATCGCATTCCCGGACGTCCATCACTGCACGCCTGAGCGCATCCGCCGCATCCTGCCCGACATCAAGGGCTGCCGTTTTGTGTGCGCCCATTTGGGCGGATGGCGGTATTGGGACGATGTGGAACGTTATCTTATGGATACCGATGTCTACATCGACACCTGCTTCACCTTTGGATGGTGTAAAGAGGAGCAGATCGTGCGCATCCTCAAAAACTTCAATCCTGACCGTATCCTGTTCGGAACCGACAGCCCTTGGGATGACCAAGGCAAGGCTGTGGAACATTTAAAAGCCACGGGGCTTTCGGATGAGCTGCTCTCCAAAATCCTATATCAGAATGCGCAGTCCCTTTTAGGGATGCCGTCTCAAGCAGAATAAGACACCACATCAGCCCATTCGGCATTCATGTGGATCCACTAAAGGTCAAAGGCTGTGGGAACCGGAACATTCCCCAGCCTTTTTGCCATTCTCTAAGCCATGGAAAAGGGGGAATTTTGTGCTTCATCTTATCTTAGGCCGGGCCGGATTTGGGAAAACCACCTGTATCCGCCAGGAGATCGTCTCCCAGGCCAGGGCCGGCGGACAGCGATTGATGCTCTTAATTCCAGAACAATTCTCTTTTGAGAGCGAACGAGCTCTTCTTACACAGTTGGGGCCCAAATTGGCACAAAGGGTCCAGGTGGTCAGCTTTACCCGTCTGGCCCAACGTCTGTTGCAGCAGGAGGGCGGGGCCCCAGGCAGGCGGTTGGACGACAGCGGCCGAACCATGCTCATGAGCATGGCCCTCTCCCAAGCGCAGGATCATCTGACGGTCTATCGCCCTCAGGCCCAAACCCCTGGTATGATTGAGTCCATGCTTTCCGCATCAGCGGAATTCAAAATGTGCGGCATTTCGCCGGAACAACTGGGTTTGGTTTCTCATATGTTATCGGGCCCTCTAGGCTCTAAAACATCCGATTTGTCGGCTGTTTTGTCCCTATACGACGCCTTGGTTTCCCAAAGCTATGTGGACCCTATGGACGATCTCACCCATTTGGCCCACCTCCTTTCTCAAAAGCCTCTGCTCACGGGATGGACCGTCTTTTTGGATGGCTTTAACGGATTTACCGGACAGGAATGGTCGGTGTTGCAACAAATGATGGGGCAAGTGTCTGAGCTGTGGGTCACCCTGTGCACCGACCGGTTGGATGACTCCCACAATGGATGGCTGTTCTCCCCGGTGGCCGATACAGGGAAGCATTTGCGCCGTATGGCCAAGGAAATGGAAGTCTCGATGGCATCCCCTATCTATTTGGATGAGCCTATGCGTTTTGCCTCCCCCTGTTTGAAGGAACTGGAAAGCAGCGTATTCCGGTATGACTCCCTTCCCTGTGAATCCGACGCTTCGGCCATCACCCTCTATGAGGCCTCCGACCCCTTTGAGGAATCGGATTTTGTAGCCCGGTCTATCCATCGCCTCGTCCGGGAGGAGGGGCTGCGGTACAAAGACATCGCTGTTATCGCCCGTTCCATCGATCCCTATTTGGGCATCCTGGACGAAGCCATGCACCGGTACGGCATCCCCTGTTTTGCCGACCGGCGGGTCGAAGTGGAGTTAAAGCCCTTGCCCCAAGCGGTGTTGTCGGCACTGGAAGCGGTGGACAGCCGATGGGATACCGGGGCCATCCTGCGGGCCTGCAAAACCGGTATGATGGGGCTTTGTGCCGAGGACATCGCAGTGCTTGAAAACTACGTCTTACTGTGGAAAATTTCCGGTTCCCGTTGGCTGGAGCCTTGGCAGGGCAATCCCCGCGGCTTTGTGGATGGGGAGGCTCAGGAGGATATTCTCGCCCTGGAGGCCGTCAATAGGCTGCGGGAGAAGGTTATGTCACCCCTGACCGCTTTGTCCAAACGCTTAAAGGGCGATGGGGCCCAGATGGCCAAAGCGGTATGGAACTTTCTGGAGGACATCGCCGCTTCCGAGACCTTGCGGGCCATGGTAGAGGATCTGGAATCCCATGGAGAACATGCTCTAGCCGATGAACTCAACCGCTCTTGGGATTCCTTCATCCGCCTTTTGGATCAAACTGCCGATACCCTCTCCCACTTTGACATGACGGTTTCCCGGTTCCGGGAACTGCTTCAACTGGCGCTGTCCACTTGTGACTTGGGCCATATTCCGCAGGGACTGGATCAAGTTGCGTTGGGCAGTGCTGACCGGATGCGTCCCTCCGATGTAAAAGTAGTATTCCTCGTAGGCGCCAACGAAGGGGAATTTCCCGCTTCCAGCCCGTCGTCTGGCCTGTTGGGGGACAGCGAACGCAGGCAGCTCATCGCCTGCGGACTCCCTTTGTCGGACACCGCCGCACAACGCGCCTATGAGGAACAATTTTTGGCTTATACCTCTTTGGCTGTCTCTTCCCATGGGCTGTATGTCAGCTGCACCCGCCAGAATTTTTCTGGAGAGAGCACCGCTCCGTCTTCCCTCTTCTCGGAAATCCGCCGGTGTTTTCCCCCCCTCACGATCCACACCCTTCCTCACGACTTAACGGAACTAGTGGAATCGGAATCCCCCGCCTTCGACCAATTGGCCGCCCATTTCAGTGACAACACGCCCCAGGTGCGTTCTCTGAGGGACTACTTCTCCTCTTCTCCCCAATGGTCCTATCGGATGGAAGCCTTAGACCGTTGCGCTGATGTGACGCCCATCGCTTTCCACCACCCGGAAAAATCAAAGGCGTTGTTTGGCGGATCCATGCGGTTATCCTCCACCCGTATTGAACAGTACCATCTCTGCCGATTCGCCTACTTCTGCAAATACGGGATGCAGGCTAACGAGCGTCGTCCGGCTGAGGTGAATGCTTTGGAATATGGCTCCATGACCCATTTCTTGCTGGAACACCTCTTGTCCCAATTTACCGTCGACGCCTGGGATGCCCTTTCTGTAGATCAACAGCTTTCCAGCATTGAAGAGGTAACCGATGAATACGTCCGCACCCATCTGGGCGGCTGGCAGGATAAGACGCCTCGTTTCAAAGCTCTCCTCAAACGCTTTACCCGTTCCTGCCTGGCTCTCGTCCGCCATCTCTTTTCCGAATTGGGGCAAAGTTCCTTTGTCCCTGCGGACTTTGAACTTACTGTGGGACAAGGAGGACAAATCTCCCCCTTTACCCTGTCCCTTCCCGGCGGGGACCGCATCCAGGTGGAGGGAAAAATTGACCGTGTGGACATCATGCAGAAGGACGGCATCTCCTACGTCCGGGTTGTGGATTACAAAACCGGCTCCAAAAAATTCCGGTTGTCCGATATTCTCTCGGGGCTCAACATGCAGATGCTGGTTTACCTCATCGCCCTTTGGAGGGATACCAGTAAATACGGCCCGGTTATCCCCGCCGGTATTCTTTACATGCCGGCTTTGGAATCGGCTGTGGATCTGGATCGCCACGCTGATGATAAAACTTTAGCCTCCAAAAAAACGGCCGGATTTAAAATGAACGGCCTTATCCTGGACGACCCCGTTGTCGTCCAGGGAATGGAACCCGGCGCCAAAGGGATATTTATCCCGGTAAAGGCTCTCAAAAACGGCGGGTTCGACGCTCGTTCCAGCCTTGTCTCCCTCAGACAATTGGCCCGCATTGAGGAGCATATGAAACGTATTCTAATCCAAATGGCTGAAAATCTGCATGGGGGCGAGATCTCCGCTTTGCCCATCCAAGGCAATGGAGTAGACGCTTGTCAGTACTGTCCCTATCATGCCGTATGCGGCCGGGAAAACGGTGATGCTTACCGTCCTTTAAAAACCATGAAGAATGATCAAGTCTTTGACGCTATCCGGCAGGGGGAAGGAGGAGGTTCCCATGAGTAACACTAAGTGGACGCCGGAACAGTATGACGCCATCACCACCCGCGGAGGTTCCCTGTTGGTGTCGGCGGCGGCCGGATCGGGTAAAACAGCTGTATTGGTGCAGCGGGTGATGGAACGTATTACCGATCCACAGCATCCCTGCGACATCGATCGGCTGCTGGTCGTGACCTTTACCCGGGCGGCAGCGGCTGAGATGCGCGGCCGTGTGGCGGCCCGTCTGACCGACCTGTTGTCCCAAAATCCCCATGATCCTAACCTCCACCGCCAGAAGATGCTTTTGGGAAACGCTCATATTTGCACTGTACATAGCTTTTGCGCCGATCTTGTGAGGGAACATTTTCATCTTCTCCACATCGCCCCCGATTTTAAGCTGGCCTCCGACGCACAAATGGTACTGTTGCGCCAGCAGGCTGCCGAACAGACCGTGGAACATTTTTATGAACGAGGGGATCCCGCCTTCTCCGACCTAGCCGACCTCTTAGGCTCCAGACGAGCCGATACACCTCTCATTCGTGTTGTGGATCGGTTGTATGAATTTGTGCGGTCCCACCCTTTCCCTGAGCAGTGGATGCAGGAAAAAGCTTCCGATTATCGCAATGCATCCCCCATCTGTGACACAAAATGGGGAGAAGCCGCTTTCTCCTATGCCCAAAGCGCAGTGGAATATTGTTATAAAGCTTTGGAGTCCTGCCGCGCCTCCCTCTCTGTGGATGCCGTAGTGGACGCCGCCTTCTCCCCCTCCTTCTGCGCCATGGAGGAGGTGCTGAAAAATCTCTCTCAATCGTTGCAACAGCGGAAATGGGATGTCTGCTGTACCCTTTTACAATCGGCATCCTTTGAGCGCCAAAAGCCTATCAAGAAAGGCGAAGGTGGTCCCCTCAAAGAACGGGCGGCGGCAGTCAAGAAGGATGTTTCTTCCATTCTCTCCCGACTCCAATCCCTATTTTCCATGTCGGAGCAGGAGTATCAAGAGGATCTGAATGCCTTAGCTCCCCTGATGGATGTCCTTATGGAAGCGGTAGCTTTTTACAGCGATACTTTGGATGCCCTTAAAGCCGATCGCAAATTATTGGACTTCGGGGATTTGGAACATCTGGCTTTGCGGATCCTCGTCCAGCCCCAGGTGGACGGATACCGCCAAACCCAGGAGGCGCTGGATATCGCCTCCCGTTTTGACGAGGTGTTGGTGGACGAATACCAAGACACCAACGAAGCCCAAGATATGATTTTCCGGGCGGTATCCCAAAAAGAGAACAACCTCTTTATGGTGGGGGATGTAAAACAAAGCATCTATCGTTTCCGCCAAGCCATGCCGGAGATTTTCCTCCGCCGTCGAAACGCTTTCCCCCCTTTGAAGGAGGGACATTTTCCCGCCCGCATCACGTTGGGCCGCAATTTTCGCAGCCGAAAGGGCGTCACCGATGGAGTCAACTTTGTGTTTTCTCAGCTGATGTCCCGTGAATTGGGAGAACTTGACTATACGGATGAAGAGGCTTTAGTGTGCGGTGCGGACTATTCTTTTCCTGCCGACGACGTCACTGAGATGGCCCTTATCTCTTACAACGGCGCCGAGGATTCCAGGGATCAGGCCGAGGCCCGGTGGATTGCCGCCCGTATCCGCCGCATGGTGGATGAAGGCGTATTGGTTTCTGGGCCGGATGGTCCTAGGCCGGCGTCCTACCGGGACTTCTGTATCCTGCTCCGCAGCAAAGAGGCCCGTGCCTCTCTTTATGTGGAGCAGCTCCAGCTCCAGGGCATCCCATCCCACGCCGACGTATCAGGTGGCTTCTTTGAAACCAAAGAAATTGCCGCCATTCTCTCCCTGCTTCGCGTCGTGGACAATCCCCTCCAGGACATCCCTCTCCTAGCGGCATTGATGTCCCCTATCTTCGGCTTTACCCCCGACGATCTGGCCGATATCCGTCTCACCGATAAAAAATCCTCCCTTTACAGCGCCCTGGTGCAAAGGGCGGCGATTGATCCCAAATGCCGTCGTTTTCTGGACACAGTGGCCTCCCTGCGCACCTTGGCCGCCACACTGCCGGTCGATCAATTGATACTGCGCATTTATGATCAACTCTCCTATCCAGCTTTGGTGCAGGCCATGCCGGGAGGGGACATCCGCCGTCTGAACCTCCATCTTCTGCTGGACTATGCCCGTCGGTTTGAGCAAAACGGCCACCGGGGCCTCAGCGATTTCATCCGTTTCCTGGATCGACTGGAGCAATCAGGCAGCGACCTTCCTCCTGCCAGCGCCCTTCCCCCTGCGGCCGATGTGGTGCGCATCTTGAGCATCCATGGATCCAAAGGCCTGGAATTTCCCATCTGCATTGTAGCGGGATGCGGCGTGGCTTTCAACCGGAGCGACGTCAGCGGTTCTTTCCTGTTGCACCCGGAACTGGGGGTGGGATGCAAACGCCGCATGCCGGACGGACGTCAGTTCACCACCCTCCCGCGGGAAGCTGTGGCCCTGGAGATCGAACGGGGCTTTTTGTCCGAAGAGATGCGGGTGCTGTATGTGGCCATGACCCGGGCAAAGGAGAAGCTGATCCTTACCATGGCCTTGGAGGATCCGGAAGCCACCGTGTCCACCTTGGCGTCCAGTCTGCCTACCGAAGGCCCCATTCCTCCGTTTGTGCTGCGCCGGTGCAAGGGATATTCCGACTGGCTTATTTTGTGTGCCCTGCGCCATCCCGACAGCCAAGTCCTACGGGATTTGGCGTCCCATCCCGGCCTTTCCACTGTACAAACTGAAGGTCGTTGGAGGATCCTCCTGGAAGATGCCCCTCCCATCTCGTGCCCGGTAGAGGAGGACGTTTCTCCTGCCTCTCCCGACTTGGAATTTTCCCGTCTGCTCCGCCGTCGTTTTGGCTGGACGTACCCCCACGAACAGATCAGCCGTATCCCCTCTAAGCTGGCAGCGTCAGAACTTCTCAGCCATCGCATCCGGCCGGAGGATGTGGCGTCTTCTGTCCCGGCTTTTGCCGAAGGACGTCCTCTGAACGCCGCTCAGCGCGGCACGGTACTGCACACCTTTTTGCAGCTGTCCGACTGGGAAAAGGCCTCCGTGCATCCGGAAGAGGAAGTCAAACGGTTGGTATCCTTAGGACGCCTCTCCCAAAAAGAGGCCGACTGCATCGATGTAAACAGGGTGAGGCATTTTTTTGAAAGCCCCCTTTATGGACGCATTGTAAAGGCCGACAAGATTCATCGGGAACTGCAATTTCATGTTTTCCTCCCGCCTTCTTACCTGGATCCCAATGTCTCAGACAGCGGGGAACAACAAGTGGTGCTCCAAGGCGTCGCCGACCTGGTGCTGGAGGAAAAGGACGGCCTTATCCTAGTGGACTACAAAACCGATGCTATATTAAATCCTGAAGTCCTACGGCAGCGGTATACCATGCAGCTCCGCCGCTATGCCTATGCCATGGAGCAAGTGTTGGAAAAGCCTGTCAAACAATTATTGCTTTACTCCTTTTCCTTAGGGCAAACCGTGGAGATCTCCAAGCAATAGAAAAAACCCAGCTCATCCAGATAGGCTATGCCTTCTCAGATGAGCTGGGTTTTTATCTTGCAAAAAATGTCCCCGGACAATATGTCCGGGGATAAAAATTGCCTTGGGAAAATCAATCCAAAAAATCCTTGAGTTTTTTGCTGCGGCTGGGATGGCGCAGTTTGCGCAAGGCCTTGGCCTCGATCTGACGGATGCGTTCACGGGTAACGTTAAATTCCCGTCCCACCTCTTCCAGAGTACGGGAACGGCCGTCCTCCAGCCCAAACCGCAGGCGCAACACCTTCTCCTCACGGGGGGTCAGGGTACTGAGCACGGTGGAAAGCTGCTCCTTCAGCAGGGTATGGGATGCGGCTTCGGCCGGGGCGGGGGCATCGTCATCGGGGATAAAGTCGCCCAGATGGCTGTCCTCTTCCTCACCGATGGGGGTTTCCAACGATACGGGTTCCTGAGCCACACGCATAATCTCCCGCACTTTTGTGACCGGCATATCCAGTTCTACAGCGATTTCCTCGGCC
>CAJFOZ010000042.1 GCA_904397895.1 uncultured Clostridia bacterium
ATATCAGGCTTTCCGGGCATAGATACAAAAACAGCCCTCCGATTTGGAAGGCTGTTTTTGTATTAAAGATTGTTCCTTAATATGGTGGAGATGAGGGGAATTGAACCCCTGTCCGAAAACCGATTCCCACAAGCTTCTTCGAGTACAGCCGGTCTTTTAAGATTCCCCTCACGTCCCGCCGATCGGCAGGCTGGACGCTACGGTAGCTCTTAAATCATGACAGGTTACAGAGCTACTCACCTGTTCACGTGCACCGCTCATCGACGCCTCTATCCGGGCCGCGGTATTCCCGGTAGAGACGGCAGCCTAATTAGGCCGCGTAGGCAACTTGATTGTTGTCAGTTATTGTTTAGTTTGCGGCTTTTAAAGCGGATCCGCACCGCTACTCGCTACTCGTGGTTCACAATCCCCGTCGAAAGCCATTGCATCCCCGTATTGTTAGGACATCCGCCCCCGCTCCTTTAAAGCGCGATCAATGTCCCGTTTTGCGGCACGGCGAGCCAAATCCTCCCGCTTGTCGTAATTTTTCTTGCCCTTGCACAGGCCGACCTGTACTTTGACAAGGGATCCCTTAAAATAAACCGACAATGGGATCAGGGTAAGCCCCTCCTGCTTGACCAGCCCAAACAGGCGTAAAATCTCCCGTTTGTGCATCAGCAGGCGACGCGGCCGGGTTGGTTCCCGATTGAAGATGTTCCCCTGCTCATAGGGACTGATATGCATCCCCCGCACCAGCATTTCGCCATCCTTGATTTCGCACCAAGCGTCCTTTAGGTTGACAGCGCCTTTGCGGATGGACTTGACTTCGGTCCCGCAAAGCTCGATACCGGCCTCCATACTCTCCTCCACGAAGTAATCATGGAAGGCCTTTTTGTTGTTGGCAACGGTGCGGATATTGGATTTTGCCGGCTTCATGCGCCTCACCTTCCTTCGGGATATTTCATTATAGCATGCAAAACGGCTTTGTCAAGCGTCTAAATTGTCGTAATGGAAGAATAATTTTTACAATTCGCTTCTGCCCTCCAGGGCTCTGGACAGCGTCACTTCGTCGGCGTACTCCAAATTGCCTCCTACCGGGATGCCGTAGGCCAGGCGGGTCACCTTGATGCCCATAGGCTTGAGCAGACGGGAAAGATACATGGCGGTGGCTTCCCCCTCTACTGTAGGATTAGTGGCCATGATGACCTCCTCCACCTCTCCGGAACCCACCCGGCTGAGAAGCTCCTTGATGCGCAGTTGTTCTGGACCGATGCCGTCCATAGGCGAGATGACGCCGTGCAATACATGATAAAGCCCTTCATACTCCCTGGTTTTCTCAAACGCCATGACATCCCGGGGATCCTCCACCACACAGATGACCTTGTGATCCCGGGATTCATTGCCGCAGATGGAGCATACCGGGGCATCGGACAAATTCTGGCACACTTGGCAACACCGGATTTTTTCCTTGGCGTCCAAAATCGCCTGGGCAAAATCCTGGGCCTGCTCTTTGGTCAGACCCATGACGTGAAATGCCATTCGTTGGGCCGTCTTATGCCCGATGCCCGGCATACGTTCAAACTGCTCCACCAGTTTGGACAAAGGGGCAATGCTATAGCTCACTGCTTAAAAGAGGCCGGGAATGCTGACGCCATTGGTCAAAGCGTCCATTCTCTGATCCTTTTCGTCGATGGCCTTGCGGATGGCTTCATTGACAGCCGCCATCACCAGGTCGGACAACATCTCCACATCCTCGGGATCCACCACTTCCGGCTTGATGCTGACCGATTTGACTTCCATCTTACCGGTGACCGTTACGCTGACGGCGTCACCGCCAACGGTAGCGCTATATTCTTTTTCTTCCAGTTCCTCGGTGATGCGCTCCATGTCCTCCTGCATCTTCTGAGCCTGACGGATCATGGCGTTCATATTTCCTTGTCCGCTTCCACCGTAGCCTTGCGGTAATCTTGCTTTCATCTTAACGTCCTCCTACTTAACAATAAACTGATTTTTTAGATCATAAAGGTCTATGATTTCTTATCCATGGGGATCCCCAGGGCATCCAGTTTTTTCTCAAGCGCGGCAATGGGATCCTGCCCGCTGGGATGTTCCTCCCGGCGATAGGGGCCGAGCCCATACCGCCGCCCCGTCTGGTTCTGGATGGCTTGGCGCAATGCGTCCCGATGCTCGGCTTCGTTGATGAGGATCTTGGCTAAGGGATTGGGAGCATCGATCAAAACCCGGTTGCCGGCTTCATAGGCTGACGAACCGTCCAGCACGCCGTGCAGTGGTTTTGCCGTCTGGGAGAGCTCCGACAGCACCTCTGGCCAACAGGCCAAGGGCACCGGCTCTACCTCCTCCGACGGCGCCCTTTTACGGGCCGGCGTCGGGGACGGCGCTTTCTCCAAAACTGGGGATGCAGGGATTTTCTCCTCTGCCTCCGGTTTCAAAGTCTCTTTTGGATCCTCCGGCCCGCCGGACGAGGCGGGATCCTGCGCTTGAGTCGAAGACAAACGCCCCGAACGCAGCGCATTTTCCAGCTTCTCCATCCGCCGCACAAGGGCCTCGTTGGAACCATCCAACTGGGGATTACACAGGCGGACCAGAGCCGTTTCCATCTCCACCCGCCGGTTTGCCACCGACGGCATGTGATCCAGAACCCGCTGCAACACGCTCAGGGCGTGCAAAATGGCGGGCATGGTATAGTGAGATGCTTCCTCTTTTAACTGGTCAAGCTCCTGGGACGAGCAGACGATATATCGGCTGGCATCCTCCATAGAGCGGATAAGCATAAGATGGCGGTAGTGGTTGATGAGCTCCTCGCACACCCGCGCCATATCGCGGGAGGCATTGTGCAGCCCGTCCACTACTTCCAGCGCCAATGGGACATCGTTTGTGCGCACGGCTTTGGAAAGGGTGAACAAATGCTCCCTGCCGGCCAAACCTGCGGCAGACGTCACCGCTTGCTCGTCCACCGTCCCGCCCTGACCGGCACATTGATCTAGCAGGGACAAAGCGTCTCGCAAGGCGCCGTCGGCAATGCGGGCTATGAGCAAAGCACCGTCCTCGGTCAGGTCGATACCCTCCTGCTCCGCCACGTAATGAAGACGCTTTGACATATCCTCCGGCGCGATCCGTTTAAAGTCAAACCGCTGGCAGCGGGACAGGATGGTGGCCGGCAACTTATGGACCTCGGTGGTGGCCAAGATGAAGATCACATGAGCCGGCGGCTCCTCCAACGTCTTTAACAGAGCGTTGAATGCGCCGATGGACAGCATATGCACCTCGTCGATGATATACACCCGGTATTTGGCAGCAGTAGGGGTAAAGGTGGCCTCTTCTCTAAGATCGCGGATATTGTCCACGCCGTTGTTGCTGGCGGCGTCGATTTCCACCACGTCCAGGATGGAACCGTCGTCAATGCCGGTGCAGATCTCGCATTGGTTGCAGGGATCTCCGTTGACAGGATGAAGGCAGTTGACCGCTTTGGCCAAAATTTTGGCGCAGGTGGTTTTGCCGGTACCGCGGGAGCCTGTGAACAGATAGGCGTGGGCGATGCGGTCGGATTGCAGTTCATGCAGCAACGTCTTGGTAACGTGCTGCTGACCGGTCACCTCTGCAAACGCCTTTGGACGCCATTTTCGATACAGGACCTGGTACATATTCACCCCTCCAACTTAAGGAAAAGGATCAGGTATCAGAGGTCAAACACCCGTCTGGCCCCTGATACCTGACCCCTCATCCTTGGCAGTACATGCACACAGGCATGCGGGCAAACAGGCTTGCTGCGGCGCACAGAATCATCCGCTTAATGCTGCTCGGTTCCCCGCCTGACATGGTTCACGGAGCCCTGTCGCACAGGGCCCGCTTGACCGCATGCCTATATACACGTACAACTACACATAAATGCCACTTGCTTTTATTACATCCAGCTATCGTATTATACACTATTTCGCCGCATATTACAAGCACTTTTTTGTTTTGTTTTCCAGGGGGCAGTGCCCCTTCCCACATCGCTCTTAGTTATTGCGTAAAAAATAGCTGGTTCCGCCCGGTACCTAGGGACACAACTTTGTTTCTCACTTGCTTGGGGGCAGTGTCCCCTGCCATATCGCTCTTAGTTATTGCATACGAAACAACCCATTCTGCCCGGTACCTAGGGACACAACTTTGTTTCTCACTTGCTTGGGGGCAGTGCCCCCTTCCACATCGCTCTTAGTTGTTGCATAAAAAATAGCTAGTTCTGCCCGGTACCTAAGGGTAGGGCTTTGTTTCTCACTTGCTTGGGGCAGTGCCCCCTTCCACATCGCTCTTAGTTGTTGCATAAAAAATAGCTGGTTCTGCCCGGTATCTAAGGGTAGGGCTTTGTTTCTCACTTGCTTGGGGCAGTGCCCCCTTCCGCTTCGCTTCTTAGCAGGTGAAGTAAGAGAAAGATACCGGGCCACAATCCTCCCTCTCCACAAAAGCCCGGCGCGTCGTGGCTGGGGTACTATCCCCGGCGATAATCCAAATAATCCTGCAAGATGATGGACGCCGCCGCTGCGTCTATCACCGCCTTGCGTTTTTTCCCCCGGACGTTGGTGGTGTTGAGATAACCAGCCGCCACCACAGTAGTGCAACGCTCGTCCCATAGGGTGACGGGCAATCCTGTTCTCTCCTCCAGACGCTCGGCAAACTGCGCGCACAGCTGAGCCCTTGGTCCAGCGGAACCGTCCATATTGCGGGGATACCCCATCACCAAAGCCGACGCCCCCAGCTGATCTACCTGATCGGCGATTTTTTCCAGCAAGACGTCCTTATTGCGCTCGGTGATAATGCATACCGGCGACGCTAAAAATTCACTGTTGTCCGATATGGCGATGCCAGTGCGCGTATCGCCCAAATCAATGGCCAAAATTTTCATAGAGTATCCCCCTGGGGACAGTGCCCCCCACTTCGCTCTTAGTTATTGTGTAAAAAAGCGGATTTCGCTCGGTACCTGTGAGCCGTCCCCCCATAAAGGAAGAGGAACGGTACCGGGCCACAGCACTCCCTCCCACACGAAAGCCAAGTGCGTCGCGGCCGGGGGCTCTGCCCCCTACAACTTTTTATATGAAGCAAAAAAACGGTACCGGGCCACAACGCTCCCTCCCACACGAAAGCCAAGTGCGTCGCGGCCGGGGGCTCTGCCCCCTGTAAAGCCCGGATGTGCCTGATAAAGAACGATACCGGGCCGTAATCTTCCCTTCCCATAAAAGCTAAATGCGTCGTGGCCGGGGACACTGTCCCCCTATTCAAAGGGGGATTTGCGGCCTTCCCTCCACCAAGTCTGCCTATGTAACGTGGATGTGCTTTCGTCCAGATGGGAAGCGTCGTTTTCAGTCACCAGCTGCATCCTGCCATCCTCCCACCGCAGCAGGCTGACAGCTGTATTATCGCACCATCCCATCTCCCCGATCTTTTCAATTTCTCCAAACTTGATCCGGGTCAACAGATTTCGGATGGCGCATCCATGAGAAACAATGGCGATTTGTTTGCCGTCGTTTTGCTGCGCGATGGATACTACGGCATTCCAAATGCGGTCGTACACCTGGCGCATACTCTCCCCGCCTTCCGGGGCGAATTCCCAAGGCCGATGAGCCCATGCATCGGCTTCCTCCGGAAAAAGATCCGGGAGTTCCGCCCAGAGATGCCCCTCCCAGTGCCCGCCATTGATCTCCATCAGCCCCTCGTCGGTTTGGATGGGCAGGCCATGGTATCGGTTGACCGCCTGGGCGGTAAAATAGGCGCGCTTTAAAGGGCTGGAATAGACGGCGTCCAAGTGGATGGTGCGAAACCGCTCGGCCAGCCGATCGCATTGCAATTCCCCGTTAGGACTGACGGTGCCGTCGCTGTGCCCCTGAAAATATCGTTTGGTGTTTCCTTCGGCTTCACAGTGCCGCACCAAATAAATGGTTGTCATGGATACTTTTCCTTCTCTCACCAAGGTTTTACCGTGCCGATGATATCGTTTACATCATCCACATTCTGGCTCTCCAGATACTCTTCCATGCCGGCCAGCACCTTGAGAGGGGTATCGGGATGGGTAAAGTTTGCCGTGCCGATCTGCACCGCCGTAGCGCCTGCCAGCATCATTTCCACTGCGTCCTGCCACTTGGCCACGCCGCCGATGCCGATGATGGGCAGATCCACATGGCTGGCCACCTGCCACACCATGCGCAAAGCCACAGGGAAAACGGCGGGACCAGACAATCCGCCCACGTTGTTATGCAGGATGGGACGGCGGGTGCGGACGTCGATGCGCATACCCAGCAAGGTGTTGATTAAAGACAAGCAATCGGCACCGGCACTTTCTGCCGCTTTTGCGATGTCCACAATATCGGTGACGTTTGGGGATAATTTGACCATCAGCGGTTTGGTGGTATGGGAACGCACCGCTCTTGTGACGGCTTCCACCCCTTCGTAACTGGTACCAAACTGCATCCCGCCCTCCTTGACGTTGGGGCAGGAGATGTTGAGCTCCAAAAAGTCCACGTCGGTATCTTCCAGCGCGGTGGCCACCTGGCAGTAATCCTCCAGGCTGCTGCCGGCCACGTTGGCGATGATGACGGTATTTTGCTTTTTGAGCCAGGGCAAAGCCTCCCGGATAAAACGGTTGACGCCGGGATTCTGGAGCCCTACTGCATTGAGCATACCGGAAGGCGTCTCAGCTACCCTAGGAGGCGGATTCCCCAGCTTCTCCTCCGGAGTCACGGCCTTGCAGGCGATACCTCCCAGGCGTTCTAGCGGGAAAAACTCATTGAATTCGCGGCCGAATCCATAGGTCCCAGACGCTGTGATGATGGGATTCTTAAACGAAACGCCGCAAATATCCACTGCCATATTAGCCATTCCAAACCACCTCTTTCGCATTAAAGACGGGGCCATTCTTGCACACCTGGGCATATCGATCGTCGCCCCTGGGGGTCAGCGTCTTGCATACGCACACCATGCAGGCGCCCACGCCGCAGGCCATACGCTGTTCCATGGACACCTTACAGAAAATGCCGCGTTTTTCCGCCTCGTCGGCCACCGCTTTGAGCATAGGAGTGGGGCCGCAGGCATAGATCACGTCACAGGAATTCTCGTCCAGATGCTTCTGGAGCAGCTGGGTTACAAATCCGTGATGGCCGGCCGAACCGTCGTCGGTAGCCAACTGGACGTGATTGCCGTTTTTCTCAAAATCGCTGAGCAGGATGGAGGCCGAAGCGGTACGAAATCCCACAATGACAGTGGCGTTTTCCCCATAGGGCTTGGCCGCTTCCAGTAAGGGCGGAACGCCGATGCCGCCGCCTACAAACACCGCTTTTTGGGTTGGATCCTTGACGTCAAAGCCGCGGCCCAAAGGCCCCACCACGCTGAAGCTCTCCCCTTCGGCTGATTGGGACATCCATTTGGTGCCTTCTCCCCGCACTTCAAACACAAGGCGCAGGGTACCTGCCTCCTTATCAAACCCACAGATGGAAATAGGGCGGCGCAACGTAAATTTCTCACACAGGACATTGACAAATTGCCCCGATGAGGCAAGCGACGCAATCTGAGGGGCTTGCAGGGTGACGTCGTAAATACCGGGGGCGATTTCTTTTTTAGAGAGAATCGGGCATTGTTCCTCTAAGTATTTCATAAAAAACCTCCATTCGCCAAAAGCAGGCGCTCCAATCAAGATGTAGTGCCTCCCCTGCCGTTTTACAGCGTGCAGAAAAGGGGACGGCCTAGGG
Organism: uncultured Clostridia bacterium; assembly: GCA_904397895.1. Taxonomy (GTDB): domain Bacteria; phylum Bacillota; class Clostridia; order Oscillospirales; family Acutalibacteraceae; genus Solibaculum. The sequence continues at coordinate 7,716 of CAJFOZ010000042.1, forward strand.
ATAGCATAACCCTTCGCCCACCTCCCCATACCCGCGTTACAAACCGATTGAGGCACTGTTTTTTACAGCTACGGTTCCTATGATTATTCCAGCGTAATAGCCGGGATGACGGCGGTGATGGCATCCCGCATGCGGATGGCCTCGCGGCGTGCTGCCTGGGCGTAATCTTCACCAGCACAGCCCTCCTTCTTCCAAGCGCATAGGATAGCTCGGGAGGAGTTGACAATGGCGCCAAGACCCTTCTTATCAAAGGCGCCGGCTACGCTCTCGGCCGATCCGCCTTGAGCACCATAGCCCGGAACCAGGAAAAAGGTGTGGGGTAAATCGCGGCGCAGGTCGGTGAGCTGCTGGGGCCAGGTAGCGCCTACTACGGCGCCGATGCCGGTATAACCGTACTTGCCGGGCAATTGTTCGCCCCATTTCTCGCACTGTTTGCCCATCATCAGGTAAATGGGCTCCTCATTGATGGCTTGATCCTGCAATTCCTCTGAGGAGGGGTTGGAGGTCTTAACTAACACAAACATGCCTTTGTCCCGCTGACGGCACACCTTGATGACCGGATCAATGCCATCCGATCCTAAGTAACCGTTGACAGTTAATGCATCGCCGCCAAAGGCTTCGACGCCGTTTCCAGCCACCTCGGTGACGCCCAAATGAGCAGCGGCATAGGCCTCCATGGTGGAACCGATGTCGTTTCTCTTGCCGTCGGTAATGACAAACATACCCTTTTCCTTGGCGTAGCGGATGGTGCGTTCCAAGGCCCGCATGCCCTGCCAACCGTACATCTCATAATAGGCGCACTGGGGTTTGACTGCCGGCACAATATCGCATAAAGCGTCTATCAGGCCCTGGTTGTAGGCAAAAATGGCCTCGCTGGCAGCCTCCAGAGTCCGTCCGTATTGGTCGATGCAGGGTTTTACAATGCAGTCGGGAATGTATTCCAGTTTAGGGTCAAGGCCTGCTACAGTTGGATTTTTAGTACGGGCGATGCCCTCGATCAGACGGTCCAAAGACATGTCGAATTTCTCCTTTCAAAGCTGCCGTATTTTATTTACCGTTCTAATTGATACACAAGTTCCCCCCGGCAGATGGTGGTGTGCACCCGGCCGGTTAAGGTCATGCCGTCAAAGGGGGAATTGCGGGATTTGGATCCTAATTTTGTAGCGTCCACCGTCCATTGTTCCTCAGGGTCGAAGAGGCAGATGTCGGCAGGGCCTCCCACCCGCAGCTCCCCGGCATCGATGCCCAGGATACGGGCCGGCGCAGCGCTCATCTTGTGGATGACCTCCTTGAGGGTCATATGCCCCGGCACCACCAATCCCGTGATGGATGCCGCCAACGAAGTGGACAAACCGATGATCCCGTTGGGCGCTTTTTCAAAATCAGCCTTCTCCTCCGGCGCATGAGGGGCATGGTCGGTGGCGATGACGTCGATGGTGCCGTCCTTGAGGGCCTCAATAATGGCTTTGCGGTCGGTCTCCTCCCGCAAAGGCGGGTTCATGCGAAAATTGGCGTCACGGCCCCGCAACGCCTCATGGGTGAAGGTAAAGTAATGGGGGCCGGTTTCGCAGGTGACCTCCACCTCCCTGGACTTAAAGTACCGGATGAGAGACACCGATCCTTCGGTGCTGACGTGGGCAATGTGAATGGGAAGGCCGTAGGATTCGGCCAGGATGATCTCCCGGGCGGTGGACAGATCCTCTGACGCCCGGGGCATGCCCTTGACCCCCAGCTCCCTGGAGACGTCCCCTTCGTGCATGATGCCCCCCGCCACCAAGGACAAATCCTCGGCATGGCTGATGGCCCGCAGGCCCAGGCGTTTGGCCTCTTCCATGGCCGTCATCTGCATCCGAGCATTGGGCACCGGGCGACCGTCGTCGGTGACGGCGATAGCGCCGGCCTTTTTGAGTTCCTCCAAATTGTTGAGGGTCTCCCCCTTCAGGCCCTGGGTGATGGCCGCCGCCACATAAACCCGCGCATTGGCCCCTTTGGCCTTCTCCAGGATGGAGTGGATCACCTGGGGCGAATCCACCGTGGGGATGGTATTGGGCATGGCCAGCACCGACGTTACACCGCCCATAGCGGCGGCACGGCATCCAGTGAGGATATCCTCCTTATGGGTCTGGCCCGGATCCCGCAGATGGACGTGCATATCCACCAGCCCTGGAGAAGCCCACAGGCCAGAGGCGTCGATGACCTGGGCCTCCTCACACTGGATAGGATCCCCCATGGCGGTGATGCGGTCCCCTTCCACCAGGATATCCCCCCGGTCGGGCATGCCATCGATGAGGCGCAGGCAAACGTTTTGAATGAGAAGTGGTTTCAAGCCGAATCCCCCTTTCTATATGGGTCAAAAAAGAGCGAAAAAAGTCAGGTTTTACCACATTGATTATACCTTATTTTCCATACCTTGTCCAGTTTTGGCCCAGGACATACACTGGATTGTACCTCATCCTCCGAAACAAATGGTATAGGCCAAGGCCATCCATTCCCTCTCCCAATAGGACAGCCAAATAAAGGGCTGCGGATGGGAACTGTAGGCCGATACCGTCAATCCCTGTTTTTGAGCGTTTAGCTTGGCCCGCAATTGATGGTAATCGTCGGTCACCACAATGAGATGTTTTGACAACCCGTTTTGCTCGATAATTTGCTTTGTGAATTTCAAATTTTCCTCGGTATTGGTGGACCGGTCCTCCACAAAGATACGCTGTTGGTCAATACCCTTTTGCACCAGGTAATCCCGGATGGCCTCGGCTTCCGACTGATGTTCGTTATCCCCCTTGCCGCCGCTGGCCACGCACACGGCGTCGGGATTCTCTAAAAGGACTTGGTAGGCGGCTTCCATGCGCTTTTGAAGGGATAGGCTCCCCACCTTGGCCCCTAGGACTACCACCGTACCGTTTTCCTCCTCCTTGGGGGCGTCGTAGGCGGCGGACACCATCTGGATCGACAGGATCCCGATGCTTGCCAGTACCCCCGCCAGCAAAAGTCCCACTGCGGTCATGGCAATCTTGCCGGCCACGGTGCGTTTGATCCACCTTTTGATCCTTTTCCAGAAGAAAAGCAACAGCAAAATCCCGCCGAACAGCACCAATCCGCCCGCCATACCGGTATGGAAGATGCCGGCGAAAAGGGGCAAAAGCGTCCACAAAAACAGGATGCCCACCATTCCCATCAGCACATAGCGGATCACGTCGCCTACCGTGGTTTTTCCCGGCCGGAAACCGTGATGCCTCTCTATTTTCATACGTCTACGTCACCTCGTTTTGTATGTAGCGTTAAAAGCACGATCTCCGGCAAGGACCCGATGCGGAAGGGCCTCGAATCCCCTGCTCCTCGGCTGACCACCATGATGCAACCATCCTTTGTAAAGACGCCGGCGTCGTATTGGGGAAAAAAGGTTTTGTCCGGGGAATACACCCCTCCGATCAAGGGCAGACGCAGCATGCCGCCATGGATGTGCCCCGCCAGCACCAGGGACGCCCCCCAGTCGGCATACTGTTCCATCCACCTGGGATCGTGAGCCAACAGCAGGGCGGGATAAGCGGGGTCCCTCTCCCCCAAATAATCTTCTACCTGTTGGAGCGTCCCATGCTGATAATAGATGGATAGGGGCTGGTTGATGCCATAAAGACGCAGGCATTGTCCTTGCCGTTCCAGGAGAACCGAGGTGTTGTCCAGCACCGTCACACTTTTTTGTGAGAGGGTCTCACGAAAGATTCTATAGTTTTCAGGGGCATTTTGTTCCACCCGCAGCTCATGGTTACCGATGGAGGCATAGATGGGGAATTCCCCCTTGAGCTGTTCCAAAAGATCCAAGAAGGCGTCCCCCCGTTTGGCAAACCGGTCGCACAGATCGCCGGGAGCCAAAATAAAATCGGGATGCAGCTCCCGGATCCGGGCAGCCAATTTTTCATTGTGTTTGCCGTAACGGGAGGAATGAAGGTCGCTGAGGTGCAGGATCCGGACACCGTCCCAAGCCGGCGGCAGCCAGTCTAAAGAAAGATCCCGGCGGGATACGCACAACCAGCGGTTGCTGATCCACCACAACAAAAGCCCCGCTATGATCACCAATGCTACAATCCAAACCCACATAGATCCTCCTGTTGCTTTCATCTTAGATTCATATTGAGTGTACCATACCTTGTCCTTCTTGCCAATGATGTTTTGCCAAAAAGGCTCCAGGCTGTCCCCGTTCCGGATACCCAGTTTTTATCCGTTGCAATGTATCCTATAAAAAACCCCCGTCGCTCTCTAGGTGAACAGCACCCCATTTGTTAGACAGTATGATATACTGAATAATAAGTGGGGTGTTTTATTTATGCCAAAAGGAAAACCAAACAAG
>CAJFOZ010000043.1 GCA_904397895.1 uncultured Clostridia bacterium
GCCGCCGGCGTTGACTTCGTAATGGGCAACAAGGCCGACCGCGCCAACAACGTGGTGGTGTCCAACGGCCAGAACATCAATCTGCCGTCAGGTAATTACAACAAGGTCTATTTGATGGCCTTCTCCCTGAACGGCGATAAGGAAGCCACCTTCAACGTAGGCGACCGCATCCAGACCTTGTCCAGCCAGACCATCAGCATCGCTGATTACCATGAGCGTGTCGGCCAATGGGATCAGCACAATAATCTCTTCAGCCATGGCGGATATGTCAAGGAAGATGATGTGGCTTACGTGGCCACCCATCACCATGAGAATGGCGCCGATCAAATTGCCTCTGAAATCTACATGTTCAAATATGAACTGGAGATCCCGGAAGGTGCTACCTTGATCCAGCTGCCGGAAGACAGTGACATCGTCATCCTGTCGGCCACTGCCGTCAACGAAGCTTACGATGGTGAGATTGTCACCGAGATGTATGACTCCAGAGAGCGGGAAGATGAGCCTGTGGATCCCACTGAGAAGTTCATCGATTACTCCGGCTTTGAAGCCAATGATCCAGTATCCAACGTCAATATGGCCGGTCAAAACGGTGGTACCAAGAATGTGTCTTTCGAATCTGGTACTACTGACGCTCAGGCCCACACCGGCAGCAACTCCCATAAGCTGAGTGTCAATGTAAACGGTGACGGCGCTTCCTTCGCTTACACCAGCATCTATGCTCCCAACATCGAAGTCACAGAAGATATGTACATTGAGTACTGGCTCTATGCCGAAGATGAAGACGCCCTGCGGATGAACCTCGACATGAAGATGGCCTCCGGTCAGCCGTTGCGCGATGTTGGACAAGAGACAGGAAACTATGTTGTTGACCAACGCGGCGTCCGTGTCCATCCCGCTCAGCATGCCAACGATCCCACTGTGGAAGGCGCTGAGAAGGCTACTGTTGGCAAGTGGCAGTACTACCGCATCAACATCGGTGAACGCCTTGCCGGCAACACCATCAACGACATCATGTTTGCTTTCGACTTCCCCAATGCTCATAAGGGCGCCCATACCGCTTACATCGATGATCTCCGCATCGGCCATTATGATGAAGACGCTGTTGCTCCCAACAAGGATCAGCTGATCTCCCTCATCGAGCTGGCTCAGAACATCGAGGATAAGTATACCGAAGATTCCGTGGCCAATCTGAACACCGCTCTGGATGCTGCTATTGTGGTCCGCGACGATGCCGCCGCCACCCAGGAGCAGATCAACAAAGCAGTTGAGGATCTCAATGCCGCCTACAACGCTTTGGAACTGGATCCCGCCAAGGCTGATAAATCCGGCCTGAAGCTGGCTCTGGACGAAGCCAAAGCCATCGATGCATTCTACTATACTGACGAATCCTACGCCGCTTTGTCTTCGGCTATCACTGCCGGCGAAGAGATCTATAACGGCCTTTACAGCCAGGAGCAAATTGACCAGGCTATCATCAACATCAATTCCGCTATCAACGGCTTGGTTGATCGTTTCTCCATGATCTCTGATAAGGCATCTTACGCTGTCAACGAAGAGATCGTCTTGACTGCCACTACTCCTGAAGATATTAAACAGATCCGTCTCACAAATGAGAATGGCAAGTATATCAGCATGAGCAGTGTCAGCTATAAGATTATCGATGGCGTTAAGGTTTGGACCATCAAGACCTCCCTTGGTAGCGCGGGCAACCGCTCTCTCAGCTTGGGTGTGAAAGAGGACGGCATGTGGAGAGATACTGGCTCCAGCGTAGATGTACTGATTGATTCGGCTCCTATTGCTGACATTCAGCCTTCCTTCGCCATGGCCACTGTCAACAAGTCTGAAGTGGATGTGGATGAATCCTTTACCATCACCGCCATCACCTCCACCGCTGTTGACCGCATGCAGATTGTCAACGAAAAGGGCAATGCCATCAGCATTACCAGCAAAGATTACTACGATGACGGTTATGTCCGCATCTGGAAACTGCGCACCTCCTTGGGCAGCTCCGGCGATCGTACCTTGACCGTCAAAGCTAGCTCCGGTTCCGAATGGCTGGATAAGACTGTTGATATCAACATCACTGTTCGTGGCGGAAGCACCAACCCCGATCTTCCTCCTGTGATTGGGGATGCTCATGTTCTGAGCCTGGACTTCTCCAGTGAATCGGCTAACGTGGGCGAAGTTTTCCATGGTACGGCTGTCACTACCACCGGTGTCAACAAGATCGCCATCCGCAATGAGAACGACAAGGGCATCACCATTTCCAACCTGACCTATTCGGACAACGGCAATGTCCGCACCTGGGACTTTGACCTGTCGGTCGGCACCGCTGGCTTCCGTATGTTTGATTTGGTTGGTTTCTCGGATGGAACCCAACTTGATACAAGAGTCAACTGCTCCATGAACATCAAATAACCCACATTAAATGTATCTGCCGGGTCGGTTTCCGGCCCGGCAGCATCTTATGTTCTGTGTCTCTTTGCCGCAGAAGTGCGGCACCCCTATAGAAAGAAACAAAAGGAGGTTGTATCATGAAGAAGTCACGCAAAATTCTTGCCTTTGCGTTATCGCTGTCCATGCTGACCACGACCGCTTTGCCCACCTTGATGGCAGGCGCTGAACAGTCCATTTCGGCCAGCGATACGCTCAATCACGGCGTCTATGTCGAGTACTACGAAATGAATCCGTATGCTCCCTATGATCTGATTACCTCAGATCTAAAAAACACCGGCTTTATGCAAAATATCAAGATCGGTGACATGAATCCCATTGGCCAGGAAATGGTAGGCCGCAACACTTATTTTGGCGCACGTCTCCATTTTTACATCATCCCCACCGAGAGCGGCCAATATGTCTTTAACCCCGATGCTGACGATTACGTCCGTCTGTGGATCAATGGTAACCAGATCATCCAAGGCGGATGGGGCGGCAATTACAGCGGGAATCGTCCTTCCAAAGAAATCTACTTGGAAGCCGGCGAACGCTATGAGATCCAGTTGGATTATGGCCAAGCTGGCGGCAACTCCGGTTTGACCCTTTACTGGTCCAAGGACGGCGGTAAAAAGACAGTTGTCCCGTCCGATGTTTTGTACCTGCCGGAAGGCATGGGACCGGTAGAATTCCCTGATCCTCCTTATTATCCAGATCCCGGTGCACCTACCGTTTATGCCATTTCCACTTCCCATCTGGATACTATTTGGAATTGGTCGTATGAAACTGTCATTAAAGATTATATCCCCGATACTTTTAATGATAACTTTGCTCTTTTTGAGAAATATCCAGATTATGTCTTTAACTGGGAAGGCGCACGCCGCTATGAACTGGTAAAAGAATATTATCCGGATGCCTATGAGCAGATCAAAGGGTATATTGCAGACGGCCGTTGGAATACTGCCGGCAGCGCTTGGGAAAACGGCGACCAGAACGGCCCCTCCCCTGAAGCCTTGATCCGTAATACTCTTTACGGCAATCAGTTCTTTGCCGATGAATTTGGAAACGAAGAACGCAGTAGGGATATTTATCTGCCCGACTGTTTCGGTTTCGGCTATGCAATGCCTTCTTGGATGTCTCACTGTAACTTAATCTCCTTCTCCACCCAGAAGTTAAGTTGGGGCAATGCCTTCCCCAACCAGACACTTCCCTTTGACATCGGACGCTGGGTCGGTCCCGACGGCAATTATGTCATGGCCTCTATTAACAACAACCACTATGGAGACGATCTCGCAGAAGAGGCTCCCAACGGTATCCGCAATTGGTCTAACCCGATGAATCGAATCGCCAGCAATGAAGAAAAGTATGGCTTTAAGTTCACCACGGTCTACTTCGGTTGGGAAGGCGATATTGGCGGCGGTCCCTCTGATAAATCGGTGGCCCAATTACAAAAAGATATCGATCTGAATGATACTGAAGAAGTCCAGGTTGTGGCCTCCTCTACCGATCAATGGGCTCGCGAGATGACCACAGAACAGAAACTGGCAATGCCTTCGTATGACGGCGAGATGCTTCTAAGAGAACATGGAGCTGGTTCTTATACCTCCCGTGCCCTTGGTCACCGCTGGAATGCCCGCAATGAGCTATTGGGTGTCGCGGCTGAGAAATCCGCAGTGGCTGCTTCCTGGTTAGGTACGGAAGAATATCCTGTGGATACCTTCGGCACAGCTTGGAAACGAGTCATTGGCCACCAATTCCACGATGATATCACCGGTACCTCCATTGCCTCGGAATATATCCGCAGTTGGAACGACTATATGTTGTCCCTCAACCAGTTTGGAAACGAATATGAGAGCGCTATCGGCGGTGTAGCATCGGCTATGGATACAAGCGTTGCCGAAGGCACTGCTTTGGTGGTCAATAACCCGGTCGCTCTGGATCGCAACGACGTTGTGGAAGCTACCGTCACCATGGACAGCGACTGCGAATTTGTCCGCGTCTATGACGATCAAGGCAATGAAGTGGCCTCCCAGATCCTCTCCAAAAATGGCAATGTCTTTGATATCGCCTTTAAAGCTGAGGTTCCTTCCATGGGTTACCGCGTGTTTGACGTCCGTCCCGCCGACAGCGCCAGTGAAGTGGCCAGCGGATTGAGCGTCACCACCAACTCCCTCTCCAATGAAAAATACGATGTCACCATCGATGAAGAGGGCAACATCAGCAGCATCTACGACAAGACTTTGGACAAAGAGCTGCTGGCTGAACCCATCCGCCTCGGCCTGCTGGATGATACCGAGACCGAGTGGCCCGCTTGGGAGCTGAAGTTTGACGATTACTGGAACAAAGACGCCAAGGAATATGTGGCTGACAAAGCTTCCAAGTTTGAAATTGTGGAAAACGGTCCTGCCCGTGTTGCTTTGAAGATCACCCGTAACTATGGCGCTTCCAGCTATGAGCAGATCATCAGCTTGGATGCCGGTGGCGAAGCAGTGGAAGTCCAGAATGTTGTGGATTGGCTTGAAAAATCCACCATGTTGAAGGCTACCTTCCAGTTTACTGCTGCCAATGAAAGCGCCACCTATGACCTAGGTTTAGGCGCCATCGAGCGTGGCAACAACACCCAGTGGCAAGCAGAATCCCCCGCTCAGAAATGGGCTGATCTGACCGCCGAGGACGGTTCTTATGGCGTATCCGTCTTCAGTGACAGTAAGAATGGTTGGGACAAACCTCACGACGATACCCTACGTTTGACCCTTATCCATACACCTACCGGAGACTATCGTTCCGATAGCTATCAAAGCTACATGGATCAAGGCGAGAACCGCTTTGGTTATGCCATCTATGGCCACGCAGGCACCTATGCTGAGGCTGATACCCAACAGCAGGCCCAGCTCTTCACCGAGCCTATGGTGGCCTTCCAGACCGTTAAACACGAGGGCGGCCTCGGCTCCAACTACTCCTTTGCCTCCATCAGCAACGACGATGTCATCGTCCGCGCTGTCAAGGGCGGTGAAGTAGGCGAAGGCCTTGAGAACCAGGGCGATGAGATCATCGTCCGCTTCAATGAAGGCGCCAACAAACAGCAGTCCGGTGTGGAATTCTCCATCGGCAACGGCATTGAAAGCGTCCGCGAGGTTTACGGTTCCGAAGAGTCCATGCCCGAAGAGGTATCCGCTGAAAACGGCGCTTACGAGCTCAAGGACGGCAAACTGGTCTTTGACATCAAGCCCTACTCCATCCGCTCCTTCGCCATCAAGTTGAAGGATTCCGGTATTGAAGTGGCGAAGGACGAGTCCGCCTCGGTGGTTCTGCCCTACAACCGCGATATCTTCTCCAGCAACGCCAATAAATCCGACTCCACTATGAATGCAAAACGTGATGCCTTCCCCAGCGAATTGGTTCCCAGCATCATTACTGCCGCTGGTGTTGACTTCACCATGGGTGATATGACCGACGGCGCTGCCAACGCAGTGGTTGCTCAGGGCCAGACCATTGAGATCCCGGAAGGCTACAACAAACTGCACCTGTTGGCTTTCTCCATTGGTGGAGACCATGAAGCTACTTTCCAGGTAGGCGACTCCGCCCAGACCATTAACATTGCTGATTATTCAGAAAATATCGCTGAATGGGAAATCTTCCCGATCAATACAGAAGCCTACATCAAGCAGGATGATGTGGCTTACGTTGCCACCCATCGTCATTCCAACGGCGGAGATCAGATTGCTGCCAACACTTACATGTTCCAGTACGAGCTGGATATCCCGGAAGGCGCTACCTCTGTAGTTCTGCCGGAAGACAGGGATCTCTATATCGCTGCTGCTACCGCAGTGAAGGAGAATGACGGTAAGATTGTTACTGAGATGTATGATTCCAAGGATCGCGATGTCGAAGTTGACGCTCAGTTTGAAGGTTACTCCAGCTTTGAAGAATCCGATCCGGTTCCTTATGAGAACTACACAACCAATAACAAAGCCATTGACAATGCACGCTGTGTAGTCAGCAATGTAGATTCTCATAGCGGCACCCGTTCCATGCACCTGACCGGTACCGATACTGTCAGCCAGTCTGGTCTTGGTATCTCCCACGTATACTTCGATCTGTATCCTGCCGGTGGCTTCACCATTGAACCTGGCACCTACATTGAGTACTGGATCAAGCCCGAAAATGAAATCTCCATGCATGCCGGCCTTGACATTCAAACCGATGACTACGATGCTTCCTACAATGCCACCATGCGTGACAACACCGCCTGTGTCGACCAGAACGGCACCCAGATGCATCCCAAGAACGCCCGCGGCGTAGTTGGCGAATGGACCAAGATCCGTTGTGACATTGGTAAGTACTTTAAGGAAGGCGCCAAAGTCAGCCGTCTGTGGTTCGTATACGACAATCCTGAAGGACAAGGCGACATCTCGGTCTACGTGGATGATATCTTCATCGGCGTGGATAAGACCAGAGAAGAACTGCAAGCCCTGGTAGACGAAGTCAAGGCCCTGGATCGCGATCTCTTTATTCAGAGCGGATTTGTGGCCGTAGATGCTGCCCTTGAGAGAGCGGAAGCTGCTTTGGCAGACGACGCTACTACCAACCAGCAGTTTGGCATCATCTATAAGGATCTGGAAGACGCCAAGAATAACTTGGTCCTGAAAGAAACTGACAAGAGCGCCCTGCAGGCTGCTTTGGATGCTGCTGCTGAGATTGACACCACTCTCTATACCGAGGAATCGGTTGCAGCATTTGAAGATGCACTGGCCTATGCCAACCAGATTATGGATGACATCTACGCTTCTGCCGACGATGTCCAGGTAGCTACCGAGAATTTGAACAACGCCATCGCTGCATTGGTGAAGTTGCCTGAGTACCATGCTACCACCGATAAGGAGCAGTACGAAGTTAACGAAACCATCACCGCTACCATTACCACTCCTAAGAACGTCCGTGGCTTGAGCCTACGCAATGAAAGAGGTAAGGCTATCGGCTTGCAGACCATCACCTCCCGCATCAGCGGTGATAAGAAGATCTGGACTGTAACCTTCTCAGTGGGTTCCAATGGTACTCGTGCCTTGGATATCTGGGCCAATACCTTGGATGGATGGGCTAAAACAGGTGCTACCGTCAACTTCCAAGTCGGCGAATTTGTACCGGTTGATCCCACTCCACGTCGAGTCCTTTCCCTCGAGTTTGAAGAGAGTGTTGTTGGCATTAACGAAACAGTTCATGCCACCGTCACCTCTACTACCTCGGTAGATGATCTGAAACTCCTCAACGAGAGGGGCAAATTCATCACCATTAACAACCTGCAATATACAGATAATAAGGATGTCCGTACTTGGACATTTGATTTCTCTGTTGGTTCCGCTGGTTTCCGTGATCTGACCGTTAAGGGTTATCATGGTAAAGCTCCTGCTGAGAATACCGTATCTCAAGCCCTGGTTGTTACGAAATAGTATTTTTCCACAACCTTCCTTTCATGCATAATAGGAAGGCCCTAGAGTACTCCAAATCTTTTGGAAAGGCTCTAGGGCCTTTTCTTTTGCTTTTTCATTGTCTTACGGGCATAGCCTAAAAGAGGTAAAAAGAAAGGCTTTTATTTTATCCTCTTTTTGTGCTATAATAATAGTAATTGTATGAAGTTGTTCTTATGATGACGTTAAGGCATTTTTTGCTATAAACGCCTTGATCTTTTGTCAGTTTTTCAGAAGTATTGGATTTTTTAAACTTTCTCTGCCTCAATTTTCAAGAAAGTGTGTTGCAATGATTGGAGCTGTTTTTAAAAGATTTTTTTCCTTTTGGGCAGTGCTGACAGCTGTCTTATTTTTATGTTCATCTTGCACCAGGCCAACAAGGCAAAACGAGAAATTGACTTCTAATCCTTCCACCTCTGTTACATTAAAGATGTATCTTCCCGGAGAAGAAAGCGAAGATTTTTCTAAGGTGCTGGAACAAATCAATTCCATTCTATCCAGTCGTCTTGAGGTTTCTTTGGACATCTCTTTAATTGACCCCTCCAAAATGGTTCAACAGTATCCTACCCTTTTTACAAATGGTACGGATTTCGACCTCGTTTATGTCTCCTCTGACGCCAATTATATGCAGCGCGTAGCCAATCATTATTATCTGGAGATCACGCAAGATCTTTTGGAAAAAAACGCCCCGTCTCTACTACAAACGATTCCAGATGAATTATGGGAACAGGTAAAGGCCAATGGTAAGGTTTATATGATCCCGTCCTCCTCAGATTATTCTGATCAGATGGTATTTTTAATCCGCAAGGATTTATTGGAGAAATATGGACTCGATATCCCCACATCTCTGGATGAAATGGAGCAATATTTAAAGCAAGTAGCCGCCAATGAAGAGGATATGATCCCTTATCAGGTGGGTGAGACTGGTTTAGAGCTTCTGAGAGCGGCTTTTCTTCAGCCTAGAGGATTGACCCTAGTAGATCAAAACGCCCTTTTAGCCGCCCCGATAAAAGGATTTAGCGGCTCCCTTATATCTCTGACCAATTATGCACCTTATCTTGATTATTTAGAACGTATCCACAATTGGAAAGAGCTTGGCTTAATCCCGGATAATGCGGCTGCCCGCAGGACAGTTTCTTATGATGCCTTTGTGCAGGGGGATTCCGCCCTCTACATTGGCGATTTGGACAGCGCACTTTTAGCTCAAATGTTGGTTCAACAAGATAATCGGCATCGCCTGAACGAAGCTCCTTGGGAATCTTTGATTGTTGATCTCTCATCCAATCAGCCCACAGGTGCTTTTTCCCATGCCCCAGCGGGTATCGCCATCCGCAATGGGTCTCAACATGTGGATCTAGCCCTCCAGGTTATCGATCTTTTCCGGAACGACCGCCAGTTACATGACCTTTTATTGTATGGCATCCAAAATGAGCATTGGTCATCTTCAGATACTTCTTCCTGGGAGGCAGGCTCTTCTTTTTCTGACTATCCGACCAATCTATATGCCCGGTATGCCTTTGGCTCTAGCTTAGACCGTGAACCGGCCTATCCTTCTGAGGAATATACATCCATTCAGGAACAGTGGAAAAAACAGAAGGTACAAAACAGCAGCATCAACTGTTTTCGCCCTTATCCGGATGAGCGATACTCCGTTGTCTCGGATATGGAACTTCTCAACATCAAGTATCTCTTTCCCCTCCAATTAGGAGCTTATGATGATCCAGGGGATTATTTAAAACGCTATCAGGAAAAATCTAAAATGGCTGTGTTGGAGACCTACATCCAAGTTGTCAATGACCAAGCTGTGGATTACTGCAAACGCATGGACAATCCTTCCGCTTTTTAGAGGAGACGAAGATATTGTATGTTTAAATTGCTAATTGTGGACGATGAACGCTTAACACGGGAAGGCATCATCAAGCACTTAAATTGGAATAAGCTAGGTATTGGGGAAATTGAACAGGCCGAAAACGGGTTGCAAGCGTTGGAGATCTGTAGAGAATTTCAGCCGGATATTATCCTCTCTGATATCCGCATGGCTAAAATGAACGGCATTGAGTTTATCAAAAGCGTTAAGAACAGGGATCCGGATTGCAGCATTATCTTTATGAGCGCCTACACCGATAAGGAGTACTACAAAGCGGCTATCCAACTGAAGGTAGTCAGTTTTATTGAGAAGCCCATCGATCTGGAGGAGTTGGAGTCGGCCATCAAAAATGCCATTACCGCCCGTTTGGAACGCATCAAGATGCATCAGTATTCCAAGACGCTCCAAAAAATGCAGCAGGCCAATGCCGACACCATTAAAGCACATTTTACCATCCAACTGACCAGGCCCAATCCAATGGAGCAAATTCTGGAAAGCCTCAAATATTTACGGGATTTCATCCCTCAGGACGGCCACTTTTTAACGGTTACAATCGCTTTGCATTCCCCTGAAAATCTGGCTCCTGATCAACAGGACGCCATTAAACAGATTATGGACAGTCAGTTGGATTTGCTTTGTCCGCGATATCATATTGAGTATATCTGGGCTTTTAAGGATATCAATACCATCATTATCCATTTTTTTTCTACATCAGATAATCCTCATTTGATTTCGGAGCGCAAAATTTCGGAGCTATGCCGTAAGCTATATACACCTTTAAAAAAACGCTGCAATGTTTCCATCGGCATCGGAAATGCTGTAAAAAATATCGATAAAGTCTACGAATCCTATACGCAAGCGGCCTTGGCTCTCCAGAAGGTATTCTATTGCGCTACCATTCCCATTACGACCTATCGTCGTTCCCAAGGTTCCATGGTCTATCAAATGGATGACAGCTTTTTCAAATCCTTTGAGGAAAAATTGCAAAACCGGGATGGTTCTGCGTTGGAATTGATGATCCGTAATTTGACGGCCGATATCCGTACTATGACCGACACACAGGTCAATGTAGTCAAAAATATTTATTTCCGCCTCTTGTCCCTCATTATGGACCAAACCGATTTAGACGGTATCGCTTCACGCAAATCGGATGACGATCAATTTTTATGGGATGTAATCTCCCGTATTAATACTCTAAACGATTTAGAGAATTTCGCTCTGGAAAAATTGGATTCTTTTATCCATCAATATGAAAATCGAAGCAAGACAAGTTTGACAGTGTCCGCCATCCTTCACCAGATTCATCAGCATTATGCTGAACCTACCTTTTCTATTTCTCAAATTAGCCAGAGCGTGGGGTTGTCAGTGGCCTATATTTGTGTCTTATTCCGTCAGGAAACCGGTAAAACCATCAACACTTACATTACGGAATATCGTATGGAAAAGGCGAAATCCCTTCTCAAAAAGCCAAATTTAAAAAATTCAGATATTGCTGCTATGGTTGGCTACAACGACGGCGATTATTTCTCCCGCAATTTTAAGAAAATTACCGGTTACTCGCCTTCCGAGTATAGGGAGAAATTTTAATGAAAAGGATCCGACGTTTTTTTGTCAATCTGAAGCTACGCAATAAATTGCTTTTGGCATTCTCTGTCTTGATTATTCTTCCCATCGTTACATTGACGTTGCTCTCCACCTATTTAACCAAATATATCATTGAGAAAAACGCTATGTTCTCGGCTACGCAGTCCTTTGATCAAGTTTCGGATTTCGTCTCTTACCGCATTGATAATATTATCCGCGCCACTAACCTCATCGCAAACGATCAGCTGGTTCATTCTGTGGCCGAGCGAGATCCCAATAATTATCCTTTGGAAGAACAATTTGAAAATCTCCAAAAGATACGTCAATTTCTCAGTTCTTACGAGAACGAAATAGATATCATAACCGTCCGGTTATTTCTTAACGATCAAATAGTCCACTCTGATGAGGATGGGGACGTCTTAGGATTGGAATCTGCCAAACAGTTTCCCTGGTATGAGTCTTTAAGCGGTTCTCAAGTGATGTTGTATCCCCCAATGGATTCTACCAATAGCGATACACAAAACCTTTCTGCTGTTAGGGCTATTACTTCTTTTGATAATTACCAGGATATCAAAGGGTATGTAATGGTTGAATTTCCTGAGAAAATTTTTCGCGATATGATCAGCAAAGCCAATTCTATCGGTGGGAGCCTTACCTATATCTGCAACGATCAATTTGAAGTAATCAGCAGCACCAATAAAGAAATTCAAAAGGATTTCTCCCTCAGCCCTAATCAGACAGCCATTGTGTCGAATCATTCTGATTGGACCTATCTTCAGGTAGGAAATGAAGATGTTTTTGCTAAAGTGAAGGCTATCCCTTCTACCAATTGGTCTATTGTAACCGTTATCCCTGAATCTGGAATTTTCAGGGATACCCATCTCATTCAAAATACAATGGTACTTTTTATGCTATTCCTAATTGGAATTGCTTATTTAGCCGCTGTATTTGTAACTTTGAGTTTGACAAAACGAATCGATCTACTCGCTTCTAAAATGAATGCCGCCCAGCAAGGTGATTTTTCCAAAGCTATTGTGTACTCCAACGCCAAGGATGAAATCGGTATCCTCATTCAGAATTTTAACTATATGATCGATCGCATTCAAACTTTAATGGCTGAAGAAAAAGTGGCAAGCCAACGTCTCCGTTCTGCAGAATTAATGGCGTTGCAATCCCAAATCAATCCTCATTTCCTTTATAACACTTTGGATATGATCAATTGGATGTCCTATGAAGAAGACAAAGGCGAAGAAATTCGTACTACGCTACGCTCCCTTTCTCGCTTTTACAAACTTAGCCTCAATAAAGGACGTGCCCTTATCTCTTTGCGAGATGAGTTAAAACATGTTTCCCTATATATGCAGATCCAGAATATGCGGTTACAAAATGCAGTTCATATGGACATCCGCGTTCCTGAATATTTGCAACAATGTGGTATTCTAAAAATCACATTACAACCCATTGTAGAAAACGCCATCCTTCATGGCATTATGGAAAAAAAGGACGCACACGGTACCATTGTAATTGATGCAAAACTCTCCGGTGAGGATCTCTTTATTACAGTTGCTGACGATGGCGTTGGAATTCCTTCAGATATCTTGGCTACCTTGCTTAATGAAGTCGAGCCTTCTAAGCAGCATGGATATGGTCTCACAAACATAAATGAACGTATTATGCTCTATTTTGGAGAAAAATATGGCCTTTCCATTCGCAGTAAACTCGAAAAGGGTACTATTGTTACCGTTCGGATCCCCTTTCATAAATTCATTGATGAATAATAAGGATAACTCCCTGCCAAAAGTTCTTCATTCCTTTAGCTTAAAGGAATGAAGAACTTTTTCTTTAAGAAATTTGATTCTAAATGGGCCTCTTTTTATAATCTGTTTTAATTTTTAATATTTAAAAAATAAAACCGAGGGTATTCCAGATGGAATACCCTCGGTTTCTAATTATTAACCTAGAAAGGAAATTATCCTATCACCGATTAATAAGACTGATCAGCAACAACCTGCTCCAGGTTCTCCTTAGTGGTAACGGTAACGCCGGTGTCGACTTCTCTCTCTTCCTCAGGAATGGTCTCGCCGTTCATGAGCTTAACGATAGCCTCGACACCCTTCTGGCCCATGACCTTCGGGTTCTGAACCATGGTAGCTTTGATAGCGCCGCTCTCGATCATAGTTTCAACATCCTTGGAGAAGTCGAAACCGACAACAGAGATAGCATCCTGCTTGCCAGCCTGCTCAATAGCCTGGCCAACACCAACAGTAGCGCCTTCGTTACAGCCATAGATACCAACCAGATCGCTGTAACCATTCATCAGGTCGTTAGCAGCGGCCAGAGCCTTCTGCTTGTCACCATCAGTATAAACAGCATCCAGGCACTTCATATCCGGATACTTGTCTGCAATCTGCTGCATGAAGGACTGCTCACGGATCTGGGTAGTACCAGCGCCGGCCTGAGCATTAACAACACCGATGGTGCCTTTCTCGCCAACCAATTCGGCCATCTTGTCAGCAGCCTGCTGAGCAGCCTTAGCATTGTCGGTGGAGTAGAAAGCATCCCAATTTTTGGTCTCAACGCCAGAGTCAACCAGAACAACCTTGATGCCGGCTTCGTGAGCCTTGTCAACAACGTTGGACAGAGCGGTCTGGTCCAGAGCAGCCAGCATGATGCCGTCTACTTTATCGTTGATGGCATTCTCAACCAGGGAAGCCTGCTGGGTAGCGTCGATCTTACTAGCGGGGGCATCGAAACGGATATCGACGTTTGCTTTGTCAGCGGCAGCCTGAGCACCGGCCTGCAATTTCAGCCAATGTTCGTCGATGGAGTCCATGGTGATACAAGAAACCTTAATTTTGTCACCAGAAGCAGCGCCCGAGCCGTCTGCAGTAGAAGCAGCGGAAGAAGCAGGAGCCTTGGAAGTGTCAGCAGCTGTAGAGCTGGTGCTTCCTTCATTACCGCAGGCAGAGAAGCCTACCATGACCATAGCAGCAGCCATGATGAAAGACATGACTTTAATGGACTTTTTCATGCTTAAGTACCTCCTAAATTGTGTGTGTTTATTCTTTTACCGCCTTATGCGGCAAATAGCAAAAGTTAGAGAGAAAGCTCAGCGTATTTCAAACGCAAATCACTTTCTGCTGCGCAGTTTATCGTACATAACTGCAGCAATAACAATTACACCAATAACGATCTTCTGCAGGAAGGAAGAAATACCAGCCAAGTTGAGGCCGTTGCTCAGAGTCATGAAGACGAAAGCACCAACGATAGTACCAGCGATGAAACCTTCGCCGCCCATGGTGCTGGCGCCGCCGATAACGGAGGATGCAACAGCATTCATTTCGTAAGTATCACCTGCGGAAGGCTGAGCCGAAGAAATCTTGGCGGCCATGATGATACCAGCCAGAGCCGACAGGAAACCACTGATGGCATACACTTTGATGGTAGCAGCGTTTACATTGATACCAGAAAGACGGGTAGCATCGTAGTTGCTGCCGACTGCGTAGGTATAACGGCCGGTCTTGGTTTTGGCCAGAATGATGCCGAAAACAACTGCGCAGACAATCATGATATAAACAGAGATCGGGATTCCCAGGAAGGAATCGGTGCCGATAAAGCTAAAGCTCTTGGGCAATCCTGTAACGGGTCTACCTTCTGTAACAGTCAAAGCCAAGCCACGGATGGCCATCATGGTACCCAAAGTAGCAATGAAGGGGGGCAGCTTACCATAAACAACCAGCACGCCATTGATGATACCAACCACAGTACCGGCAATCAAACCAATCAAAATACCGATAATGACCGGCACACCAGCTACGATAGCTTGGCAGCAGAAAACGCCGCCAATTGCGATATTGGAACCGATGGACAGGTCGATACCGCCGGTGATCAAAACATAAGTCTGACCAATAGCGATGATGGCAACAGGAGCTACCTGGTTACAAACATTCAAAATGTTAGAAATGCTAATAAAGTTGGGATTCATAATTGTGAACACAATACAAATCACAATAAATGCGGAAATTGTAGTGAGCAATTGCTTCGCTACAGGGCTTAAACCGGCGCGCTTCTTCAGGGGGCTATTCTCCTCTGTAGCGGCGGTGTTTACACCTTTACTCATGGGGCGTCCTTCCTCCATTCTATTAATCAACCGGTTTCACAGTGTCGGAAACCTTTGTGGAACTAGCGTACTTCATAATCTCTTCTTGGTTGGTGTCCTCTTTTCTCAGGTCTGCCGTCAAAACGCCCTCGGCCATGACCAAGATGCGGTCTGCCATACCCAGAACCTCAGGCAACTCAGAGGATACAAAGATAACACCAATTCCCTGCTTCTTCAATTCATTCATAATGTTGTAGATTTCGACCTTAGCGCCGACGTCGATACCGCGGGTCGGTTCATCGAAGATAACAACCTGGGCGTCGCGCACAAGCCATTTGCCAACAACGATCTTTTGCTGGTTACCACCGCTCAGATTAATAACCTTTTGGTTGATGGACGGGGTTTTGATTCTCAGGCTCTTAACCATATCTTCGGTAACTTTGCGCTCTTTAGAATCCTTCAACAAAATGCCCTTATTGACAACAGGCAAATTGGGAAGGGTCATGTTCTCTTTTACTGTCATTCTCAGGCACAGACCGTCTTTTTTACGATCTTCCGGAGCCATCACGATACCAGCTTCGATAGCATCGCGGGGAGAATGAATTTTCACTTCTTTGCCGTTGACGAAGATTTGGCCGGTTTTCTTTTCCGCACCAAAGATAGCTCTCATCAGCTCAGTACGTCCAGCGCCCATCAGGCCTGCAAAGCCGATGATCTCGCCGCGATAAGCTGTGAAAGAGACATCTTTAACGACAACGTCTTGATCAGAGCTAATGTGTTTTACCTTCAAGACCTCGTCGCCTTTTTTGCACTCCACATGCGGGAATTTCTCTTCCAGAGAACGGCCCACCATCTTACCAATGATCTCATCCAGATTGGTATCCTTAAAGTTCATGGTTGTGATATATTGACCATCGCGCAGGATGGTAATACGATCTGTGATGTGCTCCAATTCTTCCAGTCGATGGGATATGTAGACGATACCGTGGCCCTGGGACTTCAACAGATTGATAATGCGGAACAATTCCTCAATTTCTTTGTCTGTCAAAGCCGAGGTCGGCTCATCCATAATGATAATTTTAGCATCAGTGGCCAACACCTTAGCGATTTCGACCATCTGCTGCTTGGACACCGGCAATTGACCCACGATTGTATCCGGATTCAAATCCAAATCCAGACGCTTCAATACGTCACGTGCCGTTTGTTTGATGACCTTTGTCGAGAGAAGACCACCGCGACTGGGCTCATTGCCCAAAGAGATGTTCTCTGCAACGGTCAGATGCCTACATAGGTTGAGTTCCTGATGGACTATGCCAATACCTGCTAGCTGAGCGTCCTTTGGCTTGGCAAACTCAACTTCTTTTCCGCCAACGAAAAGTTGTCCTTCATCCTTGATGTAAACACCAGAAAGAATCTTCATCAGTGTGGATTTACCAGCACCGTTTTCACCAAGAAGGGCATGCACTTCACCGGCACGGATATCGAAGCTGACGTTGTCCAACGCCTTTACGCCAGGGAAAGACTTAGAGACATTTCTAAGCTCCGCCAGAACTTCACCCATTCAATCACCACCATTCTTACCTCGTTGTACTATAATGATATCACATTTTGTTCACATAATAACTCGTAATTTTTTTTGATATCCTGTACTTTTTTTAAGTCAAAAGGGCCCTTTCGACTAAAAATTGGAAAATAGGACACGCTCCCCTTTGCCTCAAAAAATCTCCAAACCCACTGCAAAGCCTTTTCTATCCATCATTTAGCCTTGATGCATAGCCCAATCTTCAGAATCTATTTCCTTTGATAACAGCATTTTTGCATCCCTATCTTTCGCTCATTTTCCTTTCACCTTTGGGATAATTTGATGATTTTCCATCATCTCATCCAAAAAATAGAACAAATAGGAATAAAACACTGCTTTCTTCTGAAAAGTCGATGCTTGGATTGTATCCTCTACAGAGCCGTTTGTCAACAGGCAAAAAATAACTACCAGCTATTATAGTCAACAACTCACTAAAGTGGCCAAGGCCTCCAGCCGACTACCGGATGGCCTCCAGCCGATCAAACAGGCGCTCGGTATATTCCGGGATTGCGCCGTGGCTTGATGCTACAAAGTCGCTCAAAATGTTGCCTTTACGGGCCGCTTTGAACACTTCGTCCCCATTCAAATAAGCGCTGATGAAGCCTGCGCTGAAAGAATCGCCTGCCCCTACGGTATCCACCGCTTTGGACACGCACTCGTTAATATCTTCTTGACGGTCCCTGGTGTAAACGGTGCAGCCGTCTTTCCCCTTGGTCACCAGGATAATCTGAATCCCATAGTCGGCAAATAAGGACTGGATGAGCGGCATTTCATCGGGGCAGCCATAGAGCTTGTCCCCTACCAGCTTCACTTCGTCATCATTTAGTTTGACAATGGTCGCGTGGGAAAAGGAATTTTTTAACACTTCGGCATCACAAAAATTAAACCGGATGTTGACATCCAGAAAAACATGTGGGAAGGTACATTCTTCCAAGATACGCTCTACCGAACGGCGAGCCACTGGATTGCGCTGGATCAAAGTGCCAAAATAAAAAAGGTCGATGCCTTGGCCCTTGATTTTTTCAATGACGCTGTCGTCCACTTCAATGTACTGATACGCTACATTGTCCGGGAATTCGTAAACCGGCACCTTGTTTTCATCCAAGGAGACGATGGCCGTCCCGGTAGGACGCTGGGAGTCGATCTGCAAAAAATCGGCATGGACGCCGATCTCCTCCACCTTTTGGAGAGTATCCCGGCCTAGGTCGTCATCCCCTACGCGGGAAAGCATCCAGGTATTGCAGCCCATCTTGGCCGCATGGCCGGCTAAGTTAAAAGGGGCGCCGCCGATGTAAGGTTTCCCATCGATGATATCCCATAAAAGCTCGCCATAACACAACGCTTTACCTGCCAAATCACAACACCTCCAAAAGTTTTATGTTTTATTGACAATTTAATTATACACAATCTTAGTGCATTTGTCACTACCATTTTACACTATTTCACACATAAAATTAAAATAGGATTGTCGTATTATCCCTAATTTTACAGTTCGTCCTATTTTCCCCTGTTTTCTGGCTGACATGGTAAACTACCATCACTAGATGTTGCTTGCTCCCCAATCCGAATGGGAACCGGCTTGGTCACTGTTAAACTGTCCGGCTCGGCATGGCACTCATAAGCCAGTACGATTACCCCTTGTCTAGAGGCGTCCTGCAATGTTTTGGCAAAGGCGGCATGTGTGGCGGCGTTGGGGGCAAAGTATCTTGCCCCTTCCAATTGGACGACAAAAACGGCATAAGCCATATGGCCCGACCGTTTGATGTCCATCAGGGTTTGAAGATGCTTGACGCCTCTCTCAGTAGGGGCATCGGGAAAGCGTACAACGCCGTTTTCCTCCAGCGTAACGCCCTTGACCTCCATATAAGCCTTCTGATCCCCACAAGTCACCAGGAAATCCAGCCGGGAATCCCCCCATTTCACTTCGCGCCGGACCGTGTCCGCCACACCCAGTTGAGGGATGAGCAGTCCATGCTCCAACGCTTCGGCCCATACCTGGTTGGGGGCTTGGCTGTCCATATTGATCAGAAGATCCCCTTTCTGTACGGCGATGAGGGAAAAGGGCGTCTTACGGGCGGGATTGTGATGGGCCTGCAAAAAGACAACCGCGCCGGGAACCAGCAGTTCCCGACAGCGGCCGGTATTCTTGACATGGGCGATTTGAATTTCTCCCCCTACCTCCACCCGCGCTATAAACCGATTGGGCCGGGAGAGGAAGGTGGCTTGGATCACATCAGGGTATTTCATCCTCTCAGATGGCCTCCCGCAGGCTGCGTACCAGTTCCCCCACCGCCTTGACCTTTTCATCGGGGGTGTCGTGCAGGCCGATCTGGTTGACGATGGCGCTGCCCACAATCAGGCCGTCGCAGTACCGCTTGACAAGGTTGGCCTGTTCCGGCGTGGAGATC
Source organism: uncultured Clostridia bacterium (assembly GCA_904397895.1). Lineage (GTDB taxonomy): Bacteria > Bacillota > Clostridia > Oscillospirales > Acutalibacteraceae > Solibaculum. Next base: position 19,439 of record CAJFOZ010000043.1, read on the forward strand.
CCGAACCCAAGGCATTTGGGAAGATGGCAGATGCGGTTGATGGGTTCAAAATACCGCTCCAAATTGGTGGTGATGTGCTCCCGCATGCCGGTCACCCCCATAGAGGAGACGCAGTACACAAAGCCTTTGGCGTTTTGGGTTACCATTTGGAGACGTTCCTCCGAAGTAGGCGCCACCATGCTGATGTGATATACCCCGGTTTTGTCCGCATAAGGGGCGACTTCATCGCTTTCCTCGATGGGAAGGTCGGGGATGATGACGGCATCGATACCCACCTCTTTGCACTGATCAAAGAATTTCTCCACCCCAAAACTGAGAATGCTGTTGTAATACATGAGATAAATGAGGGGAATCTGGGTCTCTTTGCGCAGTTCTTTTACCATGCCCATGATGTCCTCCAAGCAAACGTCATGTTCCAATGCGCGGAGATTGGCCTTTTGGATGACGATCCCTTCAGCCATGGGATCGGTAAACGGCACTCCCAATTCTACCATATCGACGCCGTTTTTCTCCATCTCTAGGATAAGGCGTTTGGTGGTATCCAGATCAGGATCCCCCGCTGCTACAAAGGTGATAAAGGCCTTCTTGTTCTGTTCTTTTAGTCTTTGGAATGTACCATCAATTCGATTCATCATCATTCTCCTCTCACGATTCTGATAAATTCCTTTATTTTTTCCGGATCCTTTTGGCCGTCGGTCTCCACGCCGCTGCTGACGTCCACTCCATAAGGCTGTATGTCCCGTACTGCTTGGGCTACATTTTCCGGCATGAGCCCCCCGGCCAACACAATCTTTTCCGACGGGATCTCTTTTAACAACGACCAGTCAAAAGTTTGGCCGCATCCGCCCCGTTGCTCCGGATGATAGGCGTCTAATAAATACCGATCGGCCCGGCCCTCCGTCACTTCTAAAAGGGATTCCCTATCCTTAACGCGGACCGCTTTCCAAACTTCCCGGCCGGTCAGCCTCCTGACCTCATCTTGTGTTTCGCTATCCTCATCGCCGTGGAGCTGGATGACCCTGAGGCCGCACATGGCAGCGATGAAGGCCACTCGCTGCGGCACTTCGTTGACAAACACCCCCACCGGCAGGATGCCTTCTGCCAAGCCGCGGATCAGTCTCCTAGCTGTCTCCGGGGAAACCTGCCGACGGCTGGGGGCAAATACGAAACCAACGTAGTCCGGTGCAAATCGGTTGACAGCGTCAATGTCCTCTGGACGGGTTAGGCCACATACCTTCACCGAAATCATTGGATCCCTCCCCGTAACATTTGGACGGCCCGTGGGATATCCTCGGATCGCATCAAGGTTTCCCCGACCAAAACGGCGTCGGCGCCCATGGACCGCAACAATGTTATATCCTGGGATGTCCGAATGCCGCTTTCCGCTACAATGCATCGCTCCTTTGGAATCTGTGGGATCAGAGTTTCACTTGTCCGTAAGGTTACCTCAAAAGTACGCAAATTGCGGTTGTTGATGCCCACTATCGGCGCCTCCGTGTCCAGCACCCGTTCCAGTTCCTCTTTGTCGTGGACTTCCACCAAGTAGGCAAGGCCCAAATTTTTAGCTGTGGTTTGAAACTGGACAAGTTGTTTCTGATCCAAAATGGCGGCAATTAACAGGACGGCGTCGGCGCCCAAAAGATACGCTTCATAAATTTGATATTCGGATACGATAAAATCCTTGCGCAGCAGCGGAATGGACGAAATCGCACGGATCGACTGCAAATAAACGTCATTCCCTTGGAAATAGTCCTCTTCAGTGAGAATCGACATGGCCTGCACATCGGATTTTAGATAACTATTTGCAATATCAACCGGATTAAATACGGATCGGATTACCCCTTTGGAAGGAGATGCCTTTTTGACCTCCGCAATAATGGACATTTTTTCAGGAAGTTTCAAACTGCCGGCAAAATCCAAAGGCGTCCTCGGATGGTCTTCCGCCTGCCTTTGCAGGTTCAAAAGTGGAATTTTTTCCATCCGTTGCCGCAGCCTCATTTCCTTTTTGGCTACAATCTCATCCAAGATCATCCTGATTCCCCCTTTACGCCATGCTGTTGCTCATCTCGATAACCTGCTCCAGCTTTTTCAAGGCTGCTCCGGAATCGATGGCTTCCCTGGCCATCTCAATGCCTTGGGCAATGGTGTCGGCTTTGCGCCCGGCATAAATGGAGGCGCCGGCATTGAGTAGGACGGTATCCCGTTTGGCGCCTTTGGCTCCTCCTAAGATATCCCGCGTAATCTGGGCGTTCTCCGTCGCTGTACCGCCGCAGATGTCCTTTACAGACGCCCGTTCAAATCCAAAATGTTCCGGAGGCAGCACGTAGTCCATTACGAGGCCATCCTTGATCTCAGACACCCGGTTGGGACCTACTGTAGCAAATTCATCGATGCCTTCGCAGTTCATAACAAATCCTCGTTCTACACCCATGTTCATCATGGCGTGAGCCAAAGGATTGGTGAGATCCTTATCAAATACACCGATGACCTGTGTCTTTGCGTCCGATGGGTTGGAGATGGGGCCTAAAATATTAAAAATAGTGCGGATTCCCAACTCGCTTCGCACCAAAGCCGCCTGCTTCATGGACTTATGGAAGGTCTTTGCAAACATAAATCCCAAACCAATGGCCTCTACGCATTGTTCTACCTGCTCTGGTTCCAGCATCACATTGACCCCCAGCGCCTCCAACAGATCCACGCTACCGCTGCGGCTGGAAATGGCGCGGTTGCCGTGCTTTGCCACCGGGACGCCTGCCGCCGCCACTACAAAGGCCGATGTCGTGGAAATATTAAATGTATTGATCCCATCCCCCCCGGTGCCTACCAGGTCGATGTATCCCGATACCGTGGGATGGATATGGGCGGCTTTGTGCTTCATGGTCAAGGCACACCCGGTAATTTCATCGATGGTCTCCCCTTTCATGCGAAGGCTTGTGAGAAATGCGCTGATCTGGGCGTATGTCGCACCGTTGTCCAGCACCATGTCCATAGCCTGCATGGCTTCCTCTTTGGTCAGGTCTTGTTTTAATACCAGTTTCTGAATTGCCGATTTGATCATCATAATTACCTCCCAAATATTCCGTTGACATCATATTCAGTCATCGGGTATGGGGATTTTGAAGCAAAATAAAAACAGCTTGCCCTTATCAAAAGGACAAGCTGCACTAATAAGCCTGCGGTACCACCTTTATTGGTATTTCAAAATACCCACTTTGCAGGTGCAATCACACCCTCACCCTTGTAACGTAGGAGAAACGTCGGGATCTACTAACCACTTACATCATAGAAAAAATGGCGTTCGCCCCGCCCTCATCAGCCCAACGGCAACTGCACAGCTCTAATACCGGACTCCCACCATCACCGGCTCTCTGTCATCAGATTACTGCACTGCCAATCTGAATCAACGGTTTTGAATATGGATTTAGTATATCACACTCCTCCTCATTTTTCAAGGGCCCTATCAAATATTTCATAGAAAAATGCCCTCCACTTTTCTACTACAGTTCAGATATAAATAGAAGGAAAAGCCCCTCGGCTTAAACCGGAGGGCTTTTCCTACTTATAAGCTAAGCTTTTTGCCTATCTTATTTTGTGATGGTAATCTGCATGGTCATGCCGTTGTCCACAACCTTGCCGGTGTAGGGGTTGACGCTGACCACACTAAAGATACGGTTATTGCCAGCGCTTCCCACAGACAGTGTGACATTCCAAGTCTTAATGCCTGTGTCTTCGTCTACAGTGGCATCCTTGCTCAAGAGGCTGATTACTCTACCCTTTTCATTGAGAATGCGGATATCTTCCACATCTCCGGTAGTGGTAATGGTAGCTTCAAATACCTCGTTCACCTTAGCGGAAGCATTGTTTTCAACGCTCAGCACCATTCCGTTGTATTCCGGGTTGGCGATGGTCATAGTGATATCCTTGCCGGAATCCACATAAGAGCTACCCATGCTGCGGGTGTACAGGTTCATAACGCGGTTTTCACCAGCGGTACCAACCGAGAACTTAATGGTCCAGGTCTTGGTGCCGTCACCGTTATTGACAGATTTAACCCAAGTTCTGCTAATCCATCTGCCGTTTTCATTCCGCAGATTGATATCGCTGATAGTGTCCTTCGTCACGGCGGTCAGAGTAATCTCTTCATTGACACCGTAGACGGCAGGATCGCGATCCAAAGAAGCGGAGATGATATCCTCGGACGGCTGAGGCTCAGCGGGAACCAATTGCTCAATAGCAGCGTTGATCTTCTCAGTGGCCTCTACATACATGGTATTGGTAGCATCCGGGTTGTTCTTTACAGCGTTACCGTTCTCCACGGCTGCAGTCACAGCAGCGAAGGATTCTGCGGTGTAGTCCTCAGCGTTCAAAGCAGCGGCAGCTTCCAAAGCAGCGTTCAGAGCAGCGATGCTTTCTTCTGTAGGAGCATCCGGATCTTCTGCCTCAGTGAACTGGAAGTAGTCGATGTTGGCGACGTGCTTACCAGTACTCTGGAGGACAACATACACATCATGCTGGCCGGTGACTTTCTTAGTCAGATCAGCAGTGGCAAGCATATACTGCTTCCAAGCGCCTTCCGAGGGAGGAGTCTGGATATCGGCAATCAGTTCGCCATCCACAGAGTCCAGACGGACTTCCATGTGAGCGTTGGGGCAGTCGGCCATCACGCCGGCGTAATTGACAGAAACCTGAGTAGCGCCGTTGGTTCCGAAGTCAACATACTTGAAGGCAATAAAAGTGCCAGGAGCGGTACCGCCAACGTTGCCAACTGTGCCAACATTGGTACCCTCTGTGGTTTCAGCCTTGATGCCGGACGAAGCATTGTCGAAGGACTCAGCTTCAATTCTTGCATAGGCATCGCGGATTTCCTTCAGGTTACTGATAGCAGTCTGGATGGCTTTGGTTGCATCGATATAATCGTCCAAAGTAGATTCCGGATCAGCCAGTACTTTTTCAGCCGCTTCGACTGCATCCATCAAAGCCTCGAAAGTAACCGTGGCATAAGCGGAACCATCCATTTCCTTGACCTGATTGACCAAGGCTTCCAGGGACTCCTTGTCCATGGACTTGGATTCAACGCCCATCAATTCGATTTCGCCCAGGTTCATAGCTTCAGCGCCGGTGAAGTCGATCTTGATGTAGGTGTACTTAGCGCTCTTTTCAGCATCCACTGCGAAGGGACGGGTGTAGTTCTCCCACTGGAAGGTCTGGTTGGATCTAGAGTCGATCTCAGTCCATTCCTTGCCGTCGTTGGAACCGGAAATGGTCCACGAAGCAGGAGCTGCATTGGTAGCTTTGCAGGTGATGGTGTACATATCAATGAACTTGCCGTTGCCGTCACCAAAGAAGTAAGTGACAGAACCGGTATTGCCGGCAAAAGCTGTTGCATTGCTGGAGTTGTTGTCCAACAAGTTGGCAGCTTTGGCGTTTTCCTCGAGTCCTTCCACATAGATGCCGGGGGTTACACCGGTCAGCTCATCGGCAGATTCTGCGACCTTAGCATTTTCAGCGGTCAGGTCCTTCATGGGTTCTGCGACCTTATCACCAGTGGTGATGGACGGAGGTACGGAATCTTCCGCAGTGCCCCAATCGGAGGGTTGGTTGCCCATGACAAAGTCAAGGGTGATTTCGCCGTCGCCGTCTTTGTCGCCGTTGACCAGGTCAACCTGATCAAAATAGGTCTTGTTGTAATCCTCGCCTTCCACCTTCAGGCTCTGGACATACACGTTCTCTCTGCTGTTGTTTTCAGCATTGATGACCAGATCCTTACCGTTTTCAAGGTGGACAGTGGCTTTCTCAAACAACGGCGAGCCGATGGCAAATTCGCCGCTGCCCATGTTGACCGGGTACAGGCCCAAGCTGGACAGGATATACCAAGCCGACATCTCGCCGTTGTCTTCGTCGCCGCAGTAGCCCTGGCCAATGGTGTAGCCTGTGTAGAGGCGATCCATGATCTCGCGGACCTTCTCCTGGGTCTTATAGGGCTGGCCGGCATAGAGGTACATATAGGGAATGTGGTGGGACGGCTGGTTGCTGTGGCCATATTGACCCATTCTCACCTGGCGGGCTTCACGCATCTCGTGGATCTCGCCGCCGTAGCCGCCGGGGATGTAGGTGGTGTCTTCGTTAAAGAAGGCATCCAGCTTCTCCGCCAAACCTTCACGGCCGCCGTACAGGTTAGCCAGGCCTTGGCCGTCCTGGACGACGTGGAACGCCATGTTCCAAGCGTTGGTCTCGGTATATTGACCGCCCCAGGACTTGGGATCAAAGCTGTCGTCATTGGTCTGCCAAGTGCCGTTGTAGTTCTTGCCCTTGAACCATCCATCGCCGTCGCCATTGTCGTTGTACTTAAAGTAGTTGACATAGTTTTGGGCGCGGTTTGTGAAGTAGATGTACTCGTCGTTGAGTTTCTGATACTCCTCGCTGTCCTTGTCTTCCATCTTGTCCATCATAGCCTTGGCCATGTTGGCGATACCGGCATCATTGATGAAGCCTTCCAGGCCCCAGGACATACCCTCGCCGTTGTTGGCGCCGGTGTAGCCGTAGAAGATGGACTGGTTGATATTCTGACGGCCGTTCTGAGATTTGCTGCTGACGGCAGAACCATTGCGCAGGGCAGCATCATAAGCGGTCTCATAGTCAAATTCCTGGCCGCGCAGCAAAGCGTCGCCAAAGATGACGTCGGAGCTGGTACCAACCATGGAGTTGACGCCTGCCGGGGCAATCCAGCGCGGCACCCATCCTTCATCGTTATAGTGCTGTACCAAACCGTTGAGCAGGTCGGTGTTCTGGCTGGGGGTGAGCAGTGCATAAGCGGCCCATGTGGTGCGGTAGGTATCCCAGAAACCGTTGTTGTAATAGAAGATACCATCCACAACGCCTCTGTCATTGTAGGGGCTTCTATACTGCCACTGGGGTTCTTCATTGGAGCCCACGTTTTCACTCATCAGGTTGGGATAAGCAAACAGGCGGTACATATTGGAATAAAGGGTGGTCAGCTGATTTTCAGTAGCGCCCTCTACGTCGATGATATCCAGCTTCTCATCCCATTCGCTCTGAGCTGCTTCCTTGACATCTTCAAAAGAAGCGCCTTCAGGGATCTCCAGATCCAGGTTATGTTTGGCCTGGTCGGCGCTGATGAAGGAGGTGGCGACCTTCAAGGTGACTTCGTTGGTGCCGTCGGCAAAGGACACAACGCCCTGACCGCTGTTTGCATTTGTAATCTTGTCCAACTCAGGAGCCACGCTGAATTCGCCGTAGACGTACATGGTTCCCATGCCGTTGCTGTTTTCTTTCACAGCGGCGGTAAAGGTCTTGCCGTCTTCAGAGAATTCCAAATCAGCGTCACGGGTCACGCAGTCCAAAATGACGTTGCGGTTCTGGACATTCTCGTCAAAGGTAAAGCGCATCATCGAGGCGTGATTGGTGGGAGCCAATTCCAAGGTGGCGCCGGACGCTGCCGATCCTTCGTCGAAGGATACCTTATAGTAGTGAGCCTTGGCCTCCTCATTGTCATGGGAGAAAGAGGCGGCTCTCTCATTGACGCCTACAGAATTGCTGCTGGAAGCGTCGATGGAGGTGTTGACCATAAAGGTATAATTGCCACGGTCACCGATCCAGTGGCTGGCCACGTGGCTGACCGAAATGTGCTTAAAGGTGTTGCCAGGCTGATAGGTGTACATAGAGGCCTGGCCACTGTTGGTGGTAGGAGCCCAGAAGTTAAATCCGTGAGGAACGGTTACTAGGGCGCCGTTCAGGCCGCGGGAGAAGGAGCCTGTAGATTGGGTCCCGCGCAGGATGCTGACATAATCAGACTTGCGCTCATGTTTTATGGGAGCCACATCTTTGATCTCGATATCGTCAAACAGAGCCTCAAAAGTGGCGTTTGCCGGGACTTCTTCTCCGTCCTCGTTGATGGTAGTAGTGGCGTTGGAAGCTTTATCGTAGTTGATGAGGATCTTCTTAATGGTTCTGCCAGCTGCTACTTGGCCGATGTTGGAATACACATGGTTCCACTGACGGAGATTCAGGAACTTGGAGTCGCCCTGGGATTGGGCGTCCACCTTGTTGCCATACTGGTCAACAGCAGCCATATCGCTCAAATAGGATCCATCGTCAAACTGGAGATCCACCGCTACATAAGTGCTGGTGTATTCATAGTCATAGTCGCCGTCAAACTGGGGGAACACCTTGTAAGAAAGCTGGGTGTTTTCCGAAACCGGAATGTTCAGGTTCTCATACACCACGTTGTGGCTGTAAGCCCTGCCGGAACCCTCGTGGGTACCGCTGACGGTATAAGTCTTGGAACCGGTGAAGCCTTTACCGGTTGTGCTGTTCCAAGTGGAACCAGGGCCGCCCAACACTTCAGCACCCATGCCTAGAGCAGCCGCTGCATCATCATCAGGATTATTGGTGCCGAAGGTGATGTCGCCGATCTGGGTCATGTTACCGCTGCCGTTGGCCTCAACGGTCACACGGTAATAAGTATAAGCGGTGTCATTTTCAATCTCATAGGTGTTGCGGACATAGCGATCAGCAAAAGTTACATTTTCTTGCTTGTCCAACGGCACCCAATCAGAACCGTCTACCGAGCCGTACAGAGTCCAGCTCTTCGGGTCGCGCTCGGGAGCGTCGTTGGCCGAAGTGATGGAGTAAACACGGATGGTAGTAGGCTCATTCATTTCAAAGGTGATGTCAAACGGGCGATTGGCTGTGGTCAAATATTTGCTGCCAGCATTGTCGTCCAGCATGTTATCCGCAATCTCATGGTCATTATAGGCCTGGGGAGCGGTAACAGATTTTGCCTTTTTCCGGCCTACCAAGCCTGTGCCAGCACCTTTTTTGCTGACATTTTCAGTCATGGGCTTACCATCTTTTGAATATTCGACGGTGTTTTCAAGGGGACTGGCATCGCCCTCTTCAAAGGAAGAAGCGAACGTTCCACCTGCTGTGGGCTCTTCAGCTGCCGCCGGAAGCGCGAATGCAGCTGTGGACAGTACCATCGTGGTGCTGAGCACGGCAGCCAAAATTCTTTTCAGCTTCATTGCATTACCTCCTACTACAAAAAGTTTTCCTTCCGAATTCTTTTGTTGTTCTTCCCCGGATACAAACCTTCTTCTTGTTGCCTCTTCTCCCGCAGAAATCGTCGTTTGGGAAAACCTACTTTTTTTGCGGAAGATGAATTGTATCCATTTTTGTTGGGACACAAAAGACCTTGAAGGCTATATTCATCATAACAAAAAAACGCGCAAAATGTCCTGTACTTTTTTTAAATTTGCTGTAATATTTTTAGATCATCCTTTTTTCTTTTTCGTTACTTTTTATAGCAATTTAAAAACTATACAAGATATCTTTTTATAAACTATACAATATTGATAATATTTCATCCATTTTACTTTTTTAATTGAATTTACAAAATTGAGAATCCTATTCTGTTCTTCTTGGACAAATAAATCTTTTTTCACTTACAAAGTTCCTTATTTGTCAACACAATTATAGAATGCCCTGAAAAAAGCATAACGCTACCCTACATACCGTCCAGAAATAACAATATACAGCGCAACATCCCAATTTATTTTTATAAGCAGTTCTTCCTCTTTTTTGTCGAAATTCCTTGCATCTTAGGAGCAATAGTGATATAATACTGAAGATTTAACCATTTGGCGTTTTGCGGCGCTGGATAGGTGGTAGTTTGGGTTTATTTCATTGTGTCAGAAAAGAAAGGTGGAGGCGTTTTGAAGGGTTATCTTTTGCTAGAAGATGGACACCTTTTTACCGGTCAGAGCATCGGTTCTCAAAAGGAGGTTATTTGCGAAATCGTATTTAATACCTCCATGACTGGATATGTCGAACTGCTGACAGATCCTTCTTATGCCGGACAAGGCGTCGTCATGACCTATCCTCTCATCGGCAACTATGGTGTTTGCTTTGAGGATCAGGAGTCCAGACGGCCCTGGGTTTCGGCTTTTCTTATGCGCGAATTGTCCCGCATCCCCAGCAACTTCCGTTCCCAGGGGAGCCTGGCGGATTATTTGAAGGAGGCCGATATCCCCGGCCTTCAGGGCATCGATACCCGGGCGTTGACCAAGCTGCTCCGGGAAAAGGGCACGATGAACGGTATGATTACCACCGATGAAAATTTCAATCGGGAAGAGGCTCTAAAACGCATTGCAGATTATAAGCATCAGGGGCTGGTGCAGCGCACCTCCTGCAAAGCGGTGGAGCATTACGGCGATGATCTCCAAAAAAATGTAGCGCTGCTGGACTTGGGCGGCAAAAGCAGCATTGTACAGTGCCTTGTCAAACGCGGCTGCAAGGTGACGGTCTATCCCTGCGACACCCCTGCCGACGTCATTTTAGCTACCAAGCCCGACGGCATCATGCTGTCCAACGGCCCCGGCGACCCTAAGGATTGCGGCCCTATTATCGACGAAGTGGGCAAATTGGTTCGCTCCGGCATCCCGCTGTTCGCCATCTGCTTAGGCCATCAGCTGGTGGCGTTGGCCGCCGGCGGCAGCACTCATAAGTTGCCTTACGGCCACCGGGGTTCCAACCATCCGGTACGGGATACCTCCACAGGACGCACCTACATCTCCGCCCAGAACCATGGGTATGTGGTAGATAGCGACAAGCTGCCCGACGGCGTCCATGTGGCGTTTGAGAACGTCAACGACGGCACGGTAGAGGGGTTGGAGTTTGATACCCTGCCGGTTTATACCGTCCAGTTCCATCCCGAGGCCTCTGCCGGCCCGCACGATACCCAATTCCTTTTCGACCGTTTTATTGCTCAAATGGGAGGTGGCAAGAATGCCTAAAAATCCAGATATCCATCGCGTTGTGGTTTTGGGCTCCGGCCCCATCATCATCGGCCAGGCGGCCGAGTTTGACTACGCAGGCACCCAGGCCTGCCGCGCCCTTCAGGAAGAGGGCATCGAGGTCATTCTGATCAACTCCAACCCCGCCACCATTATGACCGACAAGGACATTGCCGACAAGGTCTACATCGAACCCCTCAATGCCGAGACGGTCCGCAAGGTCATTGAAAAGGAAAAGCCCGACTCTATCCTGCCCACCCTGGGCGGCCAGAACGCTTTGAACTTGGCCATGGAACTCAAGGAGTCCGGATTCCTGGACGAGCATCACGTCCGCATGCTGGGCACCTCGGCCGAGGCCATTAAAAACGCCGAGGACCGTCAGGCATTTAAGGATACGCTAGACCGCATCGGCGAACCCTACGCCACCTCCAAGGTGGTAAACACTGTGGAGGACGCCATTGAATTTACCGAATCCATCGGTTATCCCGTGGTTATCCGCCCGGCCTATACCCTGGGCGGCACTGGCGGCGGCATCGCCCACAACTTGGAAGAACTCAAGGCCATCACTCACAACGGCCTGCGTCTCAGCCGCGTCACCGAAGTGCTGGTGGAACGTTATATCGGCGGCTGGAAAGAGATTGAATACGAGGTTATGCGGGACAGCAAGGGTAACGCCGTTACCATTTGTAATATGGAAAACATCGATCCGGTAGGCGTCCACACCGGTGACTCGATCGTCGTTGCCCCCTGCCAGACTTTGGGCGACAAAGAGCATCAAATGCTTCGCACCGCCGCCCTCAACATCATCAGCGAACTAAAAATCGAAGGCGGATGTAACGTCCAGTTTGCCCTGCATCCCACCTCCTTTGAATATGTGGTCATCGAAGTCAATCCCCGTGTCAGCCGTTCTTCGGCCCTGGCTTCCAAGGCAACCGGTTATCCCATCGCCAAGGTGGCCTCCAAAGTGGCTCTGGGCTTCGGCTTGGACGAGATCAAAAACGCCATCACCGGCAAGACCTACGCAAGCTTTGAGCCTACCCTGGACTACTGTGTCGTCAAGTTCCCCAAGTGGCCCTTTGACAAGTTTGTCACCGCCAAGCGCACCTTGGGTACCCAGATGAAGGCTACCGGCGAAGTCATGAGCATCTCCCCCTCCTTTGAGGGCGCTTTGATGAAGTCCATCCGCTCCTTGGAACAGAACTGCACCAGCCTGATGCTTCCCATGCTGTCCGGCCTCAGCGATGAGGATATTAAGAAACGCCTTCACAACATCGATGACCGGCGTCTGTTCGTCATTGCCGAAGCCATCCGCCGGGGCGTGGATCTCCAGGAAATCAACGACATTACCAAGATCGACATGTGGTTCCTGGATCGCATCAAAGCCCTGGTGGAGATGGAGGATCTGCTGCGCAAACACGGTACTGATCCGGAAGTCCTTTCAAAAGCCAAATACATGGGCTTTATCGACGTCGATATCGCTAAACTGGCCGGCGTCACACCCGCCCAGATCAAACGCATCCGCATGGAAAACGGCATTGTGGCGGCCTACAAGATGGTGGACACCTGCGCCGCAGAATTTGCCGCCGCCACCCCTTACTATTACTCCTGTTACGAGAGTGAAAATGAAGTGGACACCAAATCGGATAAAAAGAAGATTTTGGTGCTGGGGTCCGGCCCCATCCGCATTGGCCAGGGCATCGAGTTCGACTACTGCTCGGTCCACTGTGTCTGGGCCCTCAAGAAATGCGGGTATGAAACCATCATCGTCAACAACAATCCCGAGACGGTTTCCACCGACTTCGACGTGGCCGACAAGCTCTACTTCGAGCCCCTTACCCCTGAGGATGTGGCCAACATTGTAGAACTGGAAAAACCATACGGCGCTGTTGTCCAGTTTGGAGGCCAGACAGCCATTAAACTGTCCCAGGCCCTGCGGGATATGAACGTCCCTGTCCTGGGCACCTCGGCTGAGGACGTGGACGCCGCTGAGGACCGCAAGAAGTTCGACGCTATCCTAGAGCAGTGCGACATCCCCCGTCCGGCCGGCGCCACGGTGTTTACCACCGAGGAGGCCATTGCCGCCGCCAATCAGTTGGGATATCCGGTTTTGGTGCGTCCCTCCTACGTATTGGGCGGTCAAGGCATGCAGATCGCCTTCTCCGACCAGGAGATTGCGCAATTTATGGCCATCATCAACATGACGGTGCAGGAACATCCCATTTTGGTGGACAAGTACCTGATGGGCAAAGAGCTGGAAGTGGACGCCGTGTGCGACGGCGTGGACGTCCTCATCCCCGGCATCATGGAACATCTGGAGCGGGCCGGTGTCCATTCGGGCGACTCCATCTCGGTATATCCTCCCCAATCCATCGCCCAGAAGCATCAGGATACCATCGTGGACTACACCCGCCGTTTGGCCAAGGCCCTCCACGTCAAGGGCATGATCAACATCCAGTTTATCATCTACGATGACGAGGTCTACATCATCGAGGTCAATCCCCGTTCCTCCCGCACGGTCCCCTACATCAGCAAGATCACCGGCGTGCCCATTGTGGCCCTGGCTACCAACGCCATCTTTGGCAAGAGCATCCCGGAACAGGGGTATGAATACGGACTCATCCCGGCCAAAAAGCATGTGGCGGTCAAGCTGCCGGTCTTTTCCTTTGAGAAGCTGTACGGCGCTGAGATCAGCCTTGGCCCAGAAATGAAGTCCACTGGCGAAGTGCTGGGCCTGGCCGAAGGATTCTCCGAAGCCCTACACAAAGCCTTCATCGGCGGCGGATACAACCTGCCCAAGAACCACAAGATCATCGCCACCGTTAAGGATGCCGACAAGCCGGAATTGGTGGACATTGCCCGCCGTTTTATCGCCTTGGGCTACGAGATTTACTCCACCTCTGGCACCTGTCAATTTCTCAATGAGCACGGCGTCAAGGCGACGCCGGTCAACAAGATCGAGCAGGGCACTCCCAACATCCTGGATATGATTTTGGAGGGTCAAGCCGATCTGGTTATCAACACCCCCACCCACGTCAGCAAGCAGAACCGGGATGGTTTCCTGATCCGACGCAATGCAGTGGAAACCGGCACCCCCTGCATTACATCGCTGGACACCGCCACCGCTCTGCTTACCAGTTTGGAGCATGCCAGCGAAGGCGACCGTTCGGTCATCGATATCGCCCAGATCTAAACGATTGACACTTTATATAAGAAACACCCCCGCAGTATATATAACTGCGGGGGTGTTTCTTATTATCCAAAGTCGTGACGATTTCCTGCATGACTTCCTATTTTTTCAAAAACGCACACAATTTCTTCGATTTTCATAAAACACTCACTATCCTCCAGACTATCATCTTCCAAAATTTCTTTAATTTTTTGGAGTGCTTTATAACTTTCTATTTCTATAATCTCTTTGGGGTTCATTTTTAAATTTGGAAAAACAACGTGGGTTTCCTCTCCTGCAAGTAAATTCCTTAATATTTCTACATACAACTGCATATAATCACCTCATAAATATTATAGGTCAATTTACCCCTATTTTCAATAGGGCAGTTCGCCATAATTTGATTGGTGATGCTTCTATGAATCGACTCAAAGAACTGCGTTTGGAACGCGGCTATACCCAAATCAAAATGCAGCTGTTGACCGGCATTGATCAAAGCGATTACTCTAAAATTGAAAATGGCAAACGTTATTTCACTTTTGAACAGTGTAAGCGTATTGCTTTGGCCCTGGATACCAGCATGGACTATCTGGCAGGTCTCACCGATCAGAAGGATCCATATCCTCGCTGCGGGCGTCAAACAGGAAATAATTAATACTATATGTATATATAATATATTGTATTACAATTTTTAATTGATAGCTGTACTAAAACAACCGTTGATCAAAAGGCGGTTGTTTTTTAACAGATTCGCTATTTTTGCGCTGCAATTTCCTTTGATCCCGTGCAAATAACCCACTTTTGAGACATTTCCCTCCTAGTTCTTGCAAATGGAACAACAATACGATAAAATATATTGTTGTGAATGGAATTTATAAAGCTCCTATTTCCTTTTGGATGGGAGCTTGAAACAAAGGCCGTTTGGCCGGGAGGGAATCATTCAGATGGAAAAACAAGAGCTTTTGTATGAGGGCAAAGCCAAAAAAGTCTATCGAACCGACAATCCGGATCTCTACATTGTAGACTATAAGGATGATGCCACTGCGTTCGACGGCCTCAAAAAAGGCAGCATTGCCGGTAAAGGTGTGGTCAACAACCGCATGTCCAACCTGATGTGCCAGATGCTTCAGAAGGCCGGTATCCCCACCCACTTTGTGGAGGAATTATCCGATCGTGAAACCCTTGTGAAACGTGTGAAAATTGTCCCGCTGGAGGTCATTGTCCGCAACATTGCCGCCGGCAGCTTCTCCAAACGCTTTGGCGTGGAAGAGGGGACCCCATTAAAATGCCCCACTTTGGAATTCTGCCTCAAGGACGACGATCTTCACGACCCTATGATCAACGGTTACCACATCCTGGCCCTGGGTCTGGCTACCCAGAATGAATTGGATGTTATTTCCGCCTATACCTTCCAGATCAATAAGATCATGAAGGAATTCTTTCTTTCCATCGGCATCGAGCTGGTGGACTTTAAACTGGAGTTCGGCAAGTTGGATGACGGCACCATCATCCTGGCCGATGAAATCTCCCCCGACACCTGCCGCCTTTGGGACAGCAAAACCCATGAAAAGCTGGATAAAGACCGTTTCCGCCGCGATCTTGGCGGTGTGGAAGAGGCCTATTTGGAGGTCATGAAGCGCATCGGCCTCAACTAAAAGCCTTTACTAACACATCTATTTCTCGGCACAGCGGCGCAAGTGGGAAAGGCAGCATCGCCGTGCCGCGGTGTTCGCCTTTCCCATTGTTTTGTCACGAACAGGAGGTTTATTTAACGTGATGTCTGATCTTCAAGGTTCCTTGCCCTTTGACAATAAACTGCATGAGGAGTGCGGTATCTTTGGCGTCTTTGGTTGCGATGACCAGGAAACAGCTTATAATATTTACAGCGGCCTCTTTGCCTTGCAGCATCGCGGCCAGGAAAGCTGTGGTATGGCTGTCAATAACAACGGCGTTGTTTCGTCCCATAAGGATATGGGGCTGGTCAATGATGTCTTTAATAAGGATATTTTGGAAAAGCTCCCCGGCCAGATGGGCATCGGCCACGTGCGCTACTCTACCACCGGCTGTTCCATGCGGGAAAATACCCAGCCTCTGGTTCTCAAGTATATCAAAGGCTCGTTATCCATCGCCCACAACGGCAACCTGACCAACACCAACGAGTTGCGGGATGAATTGGAACGCACTGGCGCCATCTTCCAAACTACCACCGATTCTGAGGTTATGGCTTATCTCATCGCCCGGGAACGGGTCAACTGCGGCTCGGTGGAGGAGGCGGTACGCCGTACTATGCCTCGTATCAAGGGCGCTTACTCTTTGCTGGTCATGAGCCCCCGCAAATTGATTGCCGCCCGTGACCCCCACGGTTTCCGCCCCTTGGTCATTGGCCAGCTGGACAATGCTTGGGTGTTTGCGTCGGAAACTTGCGCTCTGGATGTCGTAGGGGCGGTGTATGTCCGTGATGTGGAGCCGGGTGAAATCGTCATTGCCGACGAGCACGGCCTCACCTCCATCAAAACCGAGACGCCGGAAAAAACCTCTTTCTGCATCTTTGAATATATCTATTTCGCCCGGCCGGATAGTCAGATCAACGGCCTGAGCGTTTACGAAGCCCGTCAGGAATCGGGCCGCATCCTGGCCCGTCAGCATCCGGTGGAGGCTGATCTGGTCATCGGCGTGCCGGAATCGGGCATTGACGCCGCCATCGGCTACAGCCAAGCTTCGGGCATCCCCTATGGCAAGGGCTTTGTCAAGAACAACTATGTGGGCCGTACCTTCATCAAGCCCCAGCAGAAGCAGCGTGAAAATGCCGTCCGCCTGAAGCTCAACGTGTTGGGCAACACCGTGCGTGGCAAGCGGGTGGTCATGCTGGACGACTCCATCGTCCGCGGCACCACTTCGGCTCGACTTGTCCACATGCTGAAAAACGCCGGCGCTACGGAAGTACACGTGCGCATCAGTTCCCCTCCCTTCCTGTGGCCCTGCTACTTTGGTACAGACGTCCCGGAACGCAGCCAGCTTTCCGCCGTCCGCAACTCCCTGGACGAGATCTGCCGCAGCCTAGGCGCCGATTCCCTGGGCTATCTGGAACTCAGCTCCCTCAAAGAGATGCTGTGCGGCCGCGAGATCGACTTCTGCGACGCCTGCTTCTCGGGCAATTATCCGGTGGAGCCGCCTAAGTCGAGCGCTACTATGGATCAGTTTGTCAAGTAAATAAGCCGTCGTAGAGGCCGGTGAAAGGGGACTTTAGGTCTAATTCACCGGCTTCTTTTGCTTTTTTTGCTTTACAAAAATAGGGATTGGCCCTATAATTAAAATCTGTATGGAAAAATATCCAAGTAGTCCTATCTTTACGGCTGTTTGGGTCTAGCGCAGGAGGTTTGATTTTTGTGAAAAATCGTTACGAAAGCCCTCTTGGATCGAGGTATGCAAGCGAAGAGATGCTTTATCTCTTTTCCCCTGATAAAAAATTCCGGACCTGGCGCAAGCTGTGGATCGCCTTGGCCGAGGCTGAACATGAGTTGGGCCTCCCGGTAACACAGGAACAGATCGACGAACTCAAAGCCCATCAGGATGATATCAACTACGATGTGGCCGAGGCAAGGGAACGGGAAGTGCGTCACGACGTCATGTCCCATGTATATGCCTACGGCCAGCAGTGCCCTAAGGCCCGTCCTATTATTCATCTGGGCGCCACCTCCTGCTATGTGGGGGACAACACCGATCTGATCCTTATGCACGAAGCCACCCAGCTTATCCTGCAAAAGCTGGTTACCCTCATCGGCGTACTGGCTAAATTTGCCGATCAATATAAGGATCTCCCCACCCTGGCCTTTACCCATTTCCAACCGGCCCAGCCCACCACCGTGGGCAAACGCGCTACATTGTGGATGCAGGAGCTTCTTTTGGATCTGGAAGAGGTGGAGCATGTCCTCAGCACGGTAAAGCTGCTGGGTTCCAAAGGCACCACCGGTACCCAGGCCTCCTTCCTGGAACTGTTTGAAGGCGACCATGAAAAGGTTCGTGCCCTGGACCGCAAGATCGCGGAAAAGATGGGGTATCAGGGTGTTTATCCGGTATCCGGCCAGACCTATTCCCGCAAGGTGGACAGCCGGTATCTCAACATGCTGTCGGGCATCGCCCAGTCGGCCTGCAAGTTCAGCAACGACATCCGTCTCCTCCAGCATCTCAAAGAGGTGGAGGAGCCTTTTGAAAAACATCAGATAGGTTCGTCGGCCATGGCCTACAAACGCAATCCCATGCGCAGCGAACGCATCGCTTCCCTGTCCCGTTACGTCATGGCCGACACCCTCAATCCCGCTATGACGGCCGCCACCCAGTGGTTTGAGCGCACGTTGGACGATTCGGCCAACAAACGCATCAGCGTTCCAGAGGCTTTCCTGGCGGTGGACGCCATCTTGAGCCTGTACATCAACGTGGCCGACGGTTTGGTAGTGTATCCCAAGGTCATCGCCCAGCATCTGAACCGGGAGCTTCCCTTTATGGCCACGGAAAATATTATGATGGATGCCGTCAAACGGGGCGGCGACCGTCAGGAACTGCATGAACACATCCGCGTCCACTCCATGGAAGCCGGGCGTGTGGTCAAGCAGGAGGGCGGCGAAAACAACCTGTTGGAACTCATCGCCGCCGACCCCATCTTCGGCATGACATTGCCGGAACTTCATGCCCTCCTGAAGCCGGAACAGTATGTTGGCCGTTCCCCTCGCCAGGTCACTGAGTTCCTGGAGGAGGCTGTGGCCCCTGTTTTGGAAAAATACAAGGATTTGCAGCAGGTTCATGACGAAGTCCGCTGCTAACGTGGATCAAATACCGCGTTTCTTCATATCCTAGTGTCAAAGGGCTTTTGCCGGCACAGGACTGTTTTGGACTTTTTGAAATCACTGAATAACAAACAAGGAGTGTCACCATTATGGTAAAAGCAATCGTCGGCGCCAACTGGGGCGACGAGGGAAAAGGTAAAATCACCGATATGTTTGCCGCTCAGTCGGATGTGGTAGTCCGTTTTCAAGGCGGCGCCAATGCCGGCCATACCATCATCAACCACTACGGCAAATTCGCCCTGCACCTGTTGCCCTCCGGCTCCTTCCACTCCCATATTACCAACGTCATCGGCAACGGCGTAGCCCTCAATATCCCCGCCCTCTTTAAGGAGATGCAGGAAATCATCGATCGGGGCGTCCCGGCTCCCAAACTTCTGATCTCCGATCGGGCTCAGATTGTCATGCCCTACCACGTGCTGTTTGACCAGTACGAGGAAGAACGCCTTTCCTCTCACAGTTTTGGTTCCACCAAGTCGGGGATCGCCCCCTTCTATTCGGATAAATTCGCCAAGGTGGGGTTCCAGGTCTGCGAGCTGTTCGACGAAAAGGCTCTGCGTGAAAAATTAGAGCGTGTCATCGTCCCCAAGAACATTCTGCTGGAGCATCTGTATCACAAGCCCCTGTTGAATGTCGACGAGCTGTTTGATCAGATGATGCAGTATCGCGATATGGTCGCCCCCTATGTGGGCAACCTGCATGAATTCATGCAGCAGGCTCTCAAAGAAAACAAAAACATCCTGTTGGAAGGCCAGTTGGGCGCCCTCAAGGATCCGGATTGGGGTATTTATCCCATGGTGACCTCCTCCAACTCCATCGCCGGATATGGCGCTGTGGGCGCCGGCATCCCGCCCTACGCCATCACCGACATCTGCACCGTTGTTAAAGCTTACTCCAGTTCTGTAGGCGGCGGCGCCTTCGTCAGCGAGATTTTTGGCGACGAGGCCGACAAGCTGCGCAACCACGGCGGCGACGGCGGTGAATACGGCGCTACTACCGGTCGCCCCCGCCGTATGGGCTGGTTCGACTGTGTCGCCTCCCGCTACGGCTGTAAGGTCCAGGGTACCACCCAGGCCGTGTTGACGGTGCTGGATGCTCTCAGCTATCTGGAGGAAATCCCGGTGTGCGTCGCTTATGAGATCGACGGCAAGGTCACCAAGGAATTCCCCACCACCCCCATGCTGGAAAAGGCCAAACCCGTGTTGGAAGTTCTTCCCGGCTGGCACGAGGACATCCGCGGCGTCAAGCGCTTTGAAGACCTGCCGGAGAATGCAAAAGCCTATGTCAAGTTTATCGAAAAGGCCATCGATACCCCCATTACCATGGTATCCAACGGCCCCGGCCGCGATGACATCTTGATTGTCAATGAGTAAGGCTCTGTTTTCCATGGGCACCATTGCTTTGTCATTTGCCATTCGCTAGGAGGTTTCTGTATTTATGTGTGGTATTGTAGGATATGTGGGCAAAAGCCAAGCCGCCCCCATTTTACTAGACGGCCTGTCAAAGCTGGAGTACCGCGGCTATGATTCGGCCGGCGTGGCTGTTTACAGCGACGATCATATTGAAGTTGTCAAGGCCAAGGGACGTCTCAAGGTGCTCAGCGATATGCTGGACGGCGGCAAGAATCTGCCTGGTACCGTGGGCATCGGCCATACCCGTTGGGCCACCCATGGCGAACCGTCGGACATCAATTCCCATCCTCACATCAGTGGGGACGGCCGTTTCGCTGTGGTACACAATGGCATTATTGAAAACTACCTGGTTTTAAAAAATAGGTTGATCGAAAAGGGTTTCCATTTTGTATCGGAAACCGATACCGAGGTCATCGCCCACCTGGTGGAATATTACTACAAAGGCGATATTATGGACACCATGCGCAGCCTCCTGAACGCTATGGAAGGCTCTTATGCCCTAGGTATTATCCGGGCCGACAAGCCGGATGAAATCGTGGCGGTGCGCAAGGATAGCCCCCTCATTGTGGGCCTATCGGACGAGGGCAACTTTATCGCCTCCGATATCCCGGCCCTGCTCAACTATACCCGGGACATCTATCATCTGGATGAAAAGGAGATTGTCATCCTGCGCCAAGATGGCGTGTCCATCTACAACATGGACGGCGAACCGGTGAACAAACAGGTCTTCCATGTGGATTGGGACGTATCTGCTGCTGAAAAGGGCGGGTACGAGCATTTCATGATCAAGGAGATCATGGAACAGCCCAAAGCATTAGCCGACACGTTAAAACCCCGCATTCAGGACGGAAGGGTGGTTCTGGACGACATCAAGTTGACGGCTGAGGATCTGAAAGACATCCACAAGATCGACATTGTGGCCTGTGGCTCGGCCTATCACACCGGTGTGGTGGGCAAGTACGTCATTGAGGAACTGACCCGTAAACCGGTAGAGGTGGATTTGGCCTCGGAATTTAGGTACCGTTCCCCTATTTTGGATCAGCACACATTGGTTATCATCATCAGCCAATCGGGTGAGACTGCCGACACCTTAGCCGCCCTTCGATATGCAAAGGAGCAGGGCGCCAGGACATTGTCCATCGTCAATGTGGTGGGCAGTTCCATCGCCAACCAGTCGGACGATGTGCTCTATACCTGGGCTGGCCCGGAAATCGCCGTGGCCACCACCAAAGCCTATTCCTGCCAATTGGGTGTTTTGTATCTGCTGGCCCTGTACATCGGCGACCTATTGGGTACCATCCCGGAGGATGTTTACCGGGATTACGTGGCGGAACTCCTCCTCCTGCCGGATAAAATCCAGAGCATTTTGGATCATAAGGAGGATATCCAGTATTTTGCCTCCCGCAACTATGGCGCAAAAGACGTCTTCTTCATTGGCCGCAATGTAGACTATGCTTTGACCCTGGAGGGTTCCCTTAAACTCAAGGAGATTTCCTATATTCACTCCGAGGCCTATGCCGCCGGCGAGTTAAAGCACGGCACCATTTCCCTCATCGAGGACGGTACTCTGGTCATCGCGGTGGCTACGTTGGACCGTCTTTTTGACAAGACCATGTCCAATGTCCGGGAAGTCAAAGCCCGCGGCGCTTACGTCCTGGGCCTCACTACTGAACACAATCAGAAAATTGAGCAATCCTGTGACTTTGTATTCTACATTCCCGAGACACTGGATTTGCTGCTGCCTTCTTTGGCAGTCATCCCGCTGCAAATCTTCAGCTATTACATGGCGTTGATGAAGGGATGCGACATCGATAAACCCCGTAACCTGGCCAAGAGTGTCACGGTGGAATAATCCTAAGCATAAATTATCCGTGCGCCTGGATCTCCTTCTACTTTTGGGATCCGGGCGCATTTTCTGCGTAAGGCACCGTTCCGGACGTTGGATGGACATCCCTGGGGCGGCTTCATTTTTTCCGTCTTGATCGAAACATACAAACCATGATAAGATAAAAAACAGGTAGGAATTATAGGGAAAAGGGGGCATATCCTTGAATCTTATGCTCAGGCAATGCACGCCGGAGGACGTTTATACCCTGAAAGATATTTCATGCGAAACATTCCGAGATGCTTTTGCCGACAAAAATAGGCCGTCTGAATTGCAGGCCCATCTGGATAAGGCCTACGACCTAAAAAAACTGCATCAGGAACTATCCAATGTACATTCCCAGTTTTATTTTCTATACGCCGACGGTGTATTGGCCGGTTATCTGAAGTGCAACGAAGCGCCTGCTCAAACGGAAATTCACGATGACAATTCTTTGGAAATCGAGCGAATCTATATTATACAGGAATTTCAGGGGCATGGATTAGGCGGGTTTCTCATTAATAAAGCCATTGAGATGGCCCAAATGGGGAAAAAGCACTACCTCTGGCTGGGCGTATGGGAGAAAAACCAAAAGGCTATTTCGTTTTATACAAAACACGGTTTTTATAAAATCGGTTCCCATCCCTTTTTTGTGGGTGACGATGAACAAACCGATTATATAATGCGTAAAGACTTGTGATGCCGTGTGGAGGGGCCGTCTGGAAATAGGACGGCCCCTCTATTTGTACCCGGAGATGTGTGTCCTTCTGGGCATTGACAACCATTGCGCGAAACGTGTATAATTAAATACATATTTGTAATTTCGGAGGTGCTGGTTGTGTCGTACAACCGGTATTCTTGTTGTTGAGGGCGAAAAAGTCAAGATTTCTTCTTTGTCCCAGCATCAGGTGAATGATAGACGCGAGGTGGAATTGTGTCAGATTTTTTGCAGTCACTCCTGAAGTCCATCGACTTTGTAGGCCTCATCGATTTCTTTTTCCACAATCTGGTGTGGATTTGTGCAGGCGGCGCTTTGCTATTGGCATTGCTGCTGGGAATCGGCCTTTTCAAAGGGAAAAAACGTTGGCTTTGGCGATCCATCCTAATGGGCGTAGCGGTATTGGTTGTGCTCATCGGGATCAAAACCACCAACTTCTATTCGGCTTATACCGAATACGATGTGGATGCCACCACCAATGAAGTCATCACGGAAACCGGCGATGCCTCCCGTTATGCTGTGGGCCACGATCATCCTCAGCTTGCTAAGGATATTGAATTCTTGATTATTGGGGTGGAAGATGTTGACAAATGGGAGGCTGGCCCTCGTCTGTTATCCTGGCAAAAGGTTTATTCCAATGATTCTGGGACAGCCACTATGACCCGTTATATATTCGTTACAAAAATTAAGGTGGAAACCAAGGACGGTACTTGGGAGGCCAGCGAACTATTTGGCAACACAAGTGCCCAGGTTGAATATAACGATTAAACGGTTTATTTTGAATGCTGGAAAATGAAATTGTTTGTTTGGATTGAGTAAAACGGGGGTTATGCAGTGGAAAATCAAAAGATTCTGGTGTTGGATTTTGGAGGACAGTACAATCAATTGATTGCTCGCCGGGTGCGCGACTTAGGGGTATATTCCGAAGTGCGGCCCTACACCACCTCTTTAGAGGACATCCGTTCGTCCGGTTACTGCGGCATTATTTTTACCGGCGGACCAAACAGTGTGTTTGAAAAGAACTCCCCTATTTGCTCAGCCGATATCTTTGAGCTGGGCATCCCTGTATTGGGGATTTGCTATGGCGCTCAGGTCATGGCCCATCTGCTGGGCGGCACGGTACAGCATGCCGATACGCGGGAATACGGTTCCACCGATATTGTAACCGATCAAAATAGTCCCCTCTTCACCCATGTGCCTCAAACCACTTCCTGCTGGATGAGCCACACTGACTTTATTGCTGCGCCTCCCGCCGGTTTTACTGTCACGGCCCATACCGATTCTTGCCCTGTGGCCGCCATGGAGAACAAAGATAGGAAGTTGTACGCCGTTCAATTCCATCCGGAAGTCCAGCACACTCCCCAGGGCCAAGACATGCTCAAAGGATTCCTTTTTGATGTATGCGGCTGCGTGGGGGACTGGCAGATGTCCTCCTTTATCGACCGTTCGGTTGCAGCTATCCGGGAAAAAGTGGGCGACAGCCGGGTTTTGTGCGCTTTGTCCGGGGGCGTGGATTCCTCAGTGGCCGCTGTGATGGTCCATAAGGCAGTGGGCAAACAGCTGACCTGCATCTTTGTGGATCACGGCCTGCTCCGCAAAAACGAAGCCGATGAGGTGGAGGAAATCTTCCGGCATCAGTTTGACATGGATCTCATCCGTGTGGACGCCCGGGAGCGTTTTCTCACCAAACTCAAAGGGGTAAGCGAACCGGAGCAAAAACGTAAAATCATCGGCGAAGAGTTTATCCGCGTCTTTGAGGATGAGGCTAAAAAGCTGGGTAAAGTGGAATATCTGGTACAAGGTACTATTTATCCGGATGTCATCGAAAGCGGCGCTGGAGATGCCGCTGTCATCAAGTCCCACCACAATGTGGGCGGATTGCCGGAGGATATCGGCTTTAAAGGCCTCATTGAACCGCTGCGCGACCTGTTTAAGGATGAGGTGCGCCGTTCCGGCTTGGAGATGGGTATCCCGGCTAATCTTGTGTGGCGTCAGCCCTTCCCCGGCCCGGGTCTTGCCATCCGCATCATCGGCGACGTTACGGCCGACAAAATCAAGGTGTTGCAGGACGCCGACGCCATCTTCCGCGAGGAAATCGCTGCCGCCGGTTTGGACCGTTCTATCCACCAGTATTTTGCCGTCCTGACCAACATGCGCAGTGTGGGCGTTATGGGCGACGAGCGGACTTACGATTATACCATCGCCCTGCGCGGCGTCACCACCACCGACTTCATGACGGCCGACTGGGCCAAGATCCCCTATGAAGTGTTGGGCAAGGTTAGCAACCGTATTGTCAACGAGGTGGGCCATATCAACCGTATTGTGTACGATATTACGAGCAAGCCTCCAGCTACCATCGAGTGGGAATAAAAGGTCGCAATTATCGTACGCTTCATCTTGTTTTAGACGAGAATCCATGCGGATAAACTAGCTAATTAGATTTGTTTTGACGCTGGGCTAGGACGGCTCAGACGATTGTTTTAAATTGTTGAAAAAGTGAAATTATTGCTTGCGGGCAAATTTATGGAGGTACTAAGAATATGGCGACCAAATACATTTTCGTAACCGGCGGCGTGGTATCGGGTCTGGGCAAAGGCATTACCGCATCTTCCCTGGGCCGACTGCTTAAAGCCCGTGGGTACCGTGTCACCATGCAGAAGTTCGATCCCTATCTCAACTTCGATCCCGGCACCATGAACCCCTATCAGCACGGCGAAGTGTTCGTTACCGACGACGGCGCTGAAACCGATTTGGACTTGGGCCATTACGAGCGTTTCATCGATGAGAGCCTGACCCGCAATTCCAACGTCACCTCCGGCCGTATCTATTGGTCGGTCATCCAGAAGGAGCGGGACGGCGACTTTAACGGCGGTACCGTCCAGGTCATCCCCCACATCACCAATGAGATCAAGAGCCGCATCGCCATGGGCAAGGAAAATGTGGACATCGCCATTGTGGAGATCGGCGGCACGGTGGGAGATATCGAGAGTTTGCCCTACTTAGAGGCCATCCGCCAGTTTGCCTCTGACGTGGGACGCGGCAACTGTGTGTTTATCCACGTCACCTTGGTCCCCTATCTGGCGGCCTCCCACGAGCAGAAAACCAAGCCCACCCAGCACAGTGTCAAGGAATTGTTGGGCCTCGGCATTCAGCCGGACATCATCGTCTGCCGTTCGGAACAGCCGGTGAGCAGAGAATTGCGCAATAAAATCGCTTTGTTCTGCAATGTGCGCAACGACTGCGTCATTGAGAACTTGGATCTGCCTTACCTATATGAAGTACCCCTGGCTTTGGAGTCGGAGGGCCTTCCCCGTATCGTACTGCGCCATCTGAGCCTGGAGGATCCCCAGCCCGATCTGGAAGACTGGACGAAGATGGTGGATACCATCCGCAACCTGGAGAAAAAGGTAAAAATCGCTCTGGTAGGCAAATATGTGGGTCTTCATGACGCCTATTTATCGGTTGTGGAGGCCCTAAAGCACGGCGGCATCAGCAACAATGCCGACATTGACATCAAATGGGTGGATTCTGAGAGCATCACGGAAGAAAACGTGGCCGATATCTTAGGCGATGTGGACGGCGTCCTTATCCCTGGCGGTTTTGGCACCCGGGGCGTGGAGGGCAAGATCTGTGCCGCTTCCTATGCCCGCCGCAACAACCTCCCCTACTTTGGCATCTGTTTGGGCATGCAGGTGGCTGTTATCGAATACGCCCGTAACGTCCTGGGCCACGAGGATGCCAACAGCGCTGAAATCGATCCCGGCACCGCCCATCCGGTTATCGACCTGATGCCCGAACAAAAGGATGTATCCCAAATCGGCGGCACCATGCGTCTGGGTCAATATCCCTGCCGTCTCAACCCCAATTCCAAGGCCTATGAGGCTTATCAGCAGTCCATTATCTATGAGCGCCATCGCCATCGCTTTGAAGTCAACAACATCTATCGGGACGAATTGACCGATTCCGGCGTCATCTTATGCGGCGTGTCACCGGATAACCGCATTGTGGAAATGGTGGAGCTCACCTCGCATCCGTGGTTTATCGGCTGCCAGTTCCATCCGGAGTTTAAATCCCGCCCCAACCGTCCGCATCCCTTGTTCCGCAGCTTTATCGGCGCGGCTGTGGCACATCAGGAATCCAAATAAGAAATGCAGAGCATGGTGCCTGACGGGGTAGACTATGGCGATCCATTTTCATTTGTGTATAGTATAGATATGATCTGTGTAGCAAAAGGAGACATCGGACTATGATTTCCATTGTGGACTACGGAGCTGGCAACCTGCAAAGCGTACGGAATGCCTTTTTGAAGTTGGGGGCCGATACCACAGTGGTGTCAAGCCCTGATCAACTGAAAGGGACCGATGCCCTTATCCTGCCCGGTGTGGGCGCTTTCGGAGATGCCATGGAAGCGCTCAATTCCCGTGGGTTTCCAGAGGCCATCCGGGAATTTGTCAAATCCGGCAGACCCTTTTTGGGAATCTGCTTGGGGATGCAGCTGCTTTTGGACTCCAGTGAAGAAAGCCCTGGTGTGGAAGGCCTTCATATCCTAAAAGGGACGGTGCGTCGATTCCCAGCCAATATGGGGTTAAAAGTCCCTCACATCGGGTTTAACTCCATCACCCGTCAGAATGAAGCCAGCTTATTTGACGGGTTAGGAGAACATCCTTATTATTATTTTGTCCACTCCTACTATTGCAGTTTTGAGGATGCCAGTCAGTGTGCCGCCCGGGCAGAATACGGCTTGTCCTTCGACGCCTCGGCCCAATGGAACAACGTCTTTGCCACCCAGTTTCATCCGGAAAAAAGCGGTGTAGTGGGACTCCGTACCCTTCAAAACTTTCTGCGTGTTGTGGAAAAACAATAATTCATACCGTCCTGGGGCTTTGGGAAGCAGCGATGCTCGGCAGCACGGTTGCTAAGGCCCCATGGGCTAGTTATACCCTTCACTGGGTTTCACTTGCGGGATACCGCCTGTCTACCTGGTTTTAAACTTGGTGCGCGAAATGGATGCGGACACTGTCCGCGCCACCACTGGAGGAATGAAACGATGCATGCCAAACGAATTATTCCCTGCCTGGACGTCCACAATGGACGAGTGGTCAAGGGAGTGAACTTCGTCAATCTGCGAGATGCCGGTGATCCGGTGGAAACCGGTGCGGCTTACGACGTAGAAGGCGCAGACGAATTGGTATTTTTAGATATTTCAGCCACTGCCGAAGCCCGTGGTACGGTAGTGGACATGGTAAAACGAGTGGCCGAGACGGTGTTTATCCCCTTCACGGTGGGAGGCGGCATCCGGACGGTGGACGATTTCAAGGATCTCCTCCGGGCCGGTGCCGATAAAATCTCCATCAATTCCTCGGCTGTGGCCCGTCCACAACTCATCCGGGAAGCAGCCGACAAATTTGGCAGCCAATGCGTGGTAGTGGCCATCGATGGAAAACAACGTCCCGACGGAAAAGGATGGGAGGTTTATGTCAGCGGCGGCCGTACGCCTACCGGCATCGATGTAGTGGAATGGGCGGTGGAAGCCAATCGTCTAGGGGCCGGTGAAATCCTGCTCACCGGTATGGATGCCGACGGCACCAAAGCGGGGTATAATATCCCCATGACCCGTGCGGTGGCCTCCAATGTGGATATTCCGGTTATCGCATCCGGTGGCGCCGGCACATATGAACACTTCTACGACGTACTGACCGAAGGACGGGCCGACGCAGTATTGGCGGCTTCCCTGTTTCACTACAAAGAGATGACCATCGCCGGCTTAAAAGAGTACCTTGCATCCCGAGGGATCCCTGTTCGCCCCGTATCTTCGTTATAACATGGGAAAATATAGAATCCCCCAGCCCGATGTAAAATCGAGCTGGGGGATTTTTTTGCGCCAAAGGACAGGCGCAAATCCCTTCTCCCTTATCATAGGATAGAAAAGAGAATTTCAAATAGGGAGAGAATGCTTATGACCATCAGCCTGTGTATGATCGTTCGGGACGAAGAAGACGTCTTGGCTCGATGCCTCGACAGCGTCAAAGGATTGGTCCATGAGATTATCATTGTAGATACCGGTTCCAAAGACCATACAAAAGACATCGCCCGTCGATATACCAGCCGGGTTTACGATTTCACCTGGATCGACGATTTTGCCGCCGCTCGCAATTTTGCATTCTCCAAGGCCCGGATGGACTACACCATGTGGCTGGATGCCGACGACGTCATTCTCCCTTCAGACCGTGGGGATTTTCTGCGTCTTATCTTGGGAATGTCCCCTGATATCGACACCGTCATGATGAAATACGTCACCGGCGTAGACCAACAGGGCAATCCCACCTTTTCCTATTACCGGGAGCGTCTCTTAAAAACCGCCCTCCGCCCTCAGTGGCAGGGAGCTGTCCATGAAGTCATCCCTCCTATGGGGCGAATGCTTTACAGCCATGTGGCCGTTACCCATAAAAAAATGCATCCAAGCGATCCCGACCGGAACCTGCGTATCTTTGAAAAGATGCTCAGACAGGGGCTGTCTCTGGACCCTCGGCAGCAATTTTACTACGGCCGGGAACTTTATTATCACAACCGCTATCCGGAAGCCATCCAGGTATTTGACAAATTCCTGTCCGGCGGCCAGGGATGGGTGGAAAACAACATCGAGGCTTGCGGACAGCTATCCCGATGCTATGACGCCTTACACAAACCTCAGGAGGCCCTGCAAGCTTTGTTCCGCAGTTTTCAATTTGACCGTCCCCGGGCGGAAGTGTGCTGCGCCATCGGCAGCCATTTCTTGGAATCGGGACGGTATGAACAGGCCATCTATTGGTATGAGGCTGCCGCAGGTTGCACACGCAACGACCAGTCCGGGGGATTTGTCCAGCCCGACTGCTACGATTATATCCCCTACCTTCAGCTTTGCGTGTGCTACGACCGGTTGGGACAACATCAAATTGCCAATTCCTATAACCAAAAGGCGGCTTTGATCAAGCCGGATGACCCAGCGGTGCAACAAAACCAGGCTTACTTTCAGCGGGTGCTGGAAAAGGCGGAATGAGCCGGCTCCTTTGAAAAAGGGGCAAAAAGAAAAAAGCCCTCCTGTTAAGACCGGACAGCTGGCCTAGTCAAACAGGCAGGACAAACAAAGCGTCCCCGACGGGAAACTCCTCCCTGTGAAGCAAAGCGGCGCAGCATTGAGCTGCGCCGCTTATTTTTTTTGCCGGATTTCCGTCCCCGGATCGGGGAAATGGATTTCTACGAGATTCACTTGCTCTTTGAGGGAGTGCCGTTATCGTCCCCACATGGGGATCAATTGATTCTGGATTACCTGGTGCGTATGTCTATTGCAAATATGGTTATCGTCCCCGCGTGGGGATCAATTGATTCCATAGAATTTACGGGAACCCCAGAGGCAGGAAAAACGTTATCGTCCCTGGGTAGGGATCAATTCATTCTTGGGCCATGCCGTTATCGTCCCCGCGTGGGGATCAATTGATTCCCGGTATGCTTGCCCTTATCGATGCAGGGCCGGGGTTATCGTCCCCGCGTGGGGATCAATTGATTCATCTTGCTTCTAAGCTTCAGTATGCTTCTATCTGGGTTATCGTCCCCGCGTGGGGATCAATTGATTCCGCCCTGGTGGATCAATTAACCTATGGGCGATTGCGTTATCGTCCCCGCGTGGGGATCAATTGATTCTTGATATTAATTGAAATAGCATATTTGCACTTTCTGTTATCGTCCCCGCGTGGGGATCAATTGATTCCATTAAGCGTTCTGATATTGGTAAGTATCTTGATGTTATCGTCCCCGCGTGGGGATCAATTGATTCTGGTTCTTCATTTCGAGTCATTTAGCCACCACCTTGTTATCGTCCCCGCGTGGGGATCAATTGATTCAGCAAATCTGCTACAAAATACTCCGGCAAATGCCCGCCTCTTTATAAAACACTATAGCACAACCGGGGATAAAAGGGAAGGGCTTTGTGATAAAAGAATAAAAGATCTGTGCCGTACCTCTTTCCTTTTGTGCGCCGCCTGGTGCGAATACCGCTTGTCCGCCCGGCCGCCGGGCTCATTCTACCAATGGTTCGCACTTAGGATGCCTACAGTATCAGCCGGGACACCTCGTAAATTCCCACTGCCAATCCCCATAAAACCAGGGCATGGCTCCTCTTGCAGAAGCCATGCCCTGGTTCTCCCAATCCTTTTTTATAAAAAACAAATCCGAACCTTATCCCAAAAGAAAAGGTTCGGATTTGTTTTGGTTGGTGGAGATAAGCGGGATCGAACCGCTGACCTCTTGAATGCCATTCAAGCGCTCTCCCAGCTGAGCTATACCCCCAACTTTGTGCTCTCTCAAGCGACGAGTTATAGTATACCATATCATTCTACGGATTGCAAGCCCTAATTTTCATTTTTTCACATTTTTTCGTTTACTCCCTTTCATCCGCTCAAAAGATACCCCACACATCCCATTTTACCGCAGGTTCATCACATTTGTGACAATTCCGGCTTCTGTAATATCCACCACGCCATAGGTCTTTTTTCCGCTTCCCGATCCGCAAAGGCTCCCGGGATTCATAATATAGAGGCCATCCTCATAGTCTGTAACAGCCCTGTGGGTATGGCCGAACAACAGGATGTCGGCATGGTTTTCCCTGGCCGCCATGATAAGATCCGACATGCCCGATTTGGCACGATATGCATGGCCATGGGTGAAAAAGAACCGCTTGCCCTCGATGGTCTGCACGCCGAAAACCGGCAGGTCGCTTTTCCAGTCCCAATTGCCCCGTACCTGCAAAACGGCTTTCTCCGGATACTGCAATTTTAAATCGGCCGCTTCACCAGCGCCATCCCCCAGGTGGATGATGACTTCCGCCTTAGGCTGTTGTGCCACCGCCTGCTGCAAGGAATACACATCGCCATGGGTATCGGATACCACTAAAATACGCATACTGGCCCTCCTTTTTGATTTTGGGGAACCTTTTTGCCCCCTATCGGCATAGTATAGAAAAGAACAGGATC
Organism: uncultured Clostridia bacterium; assembly: GCA_904397895.1. Classification (GTDB taxonomy): domain Bacteria; phylum Bacillota; class Clostridia; order Oscillospirales; family Acutalibacteraceae; genus Solibaculum. The sequence continues at coordinate 51,253 of CAJFOZ010000043.1, forward strand.
TCATACTATTATAACAGAGGTGATACCATTGAACAACCCGAATATCTCCCCGGAGAAACTCAATGAACTTCTTCAAATGGCCTCCAAAAAACTCAATACCAATCCACAACGTCTTCGCCAGGCCGCTCAAAACGGCGAGCTGGAGAAGTTACTTTCCAGCCTCAGCCCTCAACAGCAAAAACGGCTGACCCGGATTATGAACGACCGTCAGGCTGCCGAACAGGTCTTGAATTCTCCCCAGGCGCAACAGCTTCTCCGCAATCTGACCCAAGATAAGAAGGGTTAATCTCAACCGTAAGGGAGGCTCATTATGGATGATCTAAGCGAAGCTCTGGGCAGCATTTTGAGTTCTCCCGAATCCATGGAGAAGCTCAAAAGCTTGGCGTTCTCCCTGTTGGGGGAGGCCTCGCAAGACGATGACGCCGATACGCCTGCTGAGACGTCACAACTGCCGGCCGTGCCACAGGAGCACAAGTCCAGTTCGCAGGAGGATTCCCCTTTGGGCGGCATTGATCTCAACATGATTGCCAAACTCATGCCGCTGCTCTCGCAGTTCAACCAAGAGGACGACAATACCAAATTGCTCAAAGCCCTGCGTCCTCATCTGCATACCGACCGTCAGAAAAGGCTGGACGAAGCCACAAAGTTGATGCAGCTGATCAAATTGTTGCCCATCATCCGGCAGCAAGGCCTTTTCTAACGGGAGGTGGCGCTACGATGAAACCACCGGAATCCCGGGAAGATCTGTTGTCCATGCAGCAGGATGCCATCCGTCGCGTCCGGGAGATGCAAAGGCGGGCTACCCGCAGCCTGGAACAGAGCAATCAAATGATGCGTGGGACGGCGCCGTCCCATCACGAGACGTCCTATCGTCCTCCACCGGCCGGATCCTATGGGACAGAAAGGCGTTTTTCCTCGTCCCCGGACATCGGGGAAATAGGACGTGGACACCATCCTTCTCCCCCTCCGCCTGTGGAGGGGACAAACCGCCCGATGCCGTCCTCTGAATCGTTGGAGGCTCCATCCGAGCCGCTTCTTCCACAGCCGGTGGAAAGCCGTCCGGAAAAGCCAAAGGGGCTCATGGGACTGCTGGACGGGCTGGGGTTGGAGGACGATTCCCTCCTGATCCTCTTGCTGCTCTACGTCCTGTGGAAAAACGACGCCGACCAGACCCTCCTGATGGCCCTGGCTTATATCCTGCTTTAGTAATCCATCTGATTTGGAAACAGGAACCCGACCTTCCCTATTTTGGGGAGGTTGGATTCCTGTTTTTTTCTGTACCGTTCCCGGCCTCCCCGTGGTATAATGGACTGCAAAATAGTCTTATACCACATTCGCCTTCGGCTATTCCCTCAGCCCGGCGGACAAGATGGGAAGGACAGGAGTGGATTAAATGGAACCAATTACGCTGTCAAACGGCGTCCGGATTTTACTGGAAAGCATCCCCTTTTTTAAAACAGCTTCCTTTGGCATCTGGGTGTTAAACGGGTCGAGGCATGAAAAAGCGGAGGAAGCAGGCGCCTCCCATTTCCTCGAGCATATGATGTTCAAGGGCACCGCCTCCCGTTCGGCCTTGGACATCGCCATCCAAAGCGACCTATTGGGCGGCCAGCTCAACGCCTATACCTCCAAAGAATACACCTGTTATTACGCCCATACTCTATCCGACCACGCGCCCACGGCCTTTGAGATGCTGTGCGACATGCTGACCGGCCCGCGGATGGATAGGGAGGATGTGGAACTGGAACGGGGCGTGATCCTAGACGAAATCGCCATGTACGAGGACAGTGCCGAGGACGTGGCTGCCGATCTATTGTACGACGGCGTGTGGCCGAACCATCCTCTGGGACGGCCTATTTTAGGGACGGCCGATACCGTTTCCTCCTTTACCGCCCAGGACCTGCGCCGTTATCTGGACGGCCATTATACCCCCGACCGGATTCTGGTATCGGTATGCGGATCCTATGACCGGGAGGCCATGCTGGATATCTGCCATCGATATCTAGGTCCCCTCCCCCCTAAAAAGGGGTTGCATGTGGAAGATGCGCCTCGGTTTACTCCCTCTGTCCGCCTTCGGGACAAAGACTTTGAACAGTCGTCCATTTTGTTGGGATTCCCGGGCCTTCCCCTGGAATCCCAAGACCGCATTGCCCTCTCCATTTTTAGCAACATCGCAGGCGGCAATGCATCCTCCCGCCTCTTCCAGCGGCTGCGGGAGGAATTGGGGTTGGTTTACTCGGTATCCTCCTACTGCATCTGCCACAAAGGGGCCGGGCTGATGGCGGTCGGACTGACCGTCACCCCCGATTTGGAGGAAAGAGCCCTGGAGGAAACCATGAAAGTAATAAAGGGGTTAAAGCAATCGGTGACCCAGGAGGAACTGGACAGGGCCAAAGAACAGCTTAAAACGGGGCTGGTGATGGGGATGGAAAGCATCTCCTCCCGGGCGGCCAGCGCAGCGAGGAGCTGTCTTTTGGAGAGACAGATTTACACCGAGGACATGCTCGTCCAGCGTGTGGACGCGGTCACCTTGGATCATGTCATGTATCGGGCCAATGAGGCCCTCCGCTTCGACCAAATGGCGGTGGCAGCGGCGGGACGTCTGAAACAGCGGGAATTTTACGAGAGTTTAAGGGGATAATCCCTTCTTTCTTTTGGATTCCCGGGAAATAATAAAATGGCGCAATTTTCTTTTGCCCGTTGCAAGAAGGCGGCAATTGGGTTATCATAAAAAACAGTTGTCGTCTGTGGGCTTCCTTTGCGGTAAGTTTCCGACTGGAAGGACTTATTGGTCTTGCTACAGCGGGACATAGAACAACATTTGTACTTTCGGCTAGAGGGGAAGATAAACGATGTCTTTGGAAATGTTTCAAAATGCCCAGCGCATTGTGGTCAAGGTAGGGACTTCCACCTTGACCCATGAGACGGGCAAGCTTCATATCCGCCGCATCGAGGGATTGGTGCGGGTGCTCTCCGACCTCAAAAATGAGGGACGGGAGATTATCTTGGTGTCGTCAGGCGCCATCGGCGTAGGCGTGGGCAAGATGGGGCTTACCAGACGTCCCAGCGATCCCGCCGGACGGCAGGCCTTGGCGGCGGTGGGCCAATGCGAACTGATGTTTATGTACGACAAACTGTTTAGCGAATACGGCCATATCGTGGCCCAGGTGCTGCTGACCCGATTCGATGTGGACAATGCCGAGCGCAAACACAACATCATCAATACCTTTTCCCGTCTTTTGGATTTTGGGACTCTCCCCGTGGTCAACGAAAACGATACCGTGGCCATCGATGAATTGGTGGGCAACAACTTTGGGGACAACGACACCCTTTCGGCCATTGTGGCCAAGATCGTAGACGCCGACGCCTTGGTATTGCTCACCGACATCGACGGTCTTTACACCGACGATCCCCATAAAAACCCCAACGCCCAGCGCATTGACATCGTCCGCACCATTGACGATTCGGTGCGTAAATTGGCCAAGGGACGGGGGTCCTCCCGCGGGACTGGCGGCATGGTCACCAAAATCGCCGCCGCTCAAATCGCTATGGACGCCGGTATCCCCTGTGCCATTGTGTTGGGGGAAAAACCACACCGGCTCTACCATCTCTTTGAAGGCACCCAAACAGGTACTGTATTTCTCCCCGGGGGTATGGAATAACGTCCATCTTATAAAAGGAAAAAGGCTGCATAGGTATTCCATGCAGCCTTTTGTTTTGGTGATGATCGGCTTATTATTTGCGGGAAGGGGCAAATAGAGCCAGTTCCTCACAGGTTTCCCCTTTGTACAAAGCGGTCAGCAGGCGGGAGGCCACCTCGGCCCACAACATCCCTCCTACACCGGGGCAAAGGGCAAAATACCATTCCTCGTGCTGCGCCATGCCGCCAATGATGGGCAATCCATCGGTAGTGCTGGCCATGGCGCCGGTGAAACGGTATTCCACCTCGATGCCGCGGATGCCGGGGAACATATCCTTGAGGCGGCATTCCAGATCGGCGTATCGCCGGTCGGCCGTCTTGGGAAGAATAATGAGCCCGCTCAGCCGGCCGGTAGCTGGGATATCCCCTGCCAGCAGACGGCCGTCGGAAGTGGTGCGCAGATAGATGGGTTGCGCCCCTTCCTCCCGGATGTTGATTTGATCGGGCCATCCGGCAAATTCGCTGACCGGTTTGGTGGCGATGGCATAAGCCGTCCGGACGGGCAAAAGTCCGCCGGTAAACTGGGCGCAATCGTGTCCGGACGCCATTACCACCTTCTTGGCCCTGACACAATGGCGGGTGGATGTGTGCAGACATTGCACCGATTCTTCCTCTGTGACAATGCTTTCCACACAGGTGTTTTCATACACCCTGGCTCCGGACTCCTGTGCAGCCTTTACCAGGGCGTGGCACAGGCGGTAAGGGTCCGCCTGTGCCGACATGCCCTTGGTGAGAATGCCCGCCTCCAGAGGGAAGGAATACTGTTCCCGGGCCGACGGCTGTTCCACCAGCTCTACAGGGAATCCGGTATGAAGGCGCAGGGCATATTCCTGTCGGAGGATATTGGCGATCTGGGGATTGTCAGTGTAAAGCAGGCTGTCCTTGCGTGTGAAGCCTACGTCCTCCGGCAGGCTCTCTATCAAAGCCTGCATCTCGTCCAAAGCGTGGGCGCACAGCTCAAAGGCGCGCACGGCTTTGTCCATGCCCACCTGTTTGGACAGATGGGTCAGGGTACAGGCACTGTCGTAATCCATAAGGCCCGGGGAAACGCAGGTGCTGCCGTAGCCTACGGCGTTGGCCGCCAACAGGACGGTATCGACACCGGCCTGGGCCAGACGCAAGGCGCACAGAGCGCCTGTGATGCCGGCGCCGATGACGGCTACTTCACAGGTTTCCTCTTTGTCCAGCCAGGGGTATTGGGTGGGGACGGAATTTATAGCAGTCCAAACAGGGGTTTCCGATACAAGGGTTGTTGCAGTCATAAAAATCCAGCCTTTCCATTGGTTTGATACTTCCTTAGTGTGCTTATCCCAAAGGAAAATATACACTTTTTGCGGAATAAACCAGTAGATCCTCTTATAAGACAATATATTCTTAAATGGAAAAAGGCCGTTGTTTGTGTTATAGTTTAGAAAATGTTTTTTTAATCTTAGTGGGAGGGAAACCGTCTTGGAAAAATTACAGAGTATTTTGGAAAATATATCGGACGTCCCTGTCTTTTTACATCAGGCCAGCCATCTCCCACGCCTCACTCGAGAAGAGGAACTGGCCTGTGCAGCACGTATGGACGCCGGGGACTCCACAGCAAAAGATGAATTGATTTTAGGATACCTTCCCTATATGGTTGCGCCCATCCGTAGGCTGGATCTTTGGTTGCAGACGCCAGAATTGATTACCCAATGTTATAAAGCCCTGGAAAAGGCCATCGGCAAATTTAATTTTCATCAGGAGGGTGATACTTTCTCCCATTATTTGAGTTTGTGGATCCGCCAGGCCATCACATCCTACATCGCCCATCTACATCGGAGTTAGCAGACATCAGCCGACTGAAAACCAATCTTTCCCATTTTTAACCCTATAATAGAAAAGAAAAATAGGCGTCTCCTCGGAGGCGCCTATTTTTCTGCAATTTGTTTTTTACCGGAGGCTCTCCCTGGCCACATCGCGCAACCGTTTTTCATCCTGAATGGACACCGTCCCTCTGGATAACGTCACAAGGCCCTCCTCCTGGAAGTATTTGAGCATCCTTGTGACCACCTCCCGGGCGCTGCCCAAATGGCGGGCAATGGTCTCATGGGTGATCTTGAGGCTTCTACTTTGATTCAGTTCGCTCTCTTCCAGCAAAAAGGCGGCCAGGCGGGAATCCATCCGTTTGAATAATACCTGATCCATCAGCCACATGACATCGGAGAAATGGGATGCCAACAGTTCATTGGTGTAGTTGGCGGCGGCGGCCGACTGGTGCATCACTTGACGGTACACCGACGCTGGAATGTGGATCATCTGGGTTTCCATCTCAGCTTCCACCATAACGTCAAACTGGATGCTTTGAAACATGCAGGAGGCTGAAAACAGACATAAATCCCGGTCCAATAGGCGGTAAAGGGTCATTTCCCGGCCCTCGTCCGAGATGGTATAAGCTCTGAGCCGTCCCTTTACCACAATGAGCAGTCCCACACAGTCCTCGGCCCCTTTATGGATGACCTCTCCGGCCTTGGCAGTGCGAAAGGATGCCGCTTGTTGCAAAAGATTCTGCTGGATTGGAGTCAACTGGTTCCAAAAAGGCAAGTATTGCTCAACGGTCATAGGTATCGCCTCCCTCTTTCTCGTTTATAAGTATAACATAAATTGGAATAAACCGTCCTATCTTTTCCAGCAAAACAAGGTACGGCATCATATTTGTTATAAGTAACGCGTCCATAAAAACCTAGTTTCTGGTTTGATTTGAAATAAATGGATTTTTTTAGAAGAAAAATCAAATTTTTTTTGCATTTTTTCTTGTAAAATACCCGATTTCACATGCAATTTTTTTTGTTTTGGTATATAATAAAATGGATTAGATTTCGACACAAAATTCTAAAAATAGACCCTCTCGCTTTTTGATTGACACGTCGGGAAAGGTTGCTTTTTGGCCGCCTTTTTCGGCGGTCAATTGCATTTACGGGTCGTTAGCTTCCGCTAACTATTTCCCTTTGGAAAAGAAATCATTTTTTCTTTGAGCAATGGCAACAGGAACCGAGGCTCTTTTGGTCTAAATCCGATCAAAATCATGAAAATGGTTTCTTATGTTTATATTTTAACAATCTTGTGGTATAGTGATGTGGTTGCAATTTTGTGTCGAAGTTGGCCGTTTTGTGCCGCATAGTCGACACGGTACATGGGTCACCATTTCTCGTGATGTGGTGAGGTCGTCCGCTGGAAAATTAATTAAGTGAGATCAAGCGAAAGGAAGAGATTTATGAGCAGCAAAATTACAATTATTGGAACTGGAAGCGTTGGTTCCACAATCGCCTACACTCTGATGGTTGAGGGAACTGCTTCCGAAATTGTCATGATCGACATCAATCGAGACAAGTCCTTAGGTGAGGCTTTGGACATCCGTCAAGGCACCCCCTTCTGCTCCCCTGTTTCCATTTATGCCGGCAGCTATCAAGACGCCAAAGATTCCGACATTGTGATTTTGACATCCGGTGTGGCCAGAAAACCCGGACAGTCCCGTCTGGACCTGGCTCAGACCAATGTAAATATCACCAAACAGATCATTCCTGAGCTTGTCAAATACGCCCCTGATGCCATTTACATTGTGGTCAGCAACCCTGTGGACATCCTGACCTATCAGTTCTGCAAGACCTCCGGCCTGCCTGAGCATCGCATCATTGGTTCCGGTACCATTTTGGACACCGCCCGTCTGCGCGCCCGTCTGGCCGAGTATTACAACATCAGCCAACAGAACGTCCATGCCTATGTATTTGGCGAGCACGGCGACACCTCTTTTGTACCGTGGTCCTTGGGCAACATCTCCAACATTCCGATTGCCAAGTACGGTGACTGCCTCACCGAAACCGGCGCTGTCAGCCCGGCTCTGGTATACGAGGATGTGGAAAACTATATCCGCAAATCGGGCGGTAAAATTATCTCCCGCAAGGGTGCTACCTTCTATGCTGTTTCGGCCTCTGTGTGCCACATTTGCAAATGTATTTTAAGCGGTACCGATACCACCATGACCGTCTCCTCCCTGCTGCACGGTGAATACGGCATCGACGACGTCTGCCTCAGCGTGTTGACCGTTGTGGGCCGTGACGGGATCAAGGGCAAGCTGATGGCTCCCCTCACAGAAGAAGAACAAAATCTCCTGCGCAAGAGTGCCGACAGCCTCCATGAGGTCATCAATAACCTGAAATTCTAACTCTAGACTTGGGGAAAAGGGCGTCTGCCGCGCTGCGGGGTGCCAGCCAAAAGGCATCGTTGGGTTTGCTTAGGCAGGTCCCCAATGGGTGCCTTTTGTCCCATTTTGATCGAGACTCTACTTCATAATTTTACATAAACAAAGGAGATACCAATATGGAATATCGCATCGAACACGATTCCATGGGCGAGGTCAAGGTCCCTGCCGACAAATATTGGGCGGCTCAGACCGAGCGCAGCCATGAGAACTTCCTCATCGGCGTGGGCATCGAGACCATGCCTCGTGAGATCACCCATGCTTTTGGCATCCTGAAAAAGGCCGCCGCCATTGCAAATCACGCTCTGAAGCCGGAAAAAATGACCGATGAAAAGCTTTCTGCCATCGAAGCCGCCTGCGACGAGGTCATCAGCGGTTCTTTGAACGATCATTTCCCCCTGGTGGTCTGGCAGACCGGCAGCGGCACCCAATCCAACATGAACGCCAACGAGGTCATCGCCAACCGCGGCAATGAGATCGCTGGCAAGAAGCTGCTGCATCCCAACGACGACATCAACATGAGCCAGTCCTCCAACGACACCTTCCCCACCGCCATGCACATCTCGGCGGTGCTGGCCATTGAAGATAAGCTGTTCCCCGCCATCGATACCTTGATCGAAACCTTTAAGCGTCTGGAAGAAGAAAACCAGGGTATCGTCAAGAGCGGCCGTACCCATCTTCAGGACGCCACTCCCATCACCTTCTCCCAGGAGATCAGCGGTTGGCGCTCCTCCTTGGAAAAGGACCGCAAGATGCTGGAGATCGCCCTGCCGGAGCTCAAGGAATTGGCTCTGGGCGGCACCGCTGTAGGTACCGGCCTCAATACCCCCAAAGGGTTCGACGTCAAGGTGGCCGAGGCTGTGTCCCAGATCACTGGCAAACAGTTCGTCACCGCTCCCAACAAGTTCCACGCCCTCACCAGCAAGGATGAGCTGGTGTTTGCCCACGGCGCTCTGAAAGCTCTGGCCGCTGATATGATGAAGATTGCCAACGACGTCCGTTGGCTGGCCAGCGGTCCCCGCGACGGCCTGGGTGAGATCTTTATCCCGGAAAACGAACCCGGTTCCTCCATCATGCCCGGCAAGGTCAATCCCACCCAGTGCGAGGCCGTCACCATGGTGGCCGTCCAGGTCATGGGTAACGACGTAGCGGTAGGCATGGCCGCCAGCCAAGGCAACTTTGAGCTCAACGTCTTTATGCCGGTGTGCATTTACAACTTCCTCCAGTCGGCCCGTCTGCTGGCTGAGGCTATCCTCTCCTTTAACCGCAATTGTGCTGTGGGCATCAAGGCCAACAAGGAAAAGATGCACCATAACCTTCACAATTCCCTCATGCTGGTGACGGCGCTCAATCCTTACATCGGTTATGAAAACGCCGCCAAAACCGCCAAAAAGGCTTATAAGGACGGCATCTCTCTGAAAGAAGCCTGCGTTTCCCTGGGCTTCCTGACCGAGGAAAAATTTGACGAGGTATTCCACCCCGAACAAATGGTATAATCACCATGAGGTCTTTAGAACCTCATAAGGTTTGAGAAAGGATACGAGGACCATGATTTTTAGTTATTATCCTGGCTGCACACTGAAAACCAAGGCCAAAGAACTGGATCGGTATGCCCGTCGTTCGGCCGAAGCCTTGGGCATCACTCTCAGCGAACTTCCGGATTGGCAGTGCTGCGGCGGCGTCTATCCCATGGCCAAGGACGAAATCGCCACCAAGTTATCATCGGTGCGCGCCCTGGCCTCGGCCCGGGATGCTGGGCAGGATCTTGTGACCCTGTGCTCGGCTTGCCACAATGTGTTAAAACAAGTCAACAACGATATGGCTCATGACGACAATATCGCCACGAAGGCCAACAATTATATGCAGCTGGAAGAGGAATACCACGGCGAAACCAAGGTCATCCACTTCCTGGAACTGCTGCGGGACGTGGTTGGATTTGATGAGATCAAAAAAAAGGTGACAAATCCCCTCAAGGGCAAGAAGATCGGCGCCTACTACGGCTGCCTGCTTCTCCGTCCCGGTAAGGTGCTCCAGATGGACAACCCGGAGAATCCCAAGATCATGGAGGATTTCATCCGCGCTATCGGCGGCACCCCGGTGCTCTACTCCATGCGCAACGAGTGCTGCGGCGGTTACGTCACGTTGGAAAATAAGGATCTCGCCAACAAAAAGAGCGGCGCAGTGCTCTCCAGTGCGGAAGATCAGGGTGCGGAGATGATGATCACCGCCTGCCCGCTGTGCCTCTATAACCTCAACCAAAACAAGGACGGGCACGACGTCCCGGTCTATTACTTTACCGAATTGCTCGCCGAAGCCCTCGGCGTCAAGGACTAAGGAGGAATTAGGATGCAGGATAACAACATGAAGGAAACCATCCTTCGGATCAGCGGCGTCGACGTGCTCAAATGCATGCGGTGCGGCAAATGCTCCGGCACCTGCCCCTCCTACGACGAGATGGAATACCATCCCCATGAGTTCGTCTACATGGTGGAAAAGGGCCAGATCGAACCGCTGATGAAATCCAAATCGATTTACACATGCCTTTCGTGCTTTGCCTGTGTGGAACGCTGCCCCAGGGATGTGGAACCGGCCAAATTGGTGGAAGCCATCCGTCTGGCCGTCATCCGCCAGCAGGGTCAGAACCACTTGAAGCCCGAAAGCATCCCCGAACTGCTGGACGAGAACCTGCCGCAGCAGGCTATCGTCAGCGCGTTCCGCAAGTACAGTAAATAAGGAGGAGAAAAGTCAATGCAGAGAATAGGCGTATTTGTCTGCCATTGCGGCACAAACATTGCCGGTACGGTTGATGTCCATGCTGTGGCGGAAGCTCTCAAGATGGAGCCCGGCGTGGTCTTCTCCATCGATTATCAGTATATGTGCTCCGAGGCAGGCCAAAACATCGTCAAGGACGCCATCAAAGAACATAAGCTGACAGGCGTGGTCATCTGCTCCTGTTCGCCTCGTATGCATGAGGGCACCTTCCGCAAGGCCGCCGCTTCGGTTGGCCTCAACCCCTACATGGTGGAGATCGCCAACATCCGTGAGCAGTGCTCCTGGATCCACAAGGATAAACAGACTGCCACTGAAAAGGCCATTATCCTGGGCAAGGCTGCCATCGCCAAGGTACATCTCAACGCCCCCTTAACCGCTGGAACAAGCCCGGTCACCAAGCGTGCCCTGGTCATCGGCGGCGGTATCGCCGGCATCCAGACCGCTCTGGATATTGCCGACGCCGGTTTTGAAGTGGACATCGTGGAAAAGAACCCCACCATCGGCGGCAAGATGACCCAGATCGACAAGACCTTCCCCACCTTGGACTGCGCGGCCTGTATCCTCACCCCCAAGATGGTGGATTGTGCGCAGAACGACAAGATCAAGATTTATTCTTACAGTGAAGTCACCGACGTCAAAGGTTTCGTGGGCAACTTCACTGTCACCATCAAGCGCAAGGCACGTTATGTAGACGAGACCAAATGCACCGGCTGCGGCGAATGCACCGAAAAGTGCCCCATGAAGAAGGTCCCCAATGAGTTCAACTTGGGGCTGGATACCCGCCGCGCCATCTACATCCCCTTTGCCCAGGCTGTCCCCAAGGTAGCCACCATTGATCCCGACTACTGCAACATGATCAAAAACGGCAAGTGCGGCCTGTGCGCAAAAGTGTGCGGCGCCGGTGCCATTGATTACAAACAGCAGGATCAGTTCATCGAGGAAAAATACGGCGCTATCGTGGTCGCCACCGGCTTTAACCCCATCAAGCTGGATAACTTCGACGAATTCGCTTACTCCCAGAGCCCTGACGTTGTCACCTCCCTGGAGTTTGAGCGTCTTACCAATGCCGCTGGTCCTACTGCCGGCACCCTGCTCCGTCCCTCCGACGGCAAGCATCCCCACACCATTGTGTTTGTCCAGTGTGTGGGCAGCCGTGATACCTCCGGCTGCGGCAAGCCTTACTGCTCCAAGATCTGCTGCATGTACACGGCAAAGCACGCCATGCTGACCCGTGAGAAATATCCGGATACCGACGTATATGTCTTCTACATCGACGTCCGTACCCCCGGCAAGAACTTTGATGAGTTCTACCGCCGCGCTGTGGAACAGTACGGCGTCCACTATATCAAAGGCATGGTGGGCAAGGTTGTGCCCCAGTCCGACGGCACCTTGAAGGTCCAGGCCTCCGACCTGATCTCCAACGAGCAGCTCCACATCGACGCCGACATGGTGGTCCTGGCCACCGCCATCGAGCCGGATAAGAGCGCCCGTTCCCTGGGCACCATGCTGACCGCCAGCATGGACACCAACGACTTCTTCACCGAGGCCCATCCCAAGCTCCGTCCTGTGGAGAGCCCCACCGCCGGTGTCTTCCTTTCTGGCGCCTGCCAAGGCCCCAAGGATATCCCCGAGACAGTTGCCCAAGCCGGCGCCGCCGCTTCCAAGGTCATCGGCCTGCTGGTCAAGGATAGCTTGACCTGCAACCCCTGCGTGGCTCACTCCAACGAGCTCATGTGCAACGGCTGCTCGGCCTGTGAAAAGGTGTGCCCCTACGGCGCTATCACCTATATGGACAAAGAATTTAAGATGCCTGACCGTACCGTGGCTATTCGCCGCGTCGCATCGGTCAATGAGGCTGTCTGCCAGGGCTGCGGCGCTTGTACTGTCGCTTGTCCCTCCGGCGCTATGGACCTCAAAGGATTTTCCAATAGTCAGATTATGGCGGAGGTGGATGCAATATGCAAGTAACCGAGACCAAAGAATTCAAACCGAAAATTGTTGCATTCTGCTGCAACTGGTGCTCCTATGCCGGCGCCGACTTGGCGGGTACCAACCGCCTCAATTATCCCGCCGACGTTAAAATCATCCGCGTGCCCTGCTCCTGCCGCGTCAACCCCATGTTTATCCTGCGGGCCTTCCAGCGGGGTGCCGACGGCGTCATTTTGTGCGGCTGCCATCCCGGCGACTGCCACTACACCACCGGCAACTACTTCACCCGCCGCCGTATGGCTCTGCTGTTCTCCATGCTCGACTACCTGGGCATCGAAAAAGAACGCACCCGTGTGGAATGGGTATCGGCCGCTGAAGGCGCTAAATTCGCCGAGACCATGAACAGCTTCGTGGAAGCGGTCACCAAACTGGGTGAAAACAAGAGATTGGGGGATTTGCGATGCAAAGTGAAATGATCCGCCGGGCCAAAGAGCTCCTGGCTGACGGCACCGTCAACCGGGTCATCGGCTGGAAAGCGGGCGAGTTTGATTACGACATCACCCCCGCTGTGTTCACCTGCCCCGAGCAGCTGGACGAAGGCTTCCTCTATAACGATTTCTGCCAGGCAAACGTCTCCAAGTACCTCATCAAGGAATCCCGCAAAGAGGGCAAGATCCTGGCGTTCCTCAAACCCTGCGATACCTACAGCTTTAACCAGCTGATTAAAGAGCACCGCATCTGGCGGGACAACGTCTATGTCATCGGCGTTCCCTGCGACGGCAAGGTGGATGTGGACACCGTCAAACAGAAGGGCCTCCAGGGCATCCTGAGCATGCAGTGCGACGGCCAGACCGTCACCGCCCAAACCCTTTACGGTGAGGAGAAGTTCGATAAGGCCGATTCCATGTCCGACCGCTGCCTCAACTGCAAGAGCAAAAAGCACGTGGCCTACGACGAGCTCATGGGCGAGGAAGGCGAGGTCCTGGATTCCCACCGGTTCGATATGGTGGAGAAGATCGAAGCTATGTCTTCGGAGGAACGCTTCAACTTCTGGCGTGGGGAACTGTCCCGTTGCATCCGCTGCAACGCCTGCCGCAACGTCTGCCCGGCCTGTACCTGTGAAAAGTGCGTGTTCGACAACGACGCTTCGGGCATCGCCCAGAAGGCGGCTGCCGACTCCTTTGAGGAGAACATGTTCCATATCATCCGCGCCTTCCACGTGGCCAGCCGTTGTACCGACTGCGGCGAGTGTTCCCGCGTCTGCCCCCAGAACATCCCGCTGCATCTGCTCAACCGCAAATTTATCAAGGATATCAACGAATTCTACGGCGAATACCAGGCCGGTGAGGATACCACCACCAGACCTCCGCTCCAGGCCTACACCACTGGGGACGTGGAACCCAGTATTGTGTATCAAAAAGGGGGTAACAACTGATGTTATCGCTTGCCATCGCAAAACTAAACGATTTCTTCGCCGCTCTGGCTGCCAAAGAAACCCTTTACCTGCCGGTGGACAACGACGCCGGCCAGGCTCAATATAAAAAATGGGCCGAGGGCGATACTCTTAGTCAGGCCCTCAATACCGTCCGCAGCGCCAAGGATTTCTTCTTCCCCCAGACCGAGAACCTGGTGGATTTCAAGGTGGACGGCAAAAAGATCGAGGTCATCGATCCCCGCAGCGAATCGGAGGATTTTGTGGTGTTTGGCGTGCGTGCCTGCGACGCCCGCAGCTTCACCATCCTGGACAAGGTCTTTTTGGCCGACCCGGTGGACAGCTACTATAAATCCCGCCGGGAACACGGCACCATCATCACCATGGCCTGCACCAAGCCGGAAGAAACCTGCTTCTGCACCTTGTTTGACATCGACGCCACCAATCCGGAAGGGGATGTCCGCTCCTGGATGACCGGCGACCGCGTCTACTTTGAGGCCATTACCGAAAAGGGCACGGCTCTTCTGGATTCCATGAAGGATCTGCTGACCGACAGTGACGATTCGGCTGTGGAATCCCAGAAGGCCGAGACCAAGAAGATCTTGGAGAAACTGCCCTTCGGAAAACTTAAAATGGATGAATTCAAGGGCGAGAATCTCCTGAAGCTCTTTGATTCCCCCAAATGGGCCAGTTTGTCGGAAGCCTGCCTGGGCTGCGGCACCTGCACCTTTGTGTGCCCCACCTGCCAGTGCTACGACATCCGCGACTTCGATACCGGTCACGGCATCAAGCGCTTCCGTTGCTGGGACAGCTGCATGTACTCCGACTTCACCCGCATGGCCCACGGCAATCCCCGCCTGACCCAGCTGGAGCGGTTCCGCCAGCGCTTTATGCATAAGCTGGTGTACTTCCCCTCCAACAACGACGGCGAATACGGCTGCGTCGGCTGCGGCCGTTGTCTCGCAAAGTGCCCCATCCATATGAACATTGTTAAAGTTATCAAGACATTGGGGGTTGAACAATAATGCAACAAGAGACTTTAATTCCCAAGATTGGTGTCGTCACCGATATCCGGATCGACACTCCCGATGTGAAAACATTCCGCGTTGTGGGATTGGACGGCAAAAAGCTGTTTGAACATATCCCCGGCCAGTGCGCCATGGTATCCATCCCCGGCGTGGGCGAAGCTATGTTTTCCATCACCTCCTCTCCCACCAACGAGGAATACATGGAATTCAGCATTAAGAAGTGCGGTTGCCTCACCGATTGGCTCCATCAGATGGATGTGGACCAACAGGTTACCGTCCGCGGCCCCTACGGCAACGGCTTCCCGGTGGAATCGGCCCTCAAGGGCAAGGATCTCCTGTTTATCGCCGGTGGTATCGGCCTGGCTCCCCTTCGTTCGGTTATCAACTACGTCCGGGACAAGCGGGAGAACTACGGCAGCATCCAGATCGTATACGGCTCCCGTTCCAAGGACGACCTGGTGGACTACCAGGAGATCATCGACGAGTGGATGAAGGACGACGGTGTGGAAGTCAACCTGACCATCGACCGGGAACAGGAAGGCTGGGACGGCCATGTTGGATTTGTCCCCAACTACGTCAAGGAGCTGGGTCCCGATATCCATAAGACCGTGCTGGTGTGCGGCCCCCCCATCATGATCAAGTTCACCTTGGCGGGACTCAAGGATCTGGGCTTCACCGAGGATCAGGTTTACACCACCATGGAGCTTCGTATGAAGTGCGGCGTGGGAAAATGCGGCCGTTGCAACATCGGCAATAAGTACGTCTGCAAGGACGGCCCGGTTTTCCGCTTCGACCAGCTTGACGAGCTTCCCAACGAATATTAATAAGGAGAGTAGTGCTGATATGGAAAATATGGTTCACATTTTCCTCATGGGAAAACAATACGAAGTGCCCTCCAACCTGACCATCATGGGCGCCATTGAGTACGCTGGCTATCAGCTCATCCGCGGCTGCGGCTGCCGCAATGGTTTCTGCGGCGCCTGCGCCACCATCTACCGCATCAAGGGTGACCGTGAGCTGAAGGCCTGCCTGGCCTGCCAGACCCAGGTAGAGGACAACATGTACATCGCCATGCTGCCCTTCTTCCCCATTGTCAAGGAAAACTACAACATCAACAATGTGAAACCCACCGAGCAGATCATGATGCAACTTTATCCGGAAATCTACAGCTGCATCGGCTGCAACGCCTGCACCAAGAGCTGTACCCAGGGCCTCAATGTCATGCAGTACATCGCCTACGCCCAGCGCGGCGAGTATGAGAAGTGCGCTGAGGAGTCCTTTGACTGCGTCATGTGCGGCGTATGCTCCTCCCGCTGCCCGGCCGGCATCTCCCATCCCCAGGTGGCACTGCTTGCCCGCCGTCTCAACGGCAAGTATTTAGCTCCCAAATCAGAGCATCTGGAAAACCGCGTCAAGGAAATTCAGAATGGCGACTTCCGTGAACTGCTGGAGGCCCTGATGCAGAAGCCTCTGGAGGAAATGCAGGAACTCTACAACAACAGAGAAATTGAACAATAAGGAGGGTGCCGACATGTATACCAATGAAATGCTTGAGTCCATGAAAAAGGTGGAGGCCAACAGAGAAGCCAATGCCGCTCTTGAGCCCAGAAGAATGACCGCCGAAGAAAAGGACACTCTCCTGGCCACCTATCATCCCGACTATAAAAAGGACGAATTTGACGTCCTGAAGATCGGCCCCAACAAGGGTGAAAAGGTTCCCACCGAACTGGCCGCCCTGTTGCAGGCCAACAGCCGTATTAACCCCGCTGACATCGACCTTTCCAACCCTGACTACGATGTGGATGTCCTCATCATCGGCGGCGGCGGCGCAGGCGCTTCGGCCGCCATCGAGGCCGACAACGGCGGCGCCAAAACCATGATCGTCACCAAGCTGCGCATCGGTGACGCCAACACCATGATGGCTGAAGGCGGCATCCAAGCTGCCGACAAGCCCAACGATTCCCCCGCCATCCACTACTTGGACGCTTTCGGCGGTGGTCACTTTGCCGCAAAGCCGGAACTGCTCTACAAGTTGGTCAGCGAAGCCCCTGAAGCCATCCTGTGGCTCAACGAACTTGGCGTGGAATTCGATAAGGATAAGGACGGCACCATGATTACCACCCACGGTGGCGGCACCTCCCGCAAGAGAATGCACGCTGCTAAGGACTATTCCGGTGCTGAGATCATGCGTACCCTTCGTGACGAGGTTCTCAACCGTAATATCCCGGTGGTGGACTTCACCGCCGCTATCGAGCTCATCCTGGACGAAAATGGCAAGGCTGCCGGCGCTGTCCTGATGAACATGGAGACCAAGGAGATCCTCATCGCCCGCGCTAAGACGGTCATCATCGCCACCGGCGGCGC
>CAJFOZ010000044.1 GCA_904397895.1 uncultured Clostridia bacterium
ATAGTCGCCTTCGCCGTCCTGCTGGTACATGGCGTCCTTATACACCGCCTCGTAGGCCAGCTCGTATTTGCTCTCGTCCAGCAACCCCTTTTGGATGGCTTCGGCCACCACGGAATCGGCGTGGGTGCCGATCATCGTGTTGGTGTAGTAGGGGTTGGGCCATTTGGGCATGTAGCCGCCTTCCTGGTAGTTTTGCAGCAGGGAGGTCACCATTTCGTCAATCAGTTCGGGATAGACCAGGGTTAAAAAGCTGTTTTCCGCCCGGAAGGTATCCCATAGGGAGAAGTCGGTGTAGGATTTTCCCTGATGGACTTGGTCGTCATAGGGGCTATAGTAGGTGTCCACGCCGTCCACAACTTCGAAGAACTTCCGGGGATAGATGGACGAATGGAACATGGCGGTGTAGAAAATGCAGTTTTCGTCGTAGGTAGCGCCGTCGATCTGGATGGTGTTGAGCTTGTCGTTCCAAATCTCTTTCAGATCCTCCGACACCTCTTCAAAGCTCTTATCGCCGATTTCCTGCTGGATATTGGCCCGGGCCTGCTCTTCGCTGAGGAAGGAGGTGCCGATGCGCAGCTCAATGACCTCGCCCGGCTCGGTATCAAAGGTCAGGTAGGCCCCAGCCTTCTGCCCGCCGGCGTCGGTGCTGTCGGCCGTCACTTGGTAATTCTCATAGGTTCCTTTGGCTTCAAAGGGTTTGTCAAATTGGATGGAAAAATATCCCTTTAGGTTTTTGGGCGGTGTATTGCTGTGATTAGCCGTCATATGGTCGTTATTCCAACCGTAAACCTCGTTGTTTTCCACATCGATGGTGATATCGCTGTTGCCGCGGCCCCGGGCCGATTCGATGAGGATGCTGTTCTTTCCGCCTTGGGGGAAGGTGAAGCGATAGATGGCGCAGCGTTCGGTGGCGGTGATCTCGCCTTGAATGACGCTGTTTTCCTTGTCCATCGTCACACTGTAGTAGTAGGGCGTGGAAACCTCGTCGTCGTGGGAGAAAGTAAGGCCCCGGCCTGACGTGGATGGCTTGATGGTGTCGCCCGGCTGGGGCATGATGTTAAAGTAACCGTAATCCCCCATCCAAATGGCCGGTTGATGGGTGGCAAAAAAGCCGGTGATTTTTTTGTCTCCGGCGATATAGGAGATATCGCTGATTTTGTTTTCTCTCGTCTGGGGAGTGAAGTTGGTCATGCCGAAGGGGGCCGTTACAAAGGGGACCAAGCCGGCAAACTCTGAGTTGCCAGTAAAGTTGTCCGATCCAATGAGAGGATCCACGTACTGAACGAGATCCCGTTCCTCCACTTTGTCGGTTGTGGAGGCGAATACTGTGGTGGGGATTACGCTTAACGCAATCGCTACTGCCAGAATTAAACTGAGCAGCTTTTTTCTCTTTTTCATTGTACATTCCTCCTTTGTTTCGATTTGTTTTCGTACAATCTACTTTATTTTGTCTCACACCCCTTCAATATTTATTCAATATTATATTATATAAATAAATTTATTTTTTTCAATATATTTATATATTGAAATCAAATAAGATAAAAAATATATATTTTTCACTAATATATATATATCATATTTACAAAAAAGATTGACGTTAATAAAAAAACTACATTTTATTTCTTAATTGAATAACAAGATATCTTTAAAAAAAGCGAAAGGGGCAGAGCCAAAGAATTCTTTGGCTCTGCCCCTTTAAGTGGGCTAAAAAATGCGGGATCAAAATGTCAGAGGTTGGATTATTCGGTAATGTTCATCGAGCAGTTGACTCTTGTGTCAAGCTGCTGGCCATCGGAATATCCAACCAGGTCGAACATCCGGAAACCAGCGGTGCCTACCGACAGATCAAAGTCCCAAGTGCGGACATTGCCGTTGTCGGAATAGGTCAGGTTGGAAATGGTAATGCTCTTGTCACGCTCGTTGCGGATGGCGATCTGGTTGACGCCGGTGGTGGTAACGGCAGTGCCGTGGAACACTTCGTCCTTAGCGGCCGACTCTTTGGAGAAGTCAAGGCTCATAACGTGAGCTTCTCCCTCAACAGGAGGAAGCTCAGGAGCAGGTTCGCCGACTGTCAGCTTGAGATCAACCGTCTTCTCCAGCCACTGGTTCTCAGAACCTGCCATTACGGTCAAGATGCGGTCGCCAGCGCTGCCCAAGGAAGCAGTCAATTTCCAGGTGCGGACATAACCGTCATCGGTATAATCCTTGCTGGTGAGAGTGATGGCGTTGCCCTTCTCGTTGACAACCTTGAGATGATCCACAGCGGTGGAAGTAATGGCGGTGATGGTGAATTCTTCATCCACGTCCACCTGATTCTTGTCGATGGTGGCCATGGCGAAGGAGGGTTGGATATCGTCGACAGGAGCGGTGCCAATGGCTACATCTACGCTTACTTGGGCATCTTTCCACTCACCGTTGTCGTTGACAACCAAGCTGAGGGAACGCTGGCCGGCAGAACCCAGGGTGGTTTCAATGGTCCAAATCTTGGCATCGTCAGTCATTTTAGAGTGGGCACTGGTGAGGCCAAGGAAACTGCCGCGGTCATTCTGAATGCCAATCTTTTCAACGTCCTGGGGAGTGGTAATAGTAAGGGTGATGGTCTCGTTGACAGCATAGATAGACTTATCGGAGATCATGGAGAAGCGTTTGGTCAAGCCTCCGATGGCGGTGTTGATGTCAGCAGTGGCCTGGTCAACCTGGATCTGATTGTAGGAACCGTTGTAGATCTCGTCACCGGCAGCAATGGCGGAGGCCAAAGCATTATAGGATTCCTCGGTGTAATAGAATGCGTCAATTGCCTTGGCTTCATCCAGAGCCAGCTTCAGGGCGGATTTGTCAGCCTTGGCGGGATCCAGTTCCAGGGCATTGTAAGCGGCGTTGAGGTCCTCAATAGCTTTGTTGATCTCGTCCTGGGTTGCGGCAGTGTTGTCGCGGACCACAATAGCTGCTTCCAAAGCGGTGTTCAGGTTGGCCACGGAATCGGGGGTATATTCCTCTGCATCAATGCTCTGAGCCAGTTCAATAAGGGAGATCAGCTGATCCTTGTTGGGAGCAACAGCATCCTCATTGTAGTGGCCGATGCGGATGTCGTCGATGTAGGCGGTATAAGAACCCTTCTTGGCATCAGGGAAGTCGAAAGCAAACATGAGATCGTTGATGGTGTTGCCAGCAATATACTTGCCGATATCGACGCGGTAATACTGCCACTTGCCGGTGGTAGCCTTTTCAGCACCCTCTACCGTGGGATCTTCGCCGCGATGATCGGGATGGACCCAGACACCACGCTGGTCATAAACACGTTCATCAGGATTATTACGCCCGATATCACGCAATGGATTACCAGAGGCAAGTTTCATATCGATGTTCATATGTAAGGCATCTTCATCCTCGGTATAGATCCAGTACTCAATGTACATATCATCGGTGACTTCAATATCGGGAGTATAAATACTGGTATAACTGTAAGCCCTGCCATCGCCATTGACGTTGACGGTTAGCTTATGAGAATGGCTGCCGGTGTGGGCAATAGCGTCGGTAGTACCAGACTGGAAGGATGTATTCATAGATCCACCGTTTTGACCGGCAGTATTGACGTTGGATACTGGATCGTTATCTTCAAAACCGGAGTAGTCGGTGAATTTTTTAACAGGTGTTACGGGTTCATCTTCCCGCTCCCTGGAGTCGTACATCTCGGTGACCATTTGACCGTCATAAGTTTCGTTGACAGCGGTAGCCGACAGGATAACGATGTCACTGTCTTCCGGCAGCTGGATCAAGGTAGCTCCTTCCGGGATCTCCAGCTCATATTTGAACATGTAGATCTCTGAAGCGATCTGATCGGCGCCGTTTGCATGGTGATGGGTGGCGACATAAGCTACATCGTCTTCCTTGACATATCCGCCATGGCTGAGGGTCGGGCCGGCCTGATCCCATTGGCCTACACGCTCATGGTAGTCGGCAATGCTGATGGTCTGGGCCGACAAAGTCTGGGTGCGGTCGCCTACATTAAAGGTTGCTTCCTTATCGCCGTTCAGGGAGAAGGCCAGCAGATAGACTTTGTTGTAATTTCCTGCCGGCAGATTGATGTTCTGGCCGTTGGACACCACCACGTTGTTGGCGCGGTCGGCCTTGTTGCCCATTACGAAGTCAACGCCGGCGGC
>CAJFOZ010000045.1 GCA_904397895.1 uncultured Clostridia bacterium
AATAGGTGGGCAGTACCCGTTCGCCGGTCAGATCGTTGGTGGTCTTGAGGCGGATCATCAGGGCCGGGTCATCGGTGTTGTTCTCCAAGGTGACGGTGTAGTAGCAGGTGGTGCCTATCTTTTCCTGAGCCTGATAATCGGCCTGCAACTTGACCTCGGGCAGGTCGTTGAGGGCGGTGTAAGCCTGATAGTCCTCGGTGTTGGTCCAGTAGAAGTTGTCGGCCACTTGGTTGCCGTCGGCGTCTTCCACGATGGTGCGGATAAACTTGATGTCGGTGGAACCTTCCGGATACTGGAGGGTCATAACCTGCTCTGTGGAATCCGAATCCACATCGCTTACCGCCTCCTGATTGAGAATCAGGTTGCCGTTTAAGTCGTACACCCTGACGATGACCTTCAGTCCGGTCTCGTCGTTGGGGGTGTAGTTGGTCAATACAATGGCGTCGTTTACGCAGTTCCAGATGGCGTGGATAGGCTGATTGCCCTGCTTGAGGCCAAAGTAACCACCGTTGGTGTCGTAGTAGTAATCGTAGGTCTGCCACACCATGGACGGCCATGCAGACTGGCTCATCCACATGAGCATGCCGTTGCCACCCTTGTTGAGGGTTGCCTCAAACAATGCTTTGTGGTTTTCGTAGTTGACCATCTGGGCGATGCGGGTAAATTCCTCCAAACTGTTATAGGAACCGTAATCCTTCATCTCCTGCTGGAACTTGTTTCCGTTTTGAGCCGAACCAGAGGTGAAGTCATGAAGGCCCCAGACGTTGTCGATGGGCCAGAGGTGATCTTCACCCAGCATCGCTACCATGCTCTCGTAGGCCGGGATATTGGGCATGCCGCGCTCGGAGTGAAGAGTGATGGGCGCGTTGTTGAAGTAATATACCGGATCCTGGACGGCATAAGGGCCATAGCCGCTGACCGTACCGGAGGCCGAATGGGGGATGTAATGGCGGGTGCCGTCGTAGGTCAATGTGGCCTCTTCCAGGTTTTTATTCAGGGTTTCCGGAGGATTGCCTTCGTTGCGGCCGCAGTAGAAGCACACCGACGCATAACGGCGGACGCGCTTGATCTTATCCACGGCATTCTTCATGAACATGTCTTCGTCATTGGGGTTGGGGCCGTCGCTGGGATTGGCAAGCCAGAAGTCGTCGAAGACCAAGATGCCGTATTTATCACAAGCTTTGTAGAAATCCTCTTTACCGGTCTGACCGACCCAGTTGCGGATCATGGTCAAGTTTGCCTCGGCGTGGAGGCGGATCTTAGTATCGTAGTCCTCAGCAGTGGCGGCCACATTGGAATCGTCCATACCCCAGTTGCCGCCGCGGCAGATGATGCGGGTGCCGTTGCAGTAGATCTGTAGGGGGCTACCTTCGCTGTAGGTAAATTCACGGACGCCAAACTGGAAGGATTCATCGTCGGAAACCTGGCCGTCCTCGCTGACCTGGATGTTGCAGGTGTAGAGGTACTGGTCGCCATAGGTATTGGGCCACCACAGTTCCGGATCCTCCATGACGATGCCGTCGATGGTGACTTCCTTGGTCTCATTGGGAGCCAGCTCCACATCCTGGCTGAAAGGAAGGTTGCCCGGCTGGATGGTACCGCTGACGGTGACGGTAGTGGCTTCGTCCTTGCAGTTGGAGACTTCGGTTTTAACCGTCAAATCGGCCTTGGAGAAGTCGGGGCCTTCCGGTTCCCCGGGATCTTCCATATCGTACACTTCGAATTCCCAGAAGGAAGAACCATACTGTGGATTGGCTCGTTCTCCACACACAATGCGCAGGTACTGAGCAGTAACCTCATCAAAGTACTTTTGATCCACGCCGCCCTTGCATTTCTCCTCGGTGAGGATATCGGTCCAGATCTCGCCGTCATTGGAGTACTGGAGGGTGTAGTCAGAGGCATAGGCAGCCTCCCATTGAATGCGGGTGCTGGAGAAGGTGGTGGGCTCGCCGAAATCCACCTGGAACCACTGGTTATCCTGATAGTCTGAGGACCAGCGGGTACCAGTGTCACCGTCCAAGGCGTTCTGGGCCACGTTCTCACCGTTGTTGGAGCCTTCCACAGAGCTAGCAGAGGCAGTCTTATTCAGGGCTAAATTCTCCGCCTCAATGGGAGTGACCTCATTGTTGAGATCCAGGTCGGTGATGACCCAAGGATCGATCAGGCGGGCGTCCTGGGTGTAGCTGATGTACACATCCTGGTAAATACCGATGTTGCGGCCACGGATGGTGGGTACCCAGTCCCAGCCGATGGATGCGTGGAGGGTGGGATTGTCGTAGCCTAATACACCGCCGTTGCCGCCGGCGCTGCTGATGGTCTGTTCGGTTACAGCGCCGGGATTATCGTTCTTATGGATATAAACGGCCAGGTAGTTTTCACCGCCATAGTTGACCAGGTCGGTCACGTCGAACTTGCTCTCAATAAAGGCGCCTTCGATGCGGCCTACGTTTTCTCCGTTAAAGTAGACGTCGGCCTTCCAGTTGATGGCGTCGAAGTTGAGCCAGGTACGTTGGCCCTTCTGGCTCTCGGGGATGACAAAACTGTCCCGATACCAGAAATCAGCGGTGAAGTAGCTGTCAGAAATCTGTAGCTGCTGGTCGCTGAAGTTGGGATCCGGAATGGCTCCGGCCTGTAGATAGGACCACAGCACTGTGCCGGGCACCACGGCCGGCAGCCAGGAGCTGTCGTCATAACCGGGCTGGGACAAGGTCTCACCGGTGACCTCTTCCCCTACCTCAGAGACCCGCTCCACTTTCCAGTTGCCGCCGCGCAGGTACTGGGTGCCGTCGGCTTCCGGTTCGGGCATCTCTCCTACGGAATAGTGCAGGTCATTGGTACCATACACTTCAATTTCATGGACGCCGTAGTTATTGCTTACAGCTTCCTTGCACAGCAGACGGACATACTGAGCCTGGACTGCATCAAAATCACACTTCTCTACACCGCCTTGACCTGCTTCCTGGGTGTAGATAGTGTTCCAGGACTCCGCGTCGTCGGAAATCTGGATGTCATACTGGGAGGCGTAATTGTCCCCCCAATTGATGGACACCTGATCAATGGTGCTCTGGGCGCCTAAGTCGATATAGACATACTGCTGGCCAGCCGATTTGCTGATCCATTCACTGTTGAAGGCAGCCTTGTCAGGGCGCGGGACGATGCTCTGGCCGTCGGCCCCAAATAGGTCGAACTCGCCAAGCTGGATGCGGCCGGGGACAAATTCACCGTTCTGCATCTCCCCTTCGTCGCCGCTGTTTTCCGTGATATTCAGGCGATAGTAACGGTAGGCAATGTCGTTTTCCATCTGGAAGGTCTTGGTCTCATACCGCTCCGACCAAGTAATACCCTCCTGGGTATCCAACACGTCGAAGTGGACGCCGTCGTTGGAACCCTCCACCGTCCAGGCCTTGGGGTCGCGGCCGGGTTGATCGTTGGCGGTGGTCAGGGTGTAACTGGTGGCCACATAGGCTTCCTCGCCGGGGAATTTCAGTTGCAGCCAGGCGGCGTTATGAAAGGTAAGCCACTTGGTGCTGGATTGGCCATCAAAGGCGCAGCTGGGATTTTCTGCCGATGGGGAATCCCCATATTGGTCGGAATATTCTGGCCCATCGATGTCCACCTCAGGTACAATACCGTCGGTGACAAGATGGCCCGTCTGATTGTAATCGGTGGCGCTGGAATGGTAAGCTGCGCGGCGAAGAGCCACGTTGCGATACCCTTCCTCATCCTTGGGCTGGGCGCTGACGGGGCTAACCGCTGTAAACAATGTGGTCAGCAAGGCAAGCGCTACCGCAAGGCACGTCCCCTTCCTCCATGATTTTAGCACAAAACTTCCTCCTTTTCGTCTCTTGTGGATTAGAGTTGATCCCTTTCATTCAGCCAGCATTGGGCTTACCGGCACGGATTCTGTAAAACCGTTATATAATTTCATTGTATCATATCATTAAAACCTATCAAACTGTGTAATTTTTTAATATACCGGAAAATCTTTTTATTTTTAAAATACTAATCATTTTTTACCCTTTATTTTTTTACTTTTTTATATTTATTCTCACTAAATAAGGTCAGGAGACTCTTTGTTCTCCTGACCCTATTCCGTATTTCCGTTGGATCCTATGAATTTTTTTGCTCCACGGCCGGAAAATAGGCAGCAAAAATATCACCGTGGCCACAGCATGGGCTATGGAAAACGGAAGCCCCGCCCCATATCCGATCATCGCCGACTGCCATGTAATGGGGGACACAAATCCTACGATATACCAGGAATCCAATAAAAATCCGTAAAACAATGCCGCTAAAAATCCGAAGCCGTACACGACGCCTTTTTTCTCAAACAATCTCCATTTCCCCAGCAAGCCAGCCAGATACCCTACCAGTCCCCAGGCGTACATCTGCCACGGCGTCCAGGGACCCTGGCCAAAGAACAGGTTGGAGGCTAGCGCCGCTAAGGCTCCGGTCAAAAACCCGCTTTGGGGGCCTAGGCAGGCGCCGCTGACGATGACAATGGCCGTCACCGGTTTTACATTGGGGAATGGGGCGAATAGGATCCGTCCCACAGCGGCAATGGCCGCCAACACCACAATGGGCATGATGTCCCTGGGACGAGGATGTTTGCGTTCAAACCGCAAAAAGTAAGGGACCAAGGCCAAAATAACCGTCACAAGGGTGAGGACAGCTGTATTTTCCACTTGAAAATAGGCGCATAATCCCAATACCACCGGTACCAAAATCAGCAGTATGGGTTCCAACCATCTTAATACCTTATCCACCATGCGGGATCACATCCTCTACCGTAACGCATCCAGGAGCCATACCACGGGTGATGCGGTTGACGTCGGTGGTATAGAAAGCGTTCTGTTCAAAAAACGCCTTGCCCTGGTCGGAACACTCGATACCGCTCTGAAACAGCATGGAGCATCGATCGGCGATCCGGGCGGCAAACTCCAGGTCATGGGTGACCAACACCACGGTTTTCCCGTCCTCTCTTTGACGTTTTAGAATTTGCAGCAAATCCTCCTTGGCCATGGCGTCCACCCCTTTGGTGGGCTCGTCCAGCAAAAGGACGGTGGGATTGAGCAGCAACACCTTGCTTAACGCCACCTTTTGCATCTCCCCGCCGCTTAGGTCGTAGGGATGACGGTCTTTCAAATGCCGTATCGCCATTTCATCCATAATAGAAGCGATATCTTGATCGGTATACTGGAAATCTTTTTTCCATTCAGCAAGCTCTTCCCCTACCGTATCGGCAGTAAAGAGCGCTTTGGGATTTTGAGGCAACAGCCCCGGCCGGATCTCTCCTGCACGGTGGATCTTTCCACGGTTGGGTTTGACGGCCCCGCTGAGCAAATGCAGCAAGGTGCTTTTTCCGCTTCCGTTCCCTCCCACGATAGCGTGGATCTCTCCCGGATAAAACGAGATGGAAGCATCCCGCAATACAAAGTCCTCGTCCTTTTTGTAACGGAACCACACCCCCCTGGCTTGCAAAACCGGCTTTTGCGAGGAAGGGCTCCTGTCTTCCAAAGCCGACGGAGGTTTTTGTTGTGTCCATCCCCGCTTCTTGAGCCAAAGCCTCCCCTCCTTGACCGATAGGGGAAACTGTCCCTTCTCCCCCAGCTCCTTAGCAATGTGCACCGATGCAGGAAAAGCCTTGGAAAAGGGATGGTTTTCTGCAAGCAGACGGGCCACAAAACCAGAAGGGCTCTGATAGGTATGTAACGTCCCCTGCTGCAAAAAAAGGACGCTGGTACACAGAGGCAGGATATCCTCCATCCGGTGCTCTGATAGGATCACGGTAGTGCCTAGTTCCTCATTGATCCGCTTGAGTGTCTGGAGGAACTGCTTGGCTGCAATGGGATCCAATTGAGCGGTGGGTTCATCCAGAATAAGGATGCGGGGCTGCATGGCCATGACGGCCGCCAGGTTGAGGATCTGCTTTTGCCCGCCGGACAATTCATATACCTTCCGGTCGGCCCAGCCATCAATGCCAAAGAAATTGGCCGTCTCAGCCATCCGGCGCCGGATGACATGGGGTGGGAGCCCCATATTCTCTAGGCCAAAGCTCAGCTCGTGCCATACGGTGTCCATCACCAGCTGGTTGTCCGGGCTTTGGGCTACATATCCCACCTCCATAGCAGAGGCCGTTCTCTGTTTTTGATCCCGATCTTCCCCTTGGATCAGCACCTTGCCCTCGCTCTTCCCCACAGGGGCAATTTCCCGTTTCATGCTGCGCAACAGGGTGGTCTTTCCACTTCCAGTGGGGCCGCACAGTAGGACAAAATCCCCCTCCCCTACATCCAATGTGACATCCCGCAGGGTGGGTACATCCGACTTAGGATATGAAAACGTATAGTTTACAAACGAGACAGCAGCCAGCATACTTGTTCCCTCCCCTCCAGCAAAAACGGCAGCCCCAGTAGCAACAGGTAAGCCATCCCCATCCACCAGGGGACGGCCAAACCCTCTATCCACGGATAAAAGGCAAATTGGTTGGCTTTGGCAAAAATCAAATACCCATTGGCCACAAGCAAAATCCCCAACACGCAAAGCAAGATGATGTCGTACCGATTGATCTTCTGTTTGGTATAATGGCTCCGCCTTACTTCACCATATCCACGGCTGCGCATGGAATCGGCTGTCTCAATGGAACTCTCCATGCTCCAGCTCATCAGGATGGACGCCATCCGCACACCTTGGACCAAAGACTGTTTTTTAGTGGGCGGCTCATTGCCCAGCATGGCCTTTTGAGCGGTTTGGATCTCCCGGGATTTGCGGATGGTATCGGGGATGTAGCGGAAGATCATGGCTACCATCATGGAGGTAGTGGGGGCGATGCGTCCAAACAAACTCAAGAACTTATCGCTTGTCATGACCTCCTGATAGCAGGAAAACCACTGGATGACTCCCACTAGCATCCCGCCGGCGCACAGCCCGTAACAAATGGCCTCAGCTGTGATGGGATGGTCGCCCAGCATAAACAATACCGTAAGCCCCAGGCCGTTAAAGAAGGCGTTGGCCGCTGCCACGATGACGACAACCACCAGGCCGTACCCTAAGCTGCGGCATACATTCCGCCACCCTTTGAGATAGCATCCATACAAGAGGGCCATGCAAAGGGAGAGGGTTACGTACAGCGGATGCATGGTACACATGGCGAACCCGATGGTTCCGCAGAAGTACAGAAAGATCACAGCCGGATGGACGTCGCAAAACACATGCCGTTTCATAGATTATGCCGTAAGGGAATAGTGCCAAGCCACCGTATCCCCATCGTTTAATTCATATTTGCTGCAACTGAAGCCGGGAAACACTCCATTGACCTCGTATTTCCAGCCGTCCTGACCGCCAAAGGTTCCTTCTTTTAAGGATTGGATGGATTTTACATACTGGCCAAACATGCCTTCCTCGCTGACGATCACCAGCCCGGTTTCCTTCAAGGCATCGTAAACAGTGGCCTTTTCTTCTACATTGAACTCAATAGTAGTAGGCGGAAGAATATACCCGTTTTCATCAGATACCTTTTTCGCAATGGCATTGCCTTTGTCCACCGCCGCCTTACATTCTATCGAAAGCGTGATAGTGACGGTTTGAGGATCCTTCTGCTCCTCTTGCCGGTCGTTATTCCCACCATGGCTGGGAGTATTGGGCGCGGTGGTGGCGGGACGAGACGGCGTGTTATTTTGAGTGGATGCAGGTGCACTGGAGGCTGTGTCCTTTCCTCCGCTAGCACCAGTCCCCTGTCCCGTGGATTTGGAAGCGCCGGACGAAGCCTTTGAGGAATCCCCTTTGTTAGAAGTGGGCGTACTTGTCTCTCCCTGGTTTTGCGAGGAAGGGGATGGTTCCCCTCCTTCACTGGAAGACTCTTGGGTCGATTGCGCAGATTGCCCGGAACTGGACAAATCCGATGAGTCCAGCCCGCTGGACATGCTCTGGGATGAAGCCATCCCAGAAGAGGGGGAGCTGCTATTTTGTGCTCCTGGAGCCTCTCCGCATC
This sequence comes from uncultured Clostridia bacterium, assembly GCA_904397895.1. Classification (GTDB taxonomy): domain Bacteria; phylum Bacillota; class Clostridia; order Oscillospirales; family Acutalibacteraceae; genus Solibaculum. The sequence continues at coordinate 7,988 of CAJFOZ010000045.1, forward strand.
CGGCCAGCAATCCTACGATACAACCCAGGGTCATCGCGAAACACAGCAATCGTCGTTTCATCAAAAGTACCTCCTAAAATCCAGAAAAGGCCGGACGCCTTGCATGGTGATCCATCCAAGGCGACGGCTTTTTCTGTGGAATACCTACCCCAGGACATCTTCATCCCCGTAGTAGGTTGGCTTATCTGAAAAACAAATTGTTTTTTCTATGTCACTTGTTTTCACATAAATTCCGTATTTTACGCCCCACGGCGGCGTTTGCTTGCAATCCATGCTACACCAAGAGACACAATCGATACACCCATGATGAGAAAAACAGTATCGCTCTCACCCGTAGGGGGGTTGCTTACGCTGCCAGATGAACTACCTGTGCTGGTAGAACCATTTGCCTCTGGGTTGCTAGGCTGTTGGCCAGTGGAACCATCCCCCTGGGAAGGTTCACTGGGGTTGGTATCTTGGCTTTCGCTGCTGCTTCCACTCTGGTCATCGCCGCCTTCCTGCGGGACATCAGAGGCAACGGCAAATAGTTTTCCGGAATCGTTGGTATAGTAGAGGGTGCCGTCTTGATCGGCCATAACGCTGGCCATACAATAATTTTGACCGTCGCCGGTGGGGACAAAAAGGGATTCTCCTTCTTGGGCCCCGGCTTTCAGGACGTACAATCCCCCAGGCGTGGTATTGGCGGTATAGTAAACATAGGCTTCCCCATCGTAGGCCTTGGTTACAAGCGGGGCTGATTTGACGTCGGCCGGCGCGGCCACTGCCTGCTCTACCCACATGGTGGCGGCGTCCACCACAGCCAGCACTCCGGCATACTGCTGTTCTGGACCCATTGCGCCGCCTACATACACTTTTCCATTGTATACAGCTGGGGTACTGGTACTGGAATTGGCAAACAAAACCTCTTGATGTTGGCCCAAGGTCCCGTCGTCACCTAACGTCACCTTGTGGAGTTTTCCGTCTCGAGAGGAGAAATACACATCCTTACCCTCCAGCACCATGGTGGAACGGACGCCGTCTCCAATATTCATCTCATCGACAAGATCGCCCGTTTTGGCATTGAGGGAAGTGACCATACCGTCGTCGCCTGCAAATAGTACCACGCCGTTCACGCAAACAGCGCCACTCCAATAATAACCCGCCTGGGTGTTTTCATACTGCCATACCAGACGTCCGGTAGATACTTCCACACACTGGTAGACGCCGCTGTAGCTAGTGGACAAGCCAGCGTATGCTGTGCCGGCATAAAGGAGGCCGTCCTGGTAAGTCAGGGTTGTTAGAGCCTGATGGCTCTGGGGTTTCCCATCTTGGCCTTGGGTCACCACAGGATCGGTGGTCCAAAGAGGCTGAAGGCTCTCGGCATCCATGCATTGAAGTCGTCCGTCCGACAGGGGAACAACAACCTTCCCTTCCGCTTGCATGAGGCGGCAAAGATATCCGATGGCGCCGTCCAACTTGCCTCGATTGACCACTTGGCCCGACGGATCAACCTCCAAAAGTTCCGATCCCACAGCAATATAGATGTTGCCATTTACCTGGATGGGATCAGATATATTGATCGACCAATCGGCAGGATCTTTTAGGGCCAGTTCCCATTTGAGGCCGGCTTCGTCGGAAGTCCGGGCGGTGAGGGCATCAACGACGCCGTTGTTTTGGTAATTCCCACGGAAGGAATTCCACTGCCCGCCATCGGCAGCCTGGGAGGCAAGGGGTGTTAGACAAAACACCATGACCATCGTCATGAGGCCGCAAAGCGCTCGACGTAACATCTTTTTCAAAGTAACACTTCCTCTTTCTGTTTGTTATTTATATATAACGTCCGGGCCGGACAGGCATTGCTTTTCCCTTCTCGCCTTTTTCACAAGGGCAAAAAAAGAACCTTCCCCCAAAGGAGAAGGTAACGTCATCCGATCGCCTGCCACAGCTTTAGAGCAAATCTCTCCCCGTCTTGCAAGACGGCATGCCGCAACAAAAGCAAAAACCGGCTGCATCCCCCCTCGCCCGGGGCATATACACCTTACAAAAATACGGCAGGTCTCCTGGCTGATGACGCATGGGATCACCCCATAAATGGAAAAACCTTCTCAGGGAACCACATCCCCAATGGCAATCTTTTCCATTTTTCGTCCAAACACAGTAATGGCGGTTGCGCCGGATTTTCACCGGCTTCCCTATTAATCTACTAAGTGGCCTGTTTTAGCCACCGTTCAAACCGCAATTTTGTATTGCTGATCTGCTATTCAATTATTTTTATTATAACAACCCTTTCTCTTTTTTACAAGGGAATTTTCCATCAAATCGATCCGATGCTAAGTTTTTTGCATACTGCAAAACCAAAAAAGCGGGACCGGTTTGGTCCCGCCTTTTTGGTTTGGAAAGGAAAATCAATGCAGCCAATTGGATGTTTTATCAGCCGCATTAAGGAGGCTATCGTATAGACAATATAAAATCGACTGCTCTACTATATCATAGATCTCCATTAAAGTCAATTTTATAGTTTTATTTTTATTTGAAACATCTATAAATTTGTGAATTTAATGCGATTTTAGCCTATAAATTTTACTATATTTCTGAATTTATCACCATTTATAAGCTATTTTCATAGAACAAATCCTCCATGAGCCAAATCATCATGCTCTTAGCGAATGGTTTATCCTATCAAAACCGGTTTACATAAAAAAGCCGGGATGAACCCTTTCGGAACCATCCCGGCTTCTTATCCACTTCAAAAAGATGAATGATTACATTATTCCCGTGCTTTCTTGCCGTGCGCCGCTCCTATGAGGACACACAAAGAACTAACCGCCAAAAGCCCCCACACCCATACAGGACTTTCTGCATCCGTATTGGGAGAATCGATCCCCGATCCTGCGGAGGAAGATGGGGCGTCAGACGTCGTTTCGGACTGGGATTCAGAAGGCCTCTCCGGCGCATCTGTTACATCCTGCAACCCTTGGTTTGCCGTGGCGGCATCCACCTTCTCCTGGCCCTGCTGCATAAAACGAATCAACGCTTCATCGCAGGCGGCATACTGATGCAGTTCCGGGACGTCGGCCAATTCGTTAAAGGCTTTTCCAAGGGAAATGTAGTTGTTGGTCGCTACGGTATACACCTTGTCAAGCTCCAGCGGCTGATCCCCTACCTGCACTGAAATGACCCGCTGCCCCATCGGTTTGGAGGTGTCATAAGTGACTTTTATCCCGCCAAACTGCAGATAACTGCCGTTGTCATCCGGCCAACGCACTTGATCCGATCCAGTCTCTACCCATTGGTCATAGGATTGCTTATTCCGCACGCCGATATCAATGGATTTTTCCAGGATGGAAAGCACCGCTTCACCGGTGATTTGCTTTGTGACGATATAGTTGCCAAAGGGGGAAATGTCGATGATATCCTGATAGGTGATATCCCCCGCAGGAAGAACCTTTCCTAAGCGGATGCCGCCGGCGTTCTCAAAAGCGATGTCCGCCCCAGTTTCCTCCAGATAGGCGGCCGTGACCAGACGTCCTAAGCCGGTTTCTTCGATCCGCAGTTTTTCCCAACGGCCATCCAGATCCCGGCCGGTGGATCCCACTACTTGAGCCAACTGCCCTGCCTGCCGCTCCTGGATCTGGTTCAGCAGCTCCGATACCGTTTCATCAGATGCCATATCCGCCGCTTCCGAGACGGGTACTGCTTTCTCTTCCATAGATACGATGGCTTCCTCTGCTGTGTCATATGTAATGGACAAAACCCCTACATTCCCAAAATAGCACCCTGCTTCCACTACCTTGACCGACTTGCCGTCTGCGTCAGGGTAGGACTGGTCTAAGGCGACGTGTTCATGCCCCGCAATCAAGACGTCGATGCCCTTTGTCTGGGCGATGAAATCATCGCAGTACAGCTGATGGGACAGCGCTACCACAATATCGCAGCCCTCTTCCCGCAGCTTTTGGGCGGATTCCGTAATCTCTTGGGCATCATCGGAGAAGGTCAGTCCCTCCACATTGCGCGGCGCCGTGTCATCTTTAATCTCAGGATCAAAGGCGGTCACCACCCCGATTTTTACACCGTCCACCGTTTTCACCAGCGTCCCGTCGTTTCCGAAGAAGTTCTCCCCATCCTGGGTGATATTGCCGGCCAAAATCGGAAGCCCAGCCAGTTCTCCCAGCTCTTTTAACCGATCCTTGCCATAGTTCCAGTCGTGATTGCCTGGTGTCATGGCGTCGTATCCTACCGCCTTGACCAGTTCCGCAATGCTTGCGCCTTCCTCTAATGTGGCAAAGGCCTGGCCGTGGAATAGATCCCCTGCATCCAGCACCAGATCCGGATCCTCTTCCTTGACAAAGGTCGCTAATTTGTCAAAGCCAAAGGCCGTATCCTCTTGATAAGCCGAACGGCCGTGAATATCATTGGTATGGACGATTTTTACCGTCACTTCATCCGAAGTATCGCCCTCCTGTGCCACGGCTCCCACTCCTGACAGCACAACCGCGCCTACCATAGTGGCGGACAACACAAATGACCAAAAGCGCTTTATCCTTTTCATTTTTAAATGAACCTCCTTGTTTTTCTCAAACGGCATCCCTTGGTTCCAAGCCCCACACGGCCTGCCATTTTACCATATTTTAATAAGCATCTATAAAATACAGTCGGAAGATTTTAACGCATTCCGGCTGAAAATTACTTTTCAATAAACAAAACACCCAATGTATTGGGGCCGCAGTGATTGCTGACCACACAACCGGCTCTGGTAACTAGAATTTCTTCAAAAGGATGCAGCTGCTTGACGCGGGCGGCCACCCGGTCGATAATCGCCTGATCGATGCCCGAATGGGTGATGAAGACACGTCTGAGTTCCGGATGGGCCCCTTCCAGACGGGTAGTGGTGTACTGCTCCATGACGTTGGAAAGGTTGCCGCGGAATTTTTTACCCACTCCCATTTTACCGTCCCGCACTTCAATACAGGGTTTGAGCTTGAGCAGATTGGCTCCCAAGGCCGTGATTCCCGAACACCGTCCGCCTTTCCACAAATACTCCAGCGTATCCAGGATAAAGCTGGCCCGCACGCGGCCTCGCATCTCTTCCAGCCGGCTTACAATGTCCAGCGCCGGCATGCCTTCCTTTACCATATCGCAGGCCGCCAGCACCAAAAGCCCCGTCCCGGTGGAGAGGTTATAGGAATCCACGGGGTAGACCCCCTTTAAATCACCGGCCGCCATCATGGCATTCTGATGGGTAATGGAAAAACCGCTGCTGATATTGAGGTGAATGACCTCGTACCCTTGGTCGGTAAACCCCTTAAAAAAAGTATGATAATCCCCCGGGCTGGCTGCCGATGTGGTGGTCAATTTCCCGGTAGAGCGATAATATTCATAAATATCATCGGGTTTGGCATCCACACCGTCCCGGCGGCTATCCTCCCCGAAGTTGACATAAAGGGGTACCAAATCCACATGGTACCGCTCCCGGAGTTCCGGAGATAGGTCACAGGTACTGTCGGCCGTCACAACTATCTTGTTCATGGGTGTCACTCCTTCTTCAGGAAGCAATGCTTCCCAGCTTCCCATCAAAAAAGGCACCGGCCCAAGACACACCTATCCCTTGACGGATACGGCCCTGCCTCCCTTTGATCCTTCCCTTTAGGATACCACAACCATCCAATGAATTCAACGGACTTCCGGCTATTTTCTTGAAAAAACAGTATGCAACACTCTAAAATCTGTGAACTGCGCTATATGTCAGTCGATGCGGAAATCCTCCTCCGAAAAGGAAGGCAGGGCAGGCGCCCGGCGAGGTTCCCTTTTCAAAGGGTCGTAGAGGAATTTGCGGCAGTGATCTTTTTCCCCCATGATGCCCTTGCGGGTACAGAGGATGGATTTTCCATCGCTGCTGCGCTTTCCTCGGGCACAGTATTCACAGGCCGGTTCAATATCCCGGCCGAACGGTTTTGGACGCACGGGCAGTTCCCCTCCTCTTTTTTTACAGCTATCCTCATCATAGCACATTTCCCCTTAGGATTCCACCCGCGATGGCCGGGCCACCAATACCATAAAGGCGGCGAACACCAAAAGCGCCACCGACGCCGGCGCGGAAAAGGAAAAAAGTTGTGGGACAGGTTGCGCACCGGTGGAAAAGACCTCTTGGGTCCTGGGCCAAACCTGCATCAGCACGGTGGCCAGGATCCCCGATAACGCTGCGCAGCTGACCCGCCCGATCCAGAACCATTTTTTGCTGGGTTTTAGATCCCGCATGGTGGACAGTACCTGGCACTGTACCGACAGCCCGCTCCATCCTGCCGCCGCCCCGATCAGGGGAATGGCGGCGGTACCGGCGTTGGCTGCCGCCGCGCATCCGGTGGTGATCTCCAGGATGCAGGGGAATACTGCGCCGGCCAAAGCGGGGTGCAGCCCCAGGACCTCAATGGGGCCTTCCATCATACGGGATACCAGCCGAGTGACGCCAACCTGCTGGAACATTCCAGTCAGCGCGGCAAAGATCACCACAAAGGCGCAGATGGAGAGCATGGATACCGCTGTATCGGCCACCGATTCCACAAAGGCATCGGCCGTCCCCATTGTTTTTCCAAAGCGGGTGGGAGCATTCTCCCCCTGCTTCCTCGGCAGCACAAACCGCATGACAATCCCCAAAAGCAGGGACGCCCCGATTTGAGCCAAATAGAGCAACAATCCCCCATTGTAACTTCCGATCATGGATCCCACCGCCCCAACCATAAAAGCGGGGCCTGCATTGATGCAGAAACACAGCATGTGGGTAAAATCCCGCTGGGATATTTCTCCCCGCCGCCGCAGTTCGGCCGCCGCCCTAGCCCCTACGGGAAACCCGCCGATGAGGCTCATGAGGATGGGGGCCGCCGTACATCCTGGCAGTCCAAAGATAAAACGGGTCACAGGCTCCAATACACGTCCCATCCGTTCGGCCAACCCCGATTTGATGAGAAAGGCCGACAACACCATAAAGGGGAACAGCGACGGGATGACCACTGAGGCGCATAAGGAAAGCCCGTTGCGCACCCCTTCCGACGACCCCTCCGGCCACATAAACAGCATGATCCCTAAGATGAGACAAACTGCTCCCAACAACGTCCAATGCATTGCGCGGCGTACCACAGGCTTCAAGATGCCCACCTCCCATGGGATGTATATGCAGGTGGGGTATTTTTCTTGTCCCCGGCTCATAAATTGAACTGTGGGAAAAATTGCATCATTGCGGCCGGGACATCGGCCTTAGGGGGAATGCCACATGAAAAAAAAACGTCGCCGCTCCCGGGCGGTTCCATCGGAAGTGCCCCCAAAATCCATGAAGGAAAAAGTCGCGAGCGCTTTGGAAGTGCCGTTGTCGGCTGTGGGCGGGACGCCTCAGCTTCTTCTGTCGGGCAACCGGGAGTTGACGGTAGAGGGATGTAAAGGCATCCTAGAGTACGACGAGGATATCATCCGCCTCAACTTGGGCAAACTCATCCTGCGCCTCACGGGACGGGACCTCAGCCTCTGCACCCTGACGGAGGATACGGCGGTGGTGGAAGGCTATCTCCTCTCCATCGAATTTTTGACGTGAGGCGGTGGTTTGATGTTCATCATCCGATTGTTGCATTTTCTCATGGGTATCGTGCCCTTTGAGGCCATCGGCGGATTCCCGGAGCGTTTTTTAAATCTATGCGTCCAAAATAAGATTGCCCTTTGGGACTGCCATTCCCGAAAAGGCATCCTGACAGCATGCACCACTGCAAAGGGATACTTTCGTCTGCGTGCCGTGGCAAAACAGACCGGTATGCGCCTTCATCATACCGGTAAATCCGGTCTGCCCTTTGTGCTGCGCCGCTATCGAAAACGTTGGGGCATTGTGGTCGGGCTTTTGTTGTTTATGGCGGTGCTGTGGGTGTTATCCTCCTTCATCTGGTCGGTGAAGGTGGTGGGCAACGAGACAATCCCCACCCAGTATATCACCGACACATTGGCCAGTATGGGACTCAAAAGCGGGGTGCTTAAATCATCGGTAGATCCCAACGCTCTCCAAAGCGAAGGCCTGGTGGCCATGCCGGAGCTATCTTGGCTGGCGGTCAACATCAAGGGGAGCAGCGCGGTGGTGGAGGTCAAGGAACGGGGCATGCCCCCTGAAATTGTCCCCAGCGACCGGCCCTGCAACATCAAGGCCACCCAGGACGGCATCATTCTGGATATCACCGCCCTAGAAGGCATTCCCATGGTGGCGCAAGGGGATGCTGTGGTAAACGGCCAGCTTCTCATCAGCGGCACGGTGGAGGATAAGGCAGGCCACACCATGCTCAAGCATGCTAGGGGGACTGTCATCGCCCAGACCCAGCGGGATATTGCCGTCCAAGTGCCTTATCAACAGACGAAGCGCACCCCCAGCGGCAAGCTGACCCAACGCCGCAGTCTTGTCTTATTTGGGCTGCGGATCCCCCTTACCATCGGTTCCAATCCCCAGGGCAATGTGGAGATCCAATCGGTGGAACGTCCCTTATCCATTGGGGATGTGGAATTCCCCATCTCAGTGCGCATCGACCGCTATCAGCCCTATACCGAGGAGGTCATCACCCTTTCCCCGGATCAAGCTGAAGAGCAGGCGCGCCAGCAGGCCAAAGAACAGGCCCAGACCGATCTAGCCGGCATTGAGGTTTTAAACCAGGCCGAGGATGTCCAACATGCCGACGGTGTATGCATATTCACCATCCACACCCTATGCAAAGAGGAAATTGGGTTGGAGGAGGAGATCCAGTATTCCTCCCCCGATTCCCCCTGAGAATGTTTGGGATGCAGTTGACAAATACAAAACAATCAAGGTATAATAAAGGACGCATTGGGCAAATCCAGTGCGTCCTTTATTTTTTAAGTTATGTGCCCCCATAGTTAAATGGATATAACAAACCCCTCCTAAGGGTTAGTTGTAGGTTCGATTCCTACTGGGGGTGCCACCGGGCAGTGCCCGGAGCCGATCCGCGCTCCGGGTTCTTTTTTATACTCTTCCTCTGTTCCCCGCGGCTGAAGCTGGGATATCCCCTCTTATTTTCTCATTTGGGCAGTGCCTGGAGCCACTTCGCGCTCCGGGCTATTTTTATCTTTCCCCTCTATCTCCCGCGGTCGGGAGATTTATAACAAAAGACACCGCAGTTTGTAAGCTGCGGTGTTTTTTATTCCTACCGAAGTCCTTGAAAAAAGCGGCTTAGGATCTCTGAGCACCGTTCCTCCAGCACACCTGCCGTGACAGCAGGGCGGTGGTTATAGGGCAGTTCAAACAAATGGATCAAAGATCCTACCGATCCTGCTTTGGGATCTCCGGCCCCATACACCACCCGTTTGACCCGGGCGTTGAGGATGGCCCCGGCACACATAGGGCAGGGTTCCAACGTGACATACAGTGTGCAGTCGTCCAGGCGCCAACTGCCTAGGGTACGGCAAGCCTCCGCAATGGCCAATACCTCTGCATGGGCCAAAGCGTCCTGATCTACTTCCCGCCGGTTATATCCCCGGCCTACCACGCGGTCCCCTTGCACGATCACAGCACCTACCGGCACTTCCCCAAGGTCCCGAGCCTTTTTTGCCTCTTCCAAGGCCAGTCCCATGTATGTTTCATCCCACGGCAATCTCATCCGCCAAACCCCACAAAGTGGACGTACTGGGCGGTGACCAGCAAAATCATCACCATGGATACAATCATCCCTGGATTCAGCAAAAAGGCCGACAGTTTTTGCCCTGTGGTCATACCGGGGTTGGGATGATAAAATTGGTGAAACTCCGTCTTTTTGGAATAAAGTATCACATATCCTACTACCCCCAAGGCGATGAGGACGCCATAATAGGCCAACGAAATGACCGAAGCAAGCTCTAGACTGATGCTGTCGAACACCACCTGCAAAATACAGGCGAATAGGTTATTGAGAAAATGGATGATAAGGCCCACCCACATGGAACCGGTGATAATAACCAGATAGCCAATGGTAAGTCCCACCACCAAAGCAAAGGGAGCTTGCACAAGATTGCCGTGCATCAGGGCAAACACCACCGACGACATGACAATGGCAAAGCCGTCGCCAAACCGCCTGAGGCTTTGCATGACCACGCCGCGGAAGATAAATTCCTCTACCAAGGCTGGTACTAAGGCTGTACTGGTATAAAACAGCAGCTGCCCTGCCAAAGTCTGAGGCGTGGACACGGAAGGAGAGCTCAGCTCAACACCTACCGCCCCCACAGAACTGGAGATCAGAGCGGTCAAGATATTCCCCACAATACAGCCGCCTAAACCCATCATCACGCCCGGCACCAGTAGGGATATCCTCGGCTTTCCCAAAGGGGCCAAAGAACTGAGCCGGTAACCGCTGAGCTTGGCAAACACAAGAAAAGGCGCCAGCATGACGGGGATATACAGGATGATATCGGTCAACTGATCCAGGATCTCCCCTCCGGCAAAACCGTTCATGCTGGAGATATCGTTTAGTTTTAAAAGCTGCTGCAATGCCATAAAAAGCATACTCA
>CAJFOZ010000046.1 GCA_904397895.1 uncultured Clostridia bacterium
ACATCGGCTTATAACGTGGGATCGGTGTTTAAGCTGGTGACGGCTGCGGCCGCATTGGAAAACGGCGTCAGCCCTGACCGGATTTACGATTGTACCGGCAGTGTGGATATCCACGGCGTCATCTTTGATTGTTACCATCAGCGCACCCATGGGATCCAGAACATGGAAGGGGCCTTAGCCCAGTCCTGCAACGCCTACTATATCACCCTGGGCCAAGAGATCGGGGCCAAAAAATTGCTGGATATGGCGGTGAAAATGGGATTTGGATCGGGTATCACCCTGTGCGACGGCATGCAGAGTGCCGCCGGGACCTTGCCTGCCATGGATACGTTGAAGATGCCGGCGGCTTTGGCCAACTTCTCCTTTGGCCAAGGGGAACTGATGGCCACACCCTATCAAGTGGCATCCATGGTGCAGTGCATCGCTTCAGGAGGGACTTTGGCAAAACCATATTTGGTGGAGGGATTGGTGGATTCCTCAGGACAGCTGACAGAACCTACCCAGCAGGCCCAACCGGTCCAGGTACTCAGCGGGGAAACCTGCGACGCTTTGCGCTTCATGATGGCCGCGCCGGTGGAGTACGGCACCGGTACCGGCGCAAAACCCGCATTTGGCGGGGCCGGCGGCAAGACGGCTACAGCCGAAACCGGAATTATGGTGGATGGGAAATTTGTCAACCAGACTTGGTTTGCAGGATATTTCCCCTACGATAACCCCCAATATGCCGTAGCGGTGCTTGCCGAGGATTCCCCCAAGGGCAGCGAGACCTCCACCCCCACCTTCCGTGCCATTGCCGACGGCGTGTGGCAGCTGATGAGACAGAGAGGGCAGGAAGTACAGATCAATACCGTAGTTCCATCCCAGGATGAAAACCAAGAAGGAGCCGTTCCCCAGGATTAATCCGGAAAAGGCTGAAAAGAGCTGAAAAACAGAGAGGAAAGGCCGGACGAATGGTTGACATCCCAAAACCGAAATCGTATAATAAATGATGTATGGTGTACTGTATCAAGTCCCATAATTTTGGCTTTGACGGGAAGAAGCCGGCGTCCAGCTTTTAGAGAGGGGACCCTTTGGGCTGTAAGGTCTTCAGCGTAGTGGCGTTTGGCGGGCCATCCCTGAGCCTTCAGCGGTGAAAGCCGCGCGTCTGTCCCCGCGTTAAGGGGCGTAAAGAGGCGGTTTGTCCGAGGATCAGCAGGGCAGACGCAATTTGGGTGGTACCACGGAAGACCTCCGTCCCATAGCAGGGCGGAGGTCTATTCTTTTGTAGGCGATAATTCAGCATGGTAAAGGAAGGACGATGGAACATGAAATGGACCGGCCTCAATGAGCTGCGTGAAAAGTACTTGTCGTTTTTTGAGACGAAGGATCACTTAAGGCTCAAGAGTTTCCCCTTAGTACCCCAAGGGGACAAGAGCTTGCTGCTCATCAACTCCGGCATGGCGCCGATGAAAAAATACTTCACCGGGGAGGTTACCCCACCCCACAAACGGGTCACAACCTGCCAGAAGTGCATCCGCACCCCGGACATCGAGCGCGTGGGCAAAACCGCCCGTCACGGCACCTATTTTGAGATGCTGGGCAACTTCTCCTTTGGCGATTACTTTAAGCATGAGGCGTGCGCCTGGGCATGGGAGTTCTGTACCAAAGTCATCGAACTGCCCATTGACCGCATTTGGGTATCCATTTACCAGGACGACGACCAGGCCTTTGACATTTGGACCAAAGAGGTAGGGGTAGATCCCTCCCATATCGTCCGCCTGGGCAAAGAGGACAACTTCTGGGAACACGGCACCGGTCCTTGCGGCCCCTGTTCGGAGCTTTATTTTGACCGCGGCGAGCAGTACGGCTGCGGTTCCCCCACCTGCGGCGTGGGCTGCGACTGCGACCGTTTTGTGGAATTCTGGAACCTGGTATTTACCCAGTTTGACAGCGACGGCCAGGGCAATTACACTCCCTTGGACCATCCCAACATCGACACCGGCATGGGACTTGAGCGTCTGGCCTGCATTATGCAGGGGGTGGACAACCTCTTTGAGGTGGACACAGTCAAGAATATCATGCAGCACGTCAGCCGCATCGCCGGCATCCACTACGGAGACGATGCCAAATCGGATGTGTCTTTGCGGGTCATTACCGACCACATCCGTTCCACCGTCTTTATGGTGGGCGACGGCGTCATGCCGTCCAATGAAGGACGGGGCTATGTGCTCCGCCGCCTGCTTCGCCGTGCCGCCCGGCATGGACGTTTGCTGGGCATCCAGGGATCCTTCCTAGCCCAGGTGTGCGATACCGTTATCGAAGAGAACAAAGAGGCTTATCCCGAGTTGATGCAAAAGAGGGACTTCATCAAAAAGCTGATCGCCAACGAGGAGGAAGCTTTTGGCAAGACCATCGACCAGGGCCTTCAGCTTTTGAACGCCATGATTGATGAGCTGGATGGAGAAGAGCTGTCCGGTGAAAGCGCCTTTAAACTGTACGATACCTTTGGATTCCCCATCGACCTGACGTTGGAAATCCTCAGCGAGAGGAACATGAAGGCCGATGAAAAGAGCTTCCATGAATTGATGCGCCAGCAGCGGGAGCGGGCTAGGGCTGCCCGGAAATCCTCCGACGGCGAGGCTTGGGCCGGATCCAAATCCTTGCTGGAAGAGCTGCCTGCCACTGCATTTACCGGTTACCAGCGCATGGAGCAGGAGGATGTGTCGGTGACGGCTATGGTGTCCGGCGGAGAATGGACCGAAACAGTAACCGAAGGCCAGGAGGCCGTCTTGGTGTTGGAATCCACCCCCTTCTATGCGGAAAGCGGCGGCCAGGTAGGGGATACCGGTTTGATTACAGGGGACGGATTTGTATTTGAAGTGGCAGATACCCACAAAACCCATGCCGGCGCCATTTATCACCAGGGCAAATTGATCCGTGGGGAAGTGCACGTAGGCGATAAAGCGGCCGCTAAGGTGGATGTCAAACGCCGTCAGGCCATTATGCGCAACCATACGGCTGCCCATCTGCTGCAAGCGGCGCTGCGCCGGGTGCTGGGTACCCATGTGGAGCAGGCCGGACAGCTGGTCAGCGACCAGTCCATGCGCTTTGACTTTACCCATTTCTCCGCCCTGACGCCTGAGGAGTTGCGCCAAGTGGAGCGGGAGATCAACGATGTGATCCTGGAAGGCCGGGATGTTACCACTACTGAAATGCCCATCGACGAGGCCCGTAAATTGGGCGCTATGGCCCTGTTTGGCGAGAAATATGGGGATATCGTCCGGGTTGTGGACGTCAAGGATTGGTCGGTGGAACTGTGCGGCGGCACCCATGTGGACAATACCGCTAAGCTGGGCCTCTTTAAGATTATCTCGGAGGGCTCCGTTGCGGCCGGTGTGCGCCGTATTGAAGCGGTGACAGGCCAGGGCGTACTGGATGCCTTTGACGTGGCAAACACCATCCTTACCGAAGCCGCGGCGGCTCTTAAGGCGTCGGGTACCAGTGATATGGCCCGCCGTGCCGCCCAAATCGCCCTGGAGCTCAAGGAAAAGGATAAAGAGATTGAGCGCCTTAACAACCGCCTGACCAATGCCTGGGTCAAGGATTTGCTTAAAAACGCCAAGGACGTCCAAGGAATCAAGGTCATCGGGGCCGCTTTCACGGGGGCCAACGCCGATATGCTGCGCAACCTGTGCGACCAGTTTAAAGGCGACGGCTTGGATCTGGTGGCGGTTGTGGCCGGCATCCAGGAAGAAAAAGGCACTGTCAGCTTTGCCTGCGCCTGTACCAAAGGCGCTATGGCCAAGGGCGCCCACGCGGGCAATATCGTCCGGGAGGTGGCAAAAATTGCCGGAGGATCGGGCGGCGGACGTCCCGACCGGGCTATGGCCGGCGGCAAGGACATCACCAAGGTGGATGAGGCTCTCAACGCTTTAAATGATATCCTGGAAGCGCAGCTTTCCAAATAAACAAGAGGGCTTTGGCTTTTCCTCAAAATGAAAAGAGGAGGCCGAGACCTCAGGTATAAAAGAAAATCGTCTGCCAAAGACGGGAACCAAAGGAGGTTTTTTACGTGGAAGATTGCCTTTTCTGTAAGATCGTGGCGGGGGAAATCCCCTCCAAAAAGCTGTACGAGGATGACAAGGTTCTGGTGTTTCACGACATTGATCCGAAAGCGCCGTTTCATGTCCTCATCATCCCCAAGCAGCACATCCAGTCGGCTGCCTGCATCAATTCGGAAAACAGCGGCATCGTGGCCCATATCTTTGAGATCGCAGCCAAGATCGCCAAGGAGCAGAATCTGAAGGACGGCTTCCGTCTGGTCAATAACTGCGGCGAGCAGGGCGGCCAGACGGTAGGGCACCTGCATTTTCACATGCTGGCCGGCCGTAACCTGGGGTGGCCTCCCGGCTAATAAGCACCAAGTGGATGAGGGGGCTGTCTTATCGGCCTCCTCCCCCTGCTGGGTTGAAAACAGGATGTTTACCCTGCTGAAAAAAGGAGTAAAACAATGAACACCTACGAATTAAAATTATGCGGCCTTACCCGTCAGTTGCCCATCTGTCCAGTTAGTGACAAATTGGATATCGCGGCGTTTATTATGTTTGGCGACGTGGAGCTGACGGTCAAGGCGGCTGAGGAGCTTCTAAAGCGGTGCCCTGAGCATGATGTGGTAGTGACTGCCGAAGCCAAGGGGATTCCTCTGGCGTATGAGATGGCCCGCCAGGGCTGTCAAAAATATGTAGTAGCCCGCAAATCCACCAAGCTTTACATGACCGATCCCCTGAAGGTGGAGGTGCGCTCCATTACCACCGACCGTCTCCAGACCCTGTATATCAGCAGGGAAGACGTTGAAAAACTCAAGGGAAAACGAGTCTTGGTGGTGGACGACGTCATCAGCACCGGTGAATCCCTCCACGCCATGGACGAATTGATCGGCCAGGCCGGAGGCACTATTGTAGGCCAGGCCGCCGTTTTGGCCGAAGGTGACGCTGCCGATCGCAAGGATATTATCTATCTGGAGCCGCTGCCCCTGTTTTTGAAAGACTAAAGGGGGGCAATGGCCTTTTCATGTTCCCACATAGAAAAAAGCAGGTCTGTAGGAAACGACAACATAGGGGGAGGCAACAATGAGACGTCCAGCCGCTGTAGTGGGATTCTCGTGGTTTTTCGGATTGCTGATGGGGACGTTCTGTCCCATTGGCGGAACCATAGGACTTTTCTTCCTGCTGTTAGCGGCGGGAGTGGCTTCCCTCCTGGTGCGTTCCACCCGCAGAGTAAAAGTTGTGCCCACCGCACTGCTGACAGCAGCGGCTGCGATGGGCTCGATTTTTCTATTCAGCTTTCTAGTGGTGATGCCCATCCAGAGCCTCGACGGCGTCAACTGCCGGGTGGAAGGCGTCATCACCGATCTTCCCACTCCCAAAGGGGAACGGATGATGTACCCGGTGAAGCTCACCACTGTGAATGTGGACGGCGCGCCACAGGAATTCAACATCTTGCTTTCCTGCCGCGGTCAGTTGCCGGCCAGAACCTTTGATATTGTCTCGGCAGATGTTCATTTTTACACCAGTGGAGCCAAAGTGGAGAAGGGTGCCTATATTGCGGCGTATACATTAGGGGATGTCCAGGTAAAAGAGGCGGAGGTCCGTCCTATTTATGGGTTTGTAGTAGACGCCCGTCAAGAACTCATTGAGTCCAACCGGGAGACCCTGTCCTCTGACGCGGCTGAGGTCATCAACGGTGTTTTGCTGGGTGCTGATGATCAGATTGATCCCAAAATCAAACAGAATTTTCGGGATTCTGGCATTGCCCACTTATTGGCGGTATCCGGTTCTCATATTTCTATTTTAACCGGCTTCGTCCTAATGCTGCTTACAAGGCTCAAAGTAAACCGCCGTGTTGCGGCTATTCTAACATCTGGATTCGCCTTTGGATTCATGGCCCTCACGGGGTTTACACCATCGATCATGCGGGCCGGTTTGATGAGCATCCTCTATCTTTTGGGATTGGCTGTACGCAAAAAGGCCGATTCCCTCAATTCTCTTGGATTAGCCGCCTTGTTGCTGACGATTTTAAACCCGTTTGCCGTCAACGATATTGGACTTATCATGTCGCTTATGTCCACATTGGGGATCATCACCCTATCCGGACGGATGGAATCTTTTATAGGCCGTCCTTTTGCCAATGTGAAACGGGGACGGCGGATATTGGATGGGATTATCGCTACGGTAGCCCAATCTCTTTCGGCTAGTTTGTTGCTGTTGCCCGTAATGATTGTGGTATTTGAGAGGGTGTCTCTCATTGCGCCGGTCACCAATGTGCTGTGTATCCTTCCGTCCTCCATCATGATGGTGGCCGACGGTATTGGGGCCATGCTCCAATCAGTAGGGATCCTGGGATTTATCGGCAATCCATGTTTGCTTTTAGCCGGGATTTTGGCAAAATATCTCATCGGGGTAACCGAGCTCATGGCCGGCATTCCCTTTGCGGTGGTGTCCACCTCCCAAGGATTTGTACTGGTGTGGCTGGCGGGGACGATCTTGCTGTTTTGTCTGGCTTTTGTGTTGCGCAAGGACCTGTCGCTTTTCAAATCCTCCACAGCTTTGTCGGTTATCGTCTTGATGGTGGGCGTACTTTCCTATCAAATCTCCATGCGGGGCGTCACCTGCATGAAGGTGATGAATAGTGAAGATGTCTTGTCGACCGCCATTGTCCGGGATGGCCGTTCGGCAGTGGTGGGATGCGGCGGTGCTTATAACGCTGCCTCTCGGGTGACACGTTATTTACAGGAAGAGGGGATCCGCGAACTCGAGGTTCTCATTTTGCCTTCCCTGGAGGATGAATTTGCATCCGGAGCCCAGGAACTTTTGGAGAGCATGCCGGTGGATCTGGTGCTGGCTCCGGCCGAAGGGGACTTGACCGCACTCAAAGCAGCGTCGCCGGATACGGAATTTTATCCCTATGATTCGGTTGATCTCCGGCTTTGGGAAGGGCTTCATATCACCGTTCATCGGCAAGGGGAGGAGAGCGCCCTGTATATGGAAGTGGGCGGAACCGAGGTTTTACTCTCCACCAACAATGCGGATGTCACGTTTGCTGAAGATTCCCATCCGGATGTGGCTCTTCTAGGGAAGGAGCTGCCGGCAAATTTCCACAAATGCACGCCGGACGTGACGTTGACGCCTTCCGGAGGGTTGTCACCTGTCTATCTGGCAGAGCGGGAGGTGGAGAATATCCCGGTAACACAACAAAACGACCTTATCATCATGACCCGTGGCCAGGGCGACGTGCTCATTCGGCGGGACTAAAGGAGGGAAAAGGTATGCCAAACATTGGAGAAATGGAACTGAAGAAACAAATCCAGGCAGGGGAACTTGCGCCGGTCTACCTGCTGTATGGGGACGAACAGATGCTCAAAAAGCACTATAGCCAAAAGATCCTGAGCAAGGCCGTGCCCAAAGGGATGGAGCAATTCAATTCCATGCAGTTTTACTGGAAGGACACCTCTATGGACGAGATTGTGGATGCAGTGGAGACCTTGCCGGTGATGGCTGAGAAGCGCTCTGTCCTACTCATCGACCTGGATGC
>CAJFOZ010000047.1 GCA_904397895.1 uncultured Clostridia bacterium
GCAAAGGGAGTTTTTCTTTCTACATCCTTCGGCATAAGCCTTTTCTGGAACCACTCGCCTAGCGATTGGTTTTCGCGATACAAGAAGGCGTCCAGTTGATAACCGGACGCTTTTTTTCTTTTATTTCGTTTGTGTCAGGATGAGGAACCATCCCAGTTAGGGTTTATCATGGCGCCGAACATCGTAGAATAATTGACCAAGTCTTCAATATCGAATGTCAAGGTAATCCAATATCCATACTCCTCCGGCACTTCTATCATGGTAATAAATTTGCCATTTTGGGAATAGTAGTACCCTTTTGGAAATACCCCTTTTTCTATGCTTTCATGCAGAGGTTCGTCTGGAAAATAGAGCCGATAAAGAAATTCTGATAGCCAAGTAGGATCCATCGACGCAATGTATTCCTCGGCCGCCTGCTGTTTGGAAGGATCATCTGATGCAATCGTATAGAACCCACCGTCAAAAATGTAATCGGAAACAAATCGCGGGTTAGAAATTCCTGTATATTTCTCCGTTGATTCGGTCGGGCCACTACTACAACCAAATTTAGAAATAAAATGTATGGGGATTTCTTTTCCGATTTCACTAATATAGATTCCAAAGTAGTGCAGTTTGATGCCTGATGGATCAAAATCCATAACTTTATAGGTCAAATTTAGGCTAGTACCTTCCGATTCCAAATCGTATTTCTTAAGAAACAAAAAAGGATCCTTATTTAGGCACTCTCGTATCAAAGGATAATCTCCAAAATAATTAGGATCCATCTTACCCGGAGATTCGTCTGGAATATAGCGATTGTCAGAAAGAACAGGGTACTCCATGTGGACGTTGCCCTCGTCATACACTTGGGTCTGAATGCCTGCAAAACCGTTGTTCATCCGCCCATACTTGGGAGAATATGGATGTGTCAAGGATAACCCATGTTTTAATTCCGCTAGCTCTTCTTCAAAAGTAAGAGGCTGAGAGGAGAAAGAAGCGGTAGAAGATTCCGGTTCCAGTTGAATAGTAGAGGTTGACTCGGACACAATCACTTGAGAGATAACTGGAGAAGAGGATTGTTCTGGAGTTCTCCGGCATCCCCCGATTCCCAAACAAACGGCCAACGCTATTGCCAGCAACAGAATACGTCGATTCATAAATAGACCCCCTTTATGGATCCTGGGCTTCGCGGATGGACTGGATGATGTCCTATTTGTCAAAGATCCCGGCGTTTTCCTTGCGCCATACCTTGCTATTGCTCCCAGGATTCCATAAGTTTTTCTATTAAATCGGATGAAACATGATATTTGCTTTGGCCTGTTTGGTCAGTCGGGATGGAGATCCTCATCCAGTATCCGGCTTCTTTGGGGAGATTGGTGATGATCAATTCAATTGTGTCATCGGTCGTCCAGGTGAACAGGTTGCTCATGGGATGGTTGTCAACTCCCTCATTGCTTCCTGGAACGCCTGTTTCAAAAAGCACTTCCACAATTTTTTCTAAATCATTCCAACTATTTACATAGTCCTTTGCTGCATTCTGCTCTACATATGCACTGGAATACACATGAAAAGAACTATTCTGGTCTACTAAAAAAGTAGGCAATGATACAAGTGGAAGTAAGTTATCAATGGTAAGGCGTTCGCCAAAACCATCCGCATCCAAATTGACAAAAAATAGTACCGGTTCTGTCTCCCCCTCTGCGTTCCGATAGCTCCCAAAGTATTTGACCACTAAGAGATGTTCATCAAATTGCACAATCCGATAGGTCATGTCCAGGAATGTACCCTCCGATTCCAAATCAAAACGACTTAAGAAAAGCTTCGGATACTCCTTTAGATTTTGTTTGATCCCTGACCCAAAGGCAATGGTTCCAAAGGCATCCGGAATTATCTCACCTCTGGTATCCATGTCTTTGGAATACTCCCCATCTGACACAACAGGATATTCCATCCGGACGTGCTCTGTCTCATAAACAGCCGTTTCGAGACCGCCATACCCATTCTGCATCACACCGTATTGTTGAGAATAAGGATGTGTTATCTTGAGCTCCTCTGCGATTTTCTGCTTTTTCTCTTTTAGGGAAATCTCTCCTTGGTTGGATGCCGAAACCTGGGAGGATTGTTCCGACACTTCCGATGCCATATCTTGGGAAGTATAGGATATATTGCTCTGATCCGATAACGATACCCCTGTGTTTGGTTTACATCCTGATATAAAAGCTGTCAAAACACTCATCAACAGAAGAAGAACCACTGTCTTTTTCATAGAGACACCTCCTCTATTATGACTCTCTTATGGACTGCATGATCTCTTCTTTGTCAAAGATCCCGGCGTTTTCCTTGCGCCATACCTTTTCTCCATCGATGCGCATGATACCGTGGTAAGAGCCTACCGTTGCATAGGTTCCGTCATCACTTTTTGTAAGAAAGAGGATATATTCCACACCTTCTTGCAAAAGATTTTGTTCTTCTGCTTGTGCTTTGACCACGCAATTCCTTTTCTCCTCCTCTGTCCAATCAACATCCGCTTTTTCCATTGCTTCTGGCGCAATACCTTCTACGTATACATCGTAAGGAACATAACCTCCGGGCGTTGTAATGGATAAGGAGTCGGGAACTTCGCCTTTTAAGATCTCGGACACCTCTATTGTAGCATGTGTCCAATAGAATCCATTACTAGCTTCTATTTGGTCAATGGATTTGACACTCGCAACAACAGCTACGTCGGTTTCTTCCAACAGAACATCCATATCAGCAAGGTCTTTTGCCCAACTGATAGACATCGAAATCGTACTCCTTACGGATTTTTCAATTGGATTAGAAGAAAGTTGAAGATTCCCAATGGAATGATTAATTTTGGATGTGCAGCTACATAGGCTAAGAATTATCAATAGTAAAATAAAACCGACTCTAAAGATCGAATGTTTTTTACAGGCCATAGATTCGCTTTACTCCATTTCTATCGCAATCTTGAACATTGTTAGTTAGTCTCCCATGCCCATACTGACACATGATGCTATAGGGATTGTCGTTATTTTCATCAAGGCCAAAAACATGTCCCATTTCATGAGCAATGGTTGCTCTTGACGTAGACGTATTTGGTACTAATACCTCTGCCGCACTTTTGTTAATCCAAATTTGACAATAGTACCAATCATACAGGGGATCCCCTTCGCTGTTGTTTGGAACCTCCTGCTTGCTCGTATTAAAATAGAGGGTATAAGCGCGTGCCTGATCCATACTGGGGCTGCGCTCCATAAAATAGATGTCCATTACCGATTGAGTAGAAACGGATGTTCTGGAAAATGAAATGGTGTTATCTTGAGACCATCCATTGATAGCATATTGGATATCGCTGGCAAAGTCCTCTGCCGTCATGCCGACATAATACCGACGTCCTCGTACTCCACCTGTTAACTTCGTATTGGTGGAAAATCCTACAGATGCAGATGAAGATGCTTTATATGTTATAGTAATACTTGGGCGCAATAGTCCAGGAACACTTCCGCCGTTGTAATTTCCAGAATAAAGTTGGTTCCAATCATTGATTCCCTCGTCAAGATAACAAAACATAAAACCAGTATTTTGTCCATTTATGGCATTTAAATATAAATCGTTAACCCAAAATGAATAGTGTGAGGTGCCAACAGGGCTGGTATGCCCAATATATTTTCTCGACATATTCAAATGCGAATTCCAGGTAATAGTACCTGGTTGCCAAGCACTATATACTTCTAGGATACTAATAGGATTTGCTGTGGTGGTACCAGATACCATCTTGAGAGTAAGCCATGCCTCAATAATATTGTTTTCATCTACTTCAAGAGGGTAATGTAAAAAACGCAAAAACGCCCGGTTGAGTTTCCCTTGGTAGTTACCCACCTTAAAAGAGGTTTCCCCATAGTGCTGCCCTGCATAGTCCCCGGGATGCACGTAGGTGTCGTCAATGTTGGAGGTATCGGTACTGGTGCTTACAGTGGGATCTATCACAACCGGATAAACCCGGCTTTCGTCCTCCAGCCATTCCCGGTCGGGCGTATAGGAGATCAGATACTCATCTTCCACCCTTGCCAAGGAGACGTCGATTTCGTGGCATACGGCGCCAGCCGTATCGTACATGTAAGGTGCGCTCATGTGGAAGACGGCTGTCTCGGAATCGCTGGGGTACAGGGAAACAGTTTTGTCGTCGTTTAAGAAGGCGTTGAGGCCATTTGTCTCAAGGCGGATGACGATGCTGTCCATGGACGGTTTGGTGTTTAAAATAAAGTCTTCCTTGACTGCACCGTATACTGGACGTCGATTTCCGGGAAGGATTCCTCGTATTTCACTGTGGATGCAAGCTGAGGCAACTCCTGGGCCTGCTCATAAAGATCCATGGCTTGCACCTGGGCGTCGCTTGCCTGGGTGATCTCCGCCTGGACGGCGGTATCGATGCCATCGATGGTTACGCCGGTCTGCGCTTCGGAAGCGGCAAGATCCTCATCGCCCCAGTACGCCTGTGCTGAGGCGAGGACACGCTCTTGGGCAGCAACCTCTTCGGCCTGCACGGCGGTGGTGGACATGGTTTGCGAAGCCTCCGGTTGTAGTACGTCGAGGCTCATAGGAGAGATCGAAGGCTGGGCGTCCACATCGGCTGTGGCCAGGGACCAGGACAGTTGGTGGCCGTCGTATTCCAGGTGGACAAGATCCTCCTGCTCGCCCTCTTTGGCAAATTGGACCTGAAGGGGGTTGGAGGAATTCTGGTAGACCACTTGGCCGTCCTGGGCGGTGGGGACCAAGGTGTTGTCGTAGTCCACCCATTCCCCGTCTTTTTCATAGTGGACGGCGGAGGAATAGACGATGGCGGTCATGGTGCCGTCGTCGTTGACCAAGTGCTTCTCAAATTGGCCCCGCAGCCCTTCTATTCTCAGACTTGTTTGGATAATATACGCTAAATAAATTATACTTCACGATAATAAATATGTATATTGACAGAACAAACAACAAAGAGAGACAAAATTGACGGATAATTGAAAACGAGAACGGCATGGACTGAAACACAAGGATAGGATAAAAAGCAAAGAACAGGCGATGCTACCAAGGGAGGGGCGTCGCTATAATAAGGAAGGTCTATGTGGAAGTAACGGCGCGGTTTGATGTGGAAAGAAGGATCACGCCGCTGTTTATCCATTGGGAAGACGGAAGGAATTATGAGATCGACCGGGTCTTGGATGTCCGGCGTGCCGCCAGCTTAAAAGCGGGTGGACAAGGGATACGATACACCGTACAGATCAGAAGGAAAACAACCTATTTGTTTTACGAATCCCCTAAGTGGTTTGTAGAGGGAAAAGAGGGATAGATGTTATGTGCGGACGGTACAGCTTTTTTACCGACAAGGAACGCAATTATTAATCGTAAATTACGAACCATTGTGGAAAACGATGGAGAGAAAGCATATTACAACCTATACCCTCATTCACAAATACGGGATCAATCCTCGAACGATTCATAATCTCAAACACAATAAAGGCATTACCGTTTTTACGTTGGAGCGTTTATGTGAAATTTTACAGTGTACTCCAAACGATGTATTAAAATTTGTACTGGACAAAGAGGCTGATCTTTAAAGCCTCTTTTTTGGGAATTATTTAAGAGCATTCCCTAGCTCTAATTTAGGCGCAGAGCTAGGGAATGCTCTTTTCTATATCTACACTGGGCTATTTTTCTTCTAATAAGGAACCAAGGAAACCCATCATTTCCTCCGGGACGGCTTTCTCTGGCTGCTGTACAGGCGGAGAAGGAACGGTCTTGAGTTCTTCACGCAGAATCCGGCGTATGGTTGCCTCCAGCTCGTCTTTCCGGGCGCTCTCCAAAATGGCATCGACCAAAAAGGCGCTTTTCTGTCCTTCCGGCACAGCCTGTAAAATCTCCCATGCTCTGCGGTGTTCTGCGTTTTGGAGATTGGGGCGGAAAGAAAAGCTGCGCCCCCGCCCAGCATCACCACCGGGATGGCCTTGAGGTCAAACCCTGATTCCATTGCCGCTGAGAGGAGCCGTTCTGTATAGCGGCGGCCTTGCTTTTGAATGATACTCCGGGCCTTTTCATCCAAGCTGCATCCTTTCCCAGACAACACACGCTCCACCTGCGCGTCGGTGACAGATAGTCCCACGTCCCGACGTATCTGCTCTTTTGCTTCGTCGATGCAGCGGATCATGCCCAGTTCCAAGCTGCGGCAGGTGGAGGCATTGGGGACGCCGTTGTCCAGACGCATGAGATCCACCGTCCAGCCGCCGATATCCATGAGCAGGATGGATGGTTCGTTCTGAATGAGTTTTGGGTGGATGGCAATGGCGGAATACTCCTGTGGGAACAGCTTCACATCCTCAATGGTGATTTTGTAGGTGATTCCTTCAAATTTGAAGCACACCAGCTGGGAAGAACGCAGAAGGTATTCCCGGAAGGGTTTCTTCTCCCGTCCAAAACCGGCCAGAGGAAGACCTGCGGCGATGGTGACCGAACACTCCGTCTTTTCGCCGCGCTGTTTTAACTCTTTGGCAATGGCTACAAGGGTCAGCAGGTAGTAATTGTCGTTCTCCATTTTGTTTCTGAGGATCGGCTGTCTGTCCGTCCCGCACACATAAAACTTTCCGTCGTATTCCAGCGTATTCTGTAAGGTATATGGCTCATGAGAATATTCTGAGATACCGGCTGGGAAAGAAAAATGCCGGGTTTTGATGGCGTAGTAGCCGTGGTCGATACCGATGTTCATGGTCTTGTTCATCCTTTCTTGGTGATTCCTTGGCTGGGTAAGCACTTAGAGGATCCCTTACTTGAGGGAATATTTTGTTCTTTCCCAGCTGGTAAAATATGAGGGGGAGAGTGTGAGAGGGGGAAAGGGAAAAAATGCCCCGGTTGGCTAGCCGTAGAGGTTTAAAAAAGGGCGCACTACCCCCCTTGTATCTTGAGGGCTTAAAATGGGCCTGATTTCGGATTTCGTCAATCCATCTATTTTTAATCTGTAAATTTCTACACATCTATGAACGGGGAAAAAGCGATAAAAACGCAAAAAAGCGGGGTTCCCACCCTGAAAAATCAGGCGGAAACCCCGCTTATATGGTTTGATTTGCTCTTTTGAGTTTGGACATCTACGGTAAAACCGTTTCTCGAATTTGGCTCCAAAAAGCCCGAAAACCCGCATGAAACCTAAGAAAAATGGCGTGACATCTTTTTTGTCACGCCATCATGGGTTTGTGCTACAAAAAAGATACCCTATTGCAAGAGTGTTTTTTCTATTTCTGGTTTTTAAATCATATTTGCTTGTTTCAAAATTCCATCTCTTTTCACTAAACCAATCCAAAACCTTTACGAAATGTTTCTTTAAGACAATTATCACAAGGAAAAAAGTAAAATGATATGGATATTAAATAGAAAAAAGGATAAAAAGGATGTCTAGATGCATTTTTCGCCAAATATAAACAACAATTATTTTGTTTATTGTGAATTAATTCAATATATGCTATACTGAACTTGTGGATCATGGTGCCTCTGAATCTTTCGCATCATGATCCTTTTTTCATTTGGGACGATCCATCAGGAAAGGAGGAAAAACGTAAAATCCACAGACGCTTGAGAAGTTGAGAGGACAGAAAGGACGGTAGAACAATGAAAATGAACAAATTCATGAAGAGCATCGCCCTGTTACTTGCGGTTATCTTAGCAGTGCAAATGTCCCCCATCCAAAGCCTGGCGGAAGGCAACGCTTCTCTGGAAGCACTGGGTATCGTAGGCGACCAGGAGTTCCAAAACACCTACGATTTTACCCTACCGGACGCCGGCCAAGAACTTCCCTACAACCGTGGTGAAAATACGGTTGCCTCTGTGGAGCAACCTACCATTGAGTACGAACGAACCGATCTGCGTGAGCAGTCGATCAAATATTTCCAAATGAGCGACGGGTCTACCCTGATGGCCCTGTACTCTCAGCCTGTCCACTACCAGGATGAACAAGGGCAGTGGCAGGATATTCAATCCACCCTGCGGATATCAGGTTCCCCCTATGCCCGGTCGGTGGAACCAGCTGGGTACGAAACCGTGCAAAATAGCTTTAAGACCAAGTTTGCTGGAGCGGTAAACAATCAGTATCTGGTCAAAATCACCAAGGACGAGTACGAGATATCGTGGAACCTGACTGGCGCCAATGGGGTTTCCGTGTCCTTATCTTCCCCATCTCTTGGCCTGGACGCAGTAAACAACAGCGCCTTGTTGTTACACAATTTGGTTTCCCAGGCCACCTATGCCGATATCCTACCCCATGTGGACGCCCAGTATATGGCCGTGGGCGACGGCATTAAAGAAAATTTAATTGTGAAAACGTCTGAAGCCCCTGCCTTCTTTACCTATCAATACAATACCCCTGGCCTGTCGGCCCGTCAGATAGACTCCCATACCATTGAGTTTTACGATCCCAATGAACCCAATGAGGCGGTATACACCTTGTCGGCCCCCTATATGCGGGACTCGGCCCTGGAAAGCTGCGATCAAGTGGATCTGAGCTTTTGGGGCGAGGATGGCAGTTATACCGTCACCGTCACACCGGATGCGCAGTGGATGCGGGATCCTGCCCGGGTCTACCCCATCGTCATCGATCCGGAGATGCAGGCCACCACCAGCGGTTATGAAATTTACGACACTTTTGTCAACAAAGCAAACCCCAACAAAAATTATTACTTAAATGAATACTCCCTGGTGGGTAAAAACCAATACGGCCCTTACCGGACCTTCACCCGGTTCGCACTGCCCACTTTGCCGGAGGGCAGCGTCATCACCAAGGCCTCCTTCAACCTTTACGAATACGACTATGAGGGGGTCTCCGCACCGGTTACTGCCATCAACGCCTACCGCACCAAACAAGACGTCATCATTGATAACCAGACTCTCACCTGGAACAATTCCCAAAACGTCATCGACTACAGCCGGGTCTACGATACTTTGCCGGTATCCACGGAGGACGGATGGCGCAGCTTTAACGTCACCGACATTGTCCGAGGATGGTACGAGGGAGATACCAAAAGCTGGATCGCCCTGCAATCGTCGGATGAGACGGCGGTGGAATGCGTCCCCTTCTACACCGGCGACGTCGGTTATGCGCCTTCCAGCATGTATCCCCAGCTGGTGTTGACCTACGTGGATCCAACTGGATTGGAGGATTACTGGACCTTCCATGGAGCCAGTGACGGCAAACGGACCTCCGTTTACGTGGATGACTACAATGGTCAATTGGTAGCCGTTCACACCGACATTGAGATGAATGGCCAATTGACACCCATTTCTATCAGCCATGTATTGAACGGGAATGGCCAGGCCAACCTGGACGCTTCCGACAGCGGGCTGACCATGAAGGTAGGAAAAGGATTTCGCCTGAATATCCATGAACGAGTGCTCAGCACCAATATTTCAAGCTACCCATTTAAAATCATAGATGCCGATGGAACCGACCATTACTTTACACCGGATGAGGAAAAGGAATCCCAATGGGTACTGGAAGACGATAGCAGCATCAAGCTGACCCAGCCGGCTGCAGGAAGGACTTTAATCACTTATGCCGATGGCAGTACAAAGGAGTTTAATGCCAGCGGCTACCTTACGAAAATTACCGACAACAACGGTAACTCCCAAGTGATCTCCTATGAAAACGGCAAAATCAGTTATGTGCAAGACGGCGCTGGACGCCGCGTTACCTTCGGCTACAATGCAGAGGGTTATCTCACCAGCCTCACCGATCCAGCCGGCCGCAGTATCCAGTACGGTTATACCGCCGGCCGCCTGACGACCATCACCGATCCGGATAATATCGTGACTACCTTTGTTTGGAGCGAAGATTTTAGGCCCAGTTCGATCCGTCAAGAGGACGGTTCCGGGCTCTCGATTTCTTATGAAAACGGCAGAGTATCCCAGATATGCCAGCTAGGCAAAGAGAATCAAACAGGGGCTGTTTTAAACTTTGCCTACAGCCCGGACGAAACCACGGTCAGCGACTCAAACGGCAAATCGGAGACCATGTTATTCGATCAAGCCGGACGCACGGTGTGCGTGCGCGATCAGGAGGGCAACGCTGTCTTTGGCGGATTTGGCAACCATGGAGACACCAAAAACAAACTGTTGTATCAATCCAGTATGCAGCAGATCACCAAAAATCTACTAGACCCCAGCCAGTCGTCTTGGACGGCTCATCGAGAGGGCGATACCACCGGCGAGATCAACTTCGGTTCGGCTCCCGGCTATGTGAATTACCGGTATCTTTCGGACTACACCCTGCGCTTAATGAAAAGCAGCCAGGCGGGATCCATCTCCCACCGTCAGACGGTAGATGTCCAGGGCGGAAAGAGTTACACCTTCTCCGCTTACGCCAAACTCAACGGCCTGAGTGGGGACGGCGGGGCCTATCTCCAAATGGAATATACCGATGCGGAAGGCCAAATCCAGAGCCAAAAGACTCCGCTGTTCAAGCCAACCGATTTTACCCGCAATTTTGTCACGATGGACGTCCCCGCAGGGGTCAGTGAAGTGACGGTATCCTGCGGGTTGGAAAAGGCCGTTGGCACGGTTCATTTCAGCGCCATACAGCTGGAGGAAAACACCCTGCCAAGCCTTTACAACATTTTGGGGAACGGAACGCTGGAGTATGGAAGCGCCTCCTCCCCCACCGGCTGGGTACGTTCCAGCGATTGCGGGTCAAACGACATCCCCGTGACCTTGGAAGGACGCGGCGGAACCGGTATGAAATTGACCGGGGAACCCCGGAAACAAAAGCGGCTCTCCCAAACCCTATCCATTTCCGGCAGCCAGGGGGATACCTTTGTGCTCAGTGGATTTGCCAAAGGATATGCCGTGCCAAACGACCAAGAAGCTGGAAAGATTTTCGGATTGTCCCTCACCTTCTATTACACCGACGGCACCAGCAATACCGACACGGCGCTGTTTGAATCCAGCAGCACCAACTGGCAAATGACCTCTGGAGAATTCGCAGCCGAAAAATCTTTCAGTTCCATAAAGGTAGAGGCGGTGTACGACGGAAACACAGGGACAGCCACCTTCGACGATTTGCAGCTAAACCGCACCTTGTTTGGCACAGAGTATATCTACGATTCCGACGGCAAGGTTCTCAAATCGGTGGACCGGTACGGCGACAAGGTGGAATACACCTACACAGGAGAAGACGTGGCCACCGAAGTGCACACCCGCGCCGACGGGACGGTGACGGTCAACAACTCCTATGAATACGACGGCAAGCACAATCTAAAGAAAGAAACCGATCATATCACCGGCACGGTTCAAGAATATACATTGGACGAAAAGGGCAATTTGGTGGCCGTAGAAAGCCAAACCGGCGGCCAGACCACCGAGTCAAACATCACCTACACGGAAGATAAAAACTATCCGGCCACCGAAACCGATGCCTTTGGCCAGGTGACATATTACAACTACGATACCCTCAAAGGCGTACTCCATTCTATCACCGATGCAAAAAACAACACCACGTCCTACACCTACGATCCCAATACCGACGCCGTGACAAGCGTATCGGGCAACGCCCAAATAGGCGGTGAGAATGGGACCATTTCAAACCAATACGCCTATCAAAACGGACGGCTCGCTACCATCTCCAGCAACGGCACAAACTACCATTTTGTCTACGACGCCTTTGGGAACAGCAGTACAGCCAAGGTGGGCAATCAAGTTTTAATCAGCCACAGCTATTCCCCCAGCAGCGGACTCCTGTTGCAGTCCACCTACGGCAATGGGGCAACCCAACAACCGGTGTACGATTCCCTCGACAGGGTTGTGGGGATGAAGTACAATGGGGTGGAGAAGTACCAGTGGCAGTACGCTCAAAACGGCAATCTCTCCCAATACACCGACAACGTAAATGGACTAAAATTCTCCTACCGTTACGACGATCAAGACCGGGTGATCGAAACAAACCTAAGCGATGGAAGCCGCTATCAGTACGCCTACAACAGCCGTGGCGGTGTGGAAGCTACCGGCTATACCATCGGTGGGACGCAGGCGGTAACCACCTACGGCTACGACGCCCAGGACCGGCTGAGCACCCTAACCATGCCCAACAACGCCCAGTATGGGTATGAATACGACGGCAGCAATGTGAGCCGGCAAACCATCACCATGCCGTCCACCCAACCCTACTACCGTTGGGCCGACGAGTATAGTTATGCGACCGGATCCAACGGCGATGCTACCGACCGCATCCAGCAAATCACCCATAAGAGGATTCTGAACAGCGACGGCAGCACCAAATGGAGCAACTCCATCTCCTACACCTACGACGCCATCGGCAATATTCAGACCATCTCAGAAAATGGCGTACAGAAAGCCCACTACACCTACGATGCTCAAGGGCAGCTCATCCGGGAGAATAACGGGTACACCGGCAAAACGGTCACCTATACCTACGATGCCGGCGGCAATCTGCTCAACAAAAAGGAGTATGCCTACACCACCGGCAATTTGGGAGCTGTGACCAAGACGGTAACCTACTCCTATGGCGATTCCGATTGGAAGGACAAACTGACCAGTTTCGACGGCAAGCCCATCACCTACGATGCCATCGGCAATCCCCTATCCTACGACGGATGGAGCTACACCTGGGAACACGGCCATCAATTGAGCGGCATGAGCAAAGGCGATACGTCCATTGGATACCAGTACGACGCCGATGGTCTTCGCACCGAGAAGACCGTGGATGGCGTCACCACCAAGTACTATTGGGATGGGGACCAGCTGATCTACCAGACCGACGGGACGTTGAGTCTGCGGTTCTATTA
>CAJFOZ010000048.1 GCA_904397895.1 uncultured Clostridia bacterium
CTTGTTTGGTTTTCCTTTTGGCATAAATAAAACACCCCACTTATTATTCAGTATATCATACTGTCTAACAAATGGGGTGCTGTTCAAGCTGGACGCCATAGGGGATTTTCTTTGTGTAAGTCAGGTGAATTTTTAGGTAATCATATCAATGCCCTGCATGAGGTATTCTCTGGACAGCATGCCGATGCCGCCGGCCACCAGATACCCCTCCGCATCGATAAAGTAGGTGGTGGGAAAGGAGGAGATCCCATAGGTCATGACGGCCTCCATCTCCCGGTCGTAATAGACGGGGAAGGTATAACCCTGCTCCTCAATGTATGCCTTTCCCTTTTCTTCGGTTTCACCTAGGCTGCCGATCCCATCGATCATCAGGAATTGGACTTCTCCTCCCAATTCCTGATAGACATCGTGAAAATCCGGCATCTCCATCTGACATGGCGGACAGGTGCTGGCCCAGAAGTTGAGTACCGTGGGCTTCCCGTTTAAAAGCTCTGAGAGTTTTACCTCATTGCCGTTGTGATCCCAAACGGTAAAATCCGGAGCCTTTGTCTTTTCCTCCTGCTGGGTCTCCCCCGCACTTTCCGCTATCTGGGCGTCGGTACTGGCCTGACCGCTCTGCTGGGTTTGGGATTGCCCTGTCCCCTGGAGATCGGCTAGTCCTCCCGTCTCCCCTTGCCCTTGAAGCACCTGGTACAGGATCACCGCTCCTACCAGCAACACGACCAATGCAACTGCCGCTAAAATCCACTTTTTCTTTCCATTCATTTCGTTCCCTCCTTTAGCTGAGCAACGCCAGATACTGATTCATCAGCCCTGTCATCATCAAAATCCCCACAAGGATCAAAAGTCCGCCTGACACCTTGGTGATAACGGCATAGTGACTTTTGATCCAGTTAAAAGTCGTTTTGAGCTTTTGGATCAACACGGCACTGATCAGAAATGGGATACCCAAGCCTGCTGAATAGCATATAAGCAGTAAAATTCCCTGGAACACCGACGCCTGTGATGAGGCCAGCATCAACGCCGACCCAAGAAAGGCGCCTACACAGGGAGTCCATCCCACGGCAAAGACGATGCCAAACAGCAAGGTGGAAAAAAAGCCTGTTTCAGTATTTTGTCCCATTCCCTTGTGGCCCTGAAACAAGTTAAATTTGAATACCCCTAAGAAATGAAGGCCAAAGAAAATAACCAGCAGGCCACTGACGATATTGACTGCCGTCTGGTATTTTTTGAGCACCATACCGATGCTGCCGGCAAAGGCGCCCATCAGCACAAACACCATGGTAAATCCCAACACAAAGGCCAGCGCCTTCCAAAGGGGCGATCGCTTTTGTGCCCCTCCATCCCCGCCGGCAAAATAGGCTACATAGACTGGTAGCATCGGAAGAAGGCAGGGGGATATAAAGGTGATGAGGCCCTCTAGAAATGTTATCAGGTATGTCATAAACAATGGTTCCTCCGGTTTTCTAAGTATTTGGTTTAAGTATATCACAGCAAGTGAATTTTTTCTGTAACTCCATCACATTGGTTCCAGAAATTTTCCCATTGCATCGAAAAGGCCTGCTGGAGAAGGATTCTCCCAGCAGGCCTTTTTTTGAAGTAGATCCTCTTATAAACGCTCCGAGATGGTCTTCAGCAGGCCGCCGGAGGAAATGATATTCTGAATAAAGGGCGGGAAAGGCTCGGCTTGATAGGTCTTGCCGGTGGTGACGTCGGTGATGACGCCGGTAGTAACGTCCACCTTTACCTCATCGCCGTTTTGGATCTCAGCGGCCGCCTCCGGGCATTCCAGGATGGCCAAGCCGATGTTGATGGCGTTGCGGTAAAAGATGCGGGCGAAGGATGCGGCGATGACACAGGAGATACCCGATGCCTTGATGGCGATGGGGGCATGCTCACGGGAAGAGCCGCAGCCGAAGTTTTTGCCTCCCACCATGACGTCGCCTTTCTGGACTTTTTTGACAAAGTCCTTGTCGATATCCTCCATGCAGTGGGCGGCCAATTCCTCATGAGAGGAGGTGTTGAGGTAACGGGCAGGGATGATGACGTCGGTGTCTACATTGTCCCCATAGCGATGGACGGTGCCTTCAATCTGGATCATAATAATTTACTTCCTCCTTCTCAGTCAAGCTTGGCGGGATCGGTGATGTAACCGGTGACGGCACTAGCGGCGGCCACTTCTGGATTGCTCAAGTACACTTCAGAATCCACATGGCCCATACGGCCCACAAAGTTGCGGTTGGTGGTGGCCACAGCCCGTTCGCCGGCGGCCAAAATGCCCATATGCCCGCCCAGGCAGGGGCCGCATGTGGGGGTGGATACTACGGCGCCGGCCTTGATAAAGTCCTCAATGAGGCCCTCGTGCATGGCCTGCAAGTAGATATTCTGGGTGCCGGGGATGATGATGCAGCGGACGTTCTTGGCCACCTTGCGGCCCTTGAGGATGGCAGCGGCAGCCCGCAGATCCTCCATGCGGCCGTTGGTGCAGGAACCGATGACGGCTTGGTCGATCTTGACCTCGCCTACCTCGTCGATGGTACGGGTGTTCTCCGGCAGATGAGGGAAGGCTACGGTGGGACGAAGGGTGGAGAGATCAATAGTGTATCTGGCGGTATACTCCGCATCAGGATCGGCCTCGTAGGAGGTCATAGGATGCTGGACACGTCCTTCACAATAGGCGCGGGTGACGTCGTCCACAGGGAAGATGCCGTTTTTCGCGCCGGCTTCGATGGCCATGTTGGCGATGCACAGGCGGTCGTCCATGGACAGGTTTTTCACACCATCGCCGGTGAATTCAATGGACTGGTACAACGCGCCGTCCACCCCGATCATGCCGATGAGGTGCAGGATGACGTCCTTGCCCGACACGTGCTTTTGGAATTTGCCCGTCAAAGTGACCTGGATGGCCGACGGAACCTTAAACCAGGTCTTACCGGTGGCCATACCGGCCGCCATATCGGTGGATCCCATGCCGGTGGAGAAGGCTCCCAGCGCCCCATAGGTGCAGGTATGGGAATCAGCCCCTATCACCAGATCGCCAGGGCCTACCAATCCCTTTTCCGGCAATAGGGCATGCTCGATGCCCATCTCGCCTACGTCAAAAAAATTCTCAATGTCGTATTGATTGGCAAAGGCGCGAACCTTCTTGCACTGTTCGGCCGCCTTGATATCCTTATTGGGGGTAAAGTGATCCATCACCAGGGCGATTTTTTTCTTATCAAACACCTGATGGGCTCCACAGCGTTCAAACTCGTTGACCGCCACCGGCGAGGTAATATCATTGCCCAGCACCAAATCCAATTTGGCTTCGATCAGTTGGCCGGCTTTGACCTCCTTGAGTCCCGCATGGGCCGCTAGGATTTTTTGTGACATCGTCATTCCCATAATGCATCCTCCTTGGTTTCATGGGTTTCATTGTCCTACATTTTTCATCTATTTATTATTCCCCAGGAAGGGGATTTTGTCAATCTATCAATCTTTGGCTTCCCGGTCGCAGATCAGCTTATATTCAAAGGAATCCACCAGTGCAAGCCAGCTGGCACGGATGACGTCGGCCGATACCCCTACGGTAGTCCACACCCGTTTGCCATCGGTGGAGGTGATAAGTACCCGCACGACGGCAGCCGTGGCGTCCCCGGAATCCATGACGCGGACCTTGTAGTCGATGAGCCGGCTCTTTTCCAGACGGGGATAAAACTGGGCCAATGCCTCCCGGAGCGCCTGGTCCAAAGCGTGGACAGGACCGTCCCCCTCGGCGGCCGAGATGCTCAGCTGCCCATTGACCCGGATTTTGATGGTGGCGGTGGCCGAATTGCCGGTATCATCCACCGGTTGTTCATCCAGGATCTTGTAGCTCACCAGCTCAAAGCTGGGGGAATAGCGGTGAAGTTCCTTGCGCACCACCAGATCAAAACTGGCGTCGGCCCCTTCAAACTGGTACCCTTCCATCTCCATCTGCTTAAGGCGCTCAATGATGCAGCGGATCTCCAGGGAATCCCGATCCAAACCGGGACATAGCTTATGGATGCGGCGCAGCACCGCGGTACGGCCCGTCTGCTCCGACATGAGGAACCGCCGTTCATTGCCCACCAATTCGGGGCTTATGTGCTCAAAGGAACAGGAATTTTTCAGTACCCCATCGGCATGCATGCCCGCTTTATGGGCGAAGGCCGACGATCCCACATAAGGGGTGACGTTGGGAAGCTGCATATTGGCCACTTCGGCCAGTTCCCGGGCAGCCTGGGTGAGCATGGTGAGATTTTCCTCCGGGATACACCCATATCCCATTTTGAGCTGGGCATTGGCGATGACGGTGGAAAGATTGGCATTGCCGCACCGTTCCCCAAATCCCAGATAGGTACCCTGTACCTGGACGGCGCCGGCCTCCACCGCCGCCATAGAATTGGCTACGGCTACACCGGAATCGTTGTGGCAGTGGATCCCTACTTTGACGTCCGGGAACCTCTCCACCACTAGATGGGTAACCTCTCCAATTTCTTCCGGAAAGCATCCGCCGTTGGTATCGCACAGCACCACCGTCTCGGCTCCGCCCTCCACGGCGGCAGCCAGGGAATCCAGTGCAAACTGGGGATTGTGGCGGTATCCGTCAAAGAAGTGTTCGGCGTCAAAAAACACCCGTTTCCCCTTGCTCTTGAGATAAGCCACACTTTCCCGGATCATATTGAGGTTTTCCTCCAATGTAGTGCCCAGGATCTCAGTGACGTGCAGGTCCCAGCTTTTTCCGAAGATGCAGCACACTGAGGTATCGGCCTCCAAAAGGGAATTGAGGCTCTTATCCTCCTCAACCTGGATACCCTTGCGCCGGGTGGATCCAAAGGCCACCAGCGTGGCGTGCTTGAGCTTTAACCGGGACACCTCCTGGAACAGCTCCATATCCTTGGGATTGGAGCCGGGATTTCCGGCCTCAATATAAGGCACGCCCAAGTCGTCCAACACCCGGACAACCGCCAATTTATCCTCGACCGAGAAGGAGATGCCCTCCCCTTGGCTGCCGTCCCGCAGGGTGGAATCAAAAATTTCAAGCCGTTTGTTCATGATCAAAAAGCCCCCTTGCTCTGGAAATACTGTTCACACGATGGATCCTAACGGTCCATTCCATCGTGGTCGGCGATGGAACCGTCGCCCCGTTCCAGGGCGGTGATGCCGGTACGGGCCATCTCCACCACTGGATACTTTTGCAGGCCCTGGATGAGTTCGTCAATCTGTCCGCTTTGGCCGGTGGCCTCAATGGTGATGGTGTGATGGCTGATGTCCAGGATCCGGGCTCCGTGCCGGTAGGCGATGTGTAAAGCGTCGGAACGCTGCCCATTGTCCACCCGGATTTTAACCAACAGCAGTTCGCTGTGGGAGGCATTCTCTTTGGTCAGCAGGGATACCTTTTTCACGTCCTCCAGCTTGGTGAGCTGACAAATCACCTGCCGGATCTGGGATTGATCCCCCGTCATGGCGATGGTCATGCGGCTGGTTTTCGGATCCTCGGTGGTACAAGCGGTGACGCTTTCAATGTTAAATCCGCGGCGGTTAAACAGGCCTGTGATGCGCAGCAGCACGCCGGGATGGTTGTTTGCCAAAGCTGATAAAATCACTTTTTCTTCCATTGGGAAAACCTCCTTAAACCGTGGGATCGGGCATGGTCATCATGATGGCGTCGGCCGATGCTCCCGGCGGGATCATGGGTAAGGCATTGCAATCGGGGGAAATCTGGCAGTCCACCACAACCGGTTTACCCAGTGCCAACGCTTTGTCCACCACCTCTTCCACCTCTTCCGGTTTTGTGATGCGCATACCGGTGACGCCAAAGGCTTCAGCCAATTTTACCAGGTCGGTTTTGCGATGGGGATCGGTCTGGGAGAAGCGGTATCCGTAAAACAGTTTCTGCCACTGGCGTACCATACCCAGGACGCTGTTGTTCATCACCATCACCACCACCGGCAAATCGTAGGAGGCCAAGGTGGTCAGCTCATTGAGATTCATGTGAAAGGAACCGTCTCCTGTAAACAACACCACCTTGCGCTCTGGATTGGCCACTTTCGAGCCGATGGCGGCGCCCAGTCCATAGCCCATGGTACCCAATCCGCCCGAAGTGGCAAAGGTGCGAGGATGGTTAAAACGATACCGCTGGGCCACCCACATTTGATGCTGCCCTACGTCGGTCACCATGATATCATCGTCGGAGGTGCGGGCGCGGACAGCGTCGATAATGGCCATGGGATCCGGATATCCCCCGTTGTCCTGGGGCGGTACCGGATGCCCTACCTTCCAATTCTCCACATCCTGAAGCCAAGCATCGTGCTTTTCCTCCGGGATTCTCTGGGTTAAGCTGCCCAACAGCCGTTTTAAGTCCCCCACCAGAGAATAGGTGGCATGGACGTTTTTATCGATTTCCGCCGGGTCGATGTCCAGATGCAGAATCTTCGCCTGGGAGGCAAACTGCTCGCGATCTCCCGCCACACGGTCGGAGAACCTCGCTCCGGCTACCAACAGAAGATCTGCTTCCTGGGTGGCTTTGTTGGCGGCGTAAGTGCCGTGCATGCCAATCATACCGGCAAACAAAGGATGATCGGCCGGGAATCCGCCCAATCCCATAACCGAACAACAGACGGGGGCCTGCAACTTTTCAGCCAACTGGATGATCTCCTCTGTAGCCCCGGAAGAAATCACGCCTCCGCCGGCGTAGATAAGGGGACGTTTCGCCTCTTTTAGCATCTGGGCGGCTTGTTGGACCGTCTCCTCCTTCATCTCAGGGAGGGGAGCCAGTGGCAGCGGATCAGCCGGTGTATACTCCGTTACAGCGGCCGTGATGTCCTTTGGTACGTCGATGAGTACCGGCCCAGGGCGTTTCGAGGCGGCGATTCGGAAGGCTTCCCGGATGGTACCCGCCAGATCTTCCACCCGCTTGACTACAAAATTATGCTTGGTGATCGGCATTGTGATGCCGGTGATATCCACTTCCTGAAAGGAATCCCGGCCTAAAAGATCCACCGCCACGTTGCCGGTGATAGCTACCATCGGTATTGAATCCATATAAGCGGTGGCGATGCCGGTGACCAGGTTGGTGGCGCCGGGGCCGGAGGTAGCGATGACCACGCCGGTTTTACCGGTGGTACGGGCATAACCGTCGGCAGCATGGGAGGCGCCTTGTTCGTGAGCGGTGAGTATATGGTGTATTTTATCACTGTATTCGTAGAGGGCGTCGTATATATTGAGCACAGCTCCACCCGGATATCCAAATACCGTGTCCACCCCTTGTTCCAACAGGCACTCTACTATGATTTGTGCACCAGTTTTCTTCATCGTTACAACCTCCCGTTGATCTTAATCATACCAAATCCATCGATTTTACCACATAAAAAATGCCTTCATCTCACAAAAGAGACGAAGGCATACTAGCTTTCGCGGTACCACTCTAATTTGCTCCCCTATAGGGAACCACTCTGCGACATCGGGCCGATCCATTGTTCAGCCGAATATCCACCCCGTTAACGGAGGGTTAACCGTTCCCACCTACTACCCATCTTCTAAGGGATTGGGCGGAAGGCTCAGGGGTGATTTTCACCACAATCCAGCCACTGCCTCGCACCACCCGGCAGCTCTCTGGCAACTGAAATTGCCCTACTCTTCCCCATCACAGCCTCTAAAGCATGTGTTATTTTTCATTATGATACTCGTCTTCCTCCACTTTGTCAAGCATTAATTTTCTTTTTCCCTATTTTGTCATCCCCTTACGCACAAGCCCATATCCCAAAAAACGCCTGCCTAAAAACAGGCAGGCGTTTTGCATCCAATCATTCTTTCTACCGTTACCACGACCGGAAAAAGGGCGGGAACATGGCCGCTAGCGCCCAACATGCTTGGAACAAGAGCACTGCTATGGGCGTCAGCATAGATAAGCTGGAATAGAGGCTCAAAAAAGCCACCAATACAAAACTGATCAGCACCCCCACCGTCTGGATAATGGTGGAGGACTGGACGCTCCTTTTGAGCTTAAAGCTGGATGAAATGGCCGACAGAAGGGGTTCAATGGCTCCATCCGAAGCGATGCCGCATCCTTCCTCCGGACGATCAATTACCTTTTCTTCGTACTCCAAGTTGGCGGCAGCCTGCAATACAATCACCTGCCTAGGTTCCACCTCCAAGGCTTCCGACAGCATCTCACTGCTGATATTGGGATCGTTTGCATGCACCAGCAAAGTCATGCCATTGTCGACCAGGCGCTGGAGCTCTTCCCTGGTCTCGCTGCTCAAAATATAGGTCACTACAAACATGGCGCTGAGAACACCGCCGCTGCACAAATACACTAATTTACGGCGATTTTTTGCATACCGGCGTTCATAGTCCATAGACGGCGGCTCAATGCCGTGGTTGCGCAGCAGTTCCCGGTTGCCTACCAGGACACGTCGGCCATCCACCCAGCCGGAAAGGCCCATTTCCTGTTCGTAAACCGGGGATTCCACCTTGGGTAAAATCTCCTTTTTATCTTGGATGACCTGGTCAAACACCGGTGAGAGGGGGCCTTGTAGGGCGTTTACCAAAGCGGCGGTATCCAAAATCGCCTGATCCACACGGCCGTCCCCAAATGTCTTAATGCCGTTGAGCACTACCTGACCCGGTCCAAACAACTGGCCGGCATCCACCGCTACGGCACAGGTATCCAGCATCTCGTCGGCCGCCATATAATCGGTCAGCACACCGCCGCGGGCCGTCAAGCGTTTGGCAATCCTCCTTAAAGGCCAGTTACCCGCCACCAATGACACAAGAGGTACGCATAAACAGCATACCGCTACAAAGGCAGAGACGCTTTCCACCAATCCCTGGCCCATGAGATAGGCGCTGACGCCTACGGCAATGCCCCCAATCAGCACGGCCGGGAATGTGGCGCCCCCCACTCGGGCGCACGGATCTTCCCGATAGGAATGGTCCAAAAAGTGGGAGAGGAAAGAAGTTTTTACCGGCGCGGCTACCGTCGTTCCACGGCGCATCCCCCGCATTAAATGGGAAAGCTCTTCCTCCGGGAGGGAGATGACACACTCCTTTTCCCCCGGTTTGTGCACCACTTGGAAATTAAGGCGGATCCGTGAAATCATGCCCAATTTACCAATGGTATTCAGTAGGAGGATGAGCACCGCCGCTGCATTGTAAAGATACATTTTTCCACTTGCAATAGCAGATGGGAAAAACAGCATAAAAACCGAGTGTAATAAAGTGATAACTGTGGCAAATGCCGCCGGTGCATCAGGGGATGCCCGTAAACGAAAGACTCCGCCAATGCCATTGGTGATAACCGGTGCCGATGCGATGGCCGCCACCATCGTGATACAGATCTGGATCACAATATATAAGATTGGATTTTCAGTTACCATGGAGGTAAGCCCTACGGTACCTCCTAGCAAAGGGGTAATGAGCGGCAAAAGGGAAAAACCAATCAATCCCAAAAGGCAGATCAGCACCACAGTGAATCGGACTCGCAACGTCACAGTTTGGTATTTGAGTTCCTTTCCCACTACAGGAGCCTGGTCGTACTGCGTAAAATCCTCAATATCATCCGGCTCCCTTGGGAGGGGCGGCTCTTGTTTTGGCCTGGGAGGCTCTTTTTGGGCTGCGATCTTCTCTCGCTGCCGTTTCACGGCTTGCTCCCATCGTTCATCCTCAGTAGGCGCCACTACCCGGGTCTTTTCCTGGTCAGGCCTTTTATTTTCCTTTTTTTTCGGAGACGGCCCTACCTTTTGTGTGGGATCATGATCTACTTTTTTTATTTCCCGTCCCCTAGGCTCCGCATCCTCTTCTAGAGGATGCGGGATAGGGGCGGCGGAAGCCGGCATCCTTTGCGACGTTTTATGCTCTTGTTTAAAAGTTGTCTCTTCCTTTGGGACTATCGGAGTAACATCTAATTTCCCCTCATGCGAAGGGGAGGGCGAGGCAAAAGGCTTCTCTGACGGACTTTCCTTTTGCTCTTCCCGTTTGCTCATCTCATGGACTTCTTTGATAATATCATCTAGGGAAAAGCTCTCTTCAAGATCTCCATTTCCCAGTCCATCCTTCCAACGATCCTGCAACCAAAACACCTCCGCGTTAAAATCAGATTCACCATAAAGAGCTTATTTATCGGCCCAGTCCTAAACGTTGACGGGTCACCTCATATAGCATCACACCAGCCGCCACCGACACATTGAGCGAACTGATTTTGCCCCGCATAGGCAGTGACAACACAAAATCACATTTTTCCTTGACCAAACGTCCAATGCCGTTGCCTTCCGATCCCAGGACTAACGCCGCCGGACCGGTGAGATCGGTCTCACACCAAGTGGAACCGTCCATATCTACGGCATAGATCCACACACCCCGTTCCTTTAGTTCCTCCAGAGCGGCGGGGATATTGGCAACCCGGGCCACGGGGACGTATTCCAATGCCCCCGCCGCCGCTTTGGACACCGCCAATGTCAACCCGGCTGAACGGCGTTTAGGTACGACTACCCCATGAGCTCCGGAAGCCTCGGCAGTACGGATAATGGCGCCTAAATTGTGAGGGTCCTCAATGTTGTCGGCTACTACGATGAGAGGAGGTTCTCCACGACTCTCGGCCAGGGAAAAAATATCCTCCAATGTAGCATACTCCTGCTGGGCCACCAACACCGCTACCCCTTGATGGGTGGTGCCGCCACAGATGGAATCCATCTTGCGGGAATCGATTTCCTTGACGGGAATGCCCCGTTTACGGCACTGAGCCACAATATCGCCGCACTCTTTGGTACGCTGCCCCCTGGCCACCAAGAGGCTATCAATCGGACGTCCCGAACGAAGCGCCTCCCGGACGCTGTTCCGTCCCGCAATGGTTTCCTGACGGTAATCCATACGACTATCCCTTTCCAAAAGCCCATCGGCTT
The DNA here is from genome assembly GCA_904397895.1 of uncultured Clostridia bacterium. Lineage (GTDB taxonomy): Bacteria > Bacillota > Clostridia > Oscillospirales > Acutalibacteraceae > Solibaculum. The sequence continues at coordinate 10,902 of CAJFOZ010000048.1, forward strand.
CCTCTTCTAATAAAATGATACCCTTTCAAAGCCGTTGTAAAAGCTCCGTTTCCCCGCGCTGGGCGAAGAGCCACTTCCTTGAAACGGCCGGCTATCCTTTGCAGCTTTACATAGCAGACATATTAAAATTATACCATACTCACCCTTGAATGCAAATATTTCTCAAGATGTTCTAAAACAAAATGTCCGACATCTTTTGGCATCTATTCCCTTTCCTCCAACTCGTCTATGGGATCATCCCATCTTCCACCGTTTTCCCTCTGGAGGAAAAGGAAAAGCGGCCTTGGCATTTGCCAAAACCGCTTTTATCATATCGTTTCGATTAGTCGTTTCTACGACGGGGATGGCGATTGCCCATAGGCGGACGGCTGGGACGACGAGGCGGTGTGGCCGGTACGTCGTTCTCCGGTACTGCGCCTTCCACTTCGATAAGCGCATCCCGGCGGGAAAGGTTAAGACGGCCCTGGGAGTCGATCTCAATTACCTTAACGATAACTTCATCACCCACATTGACCACATCCTCCACCTTATCCACACGCTTGACGTCCAAGCGGGAGATGTGGACCAGGCCTTCCTTGCCAGGGGCGATCTCCACGAAAGCGCCAAAGGTCATCAGGCGGGTAACCTTGCCCTTGTAGATGCCGCCAATCTCGGGATCCTTGGCGATGGTCTCGATCATCAGCAGAGCCCGTTTAGCGCCGTCCTGATCCATAGAGGAGATAAAGACGTTGCCGTCCTCCTCCACATCGATTTTACAGTTGCACTCGGCGCACATCTTCTGGATGATCTTGCCGCCGGGGCCAATGATATCGCGGATCTTATCCACGGGGATCTTGGTGGACAGCATCTTGGGCGCATAGGGGGAGAGCTCCTTGCGGGGCTCGGGGATGGCTTTGAGCATAACCTCGTCCAAGATATACAGACGGGCTTTGCGTGTCTTTTCCAAAGCGTCCTTGATGATTTCAGGGGTAAGGCCGTCGATCTTCAAGTCCATCTGGATAGCGGTGATACCGGTATGGCTGCCGGCCACCTTAAAGTCCATATCGCCAAAGAAATCCTCCAGGCCTTGGATGTCCACCATGGTCATCCAGCGGTCTCCCTCGGTGATGAGCCCGCAGGAAATACCGGCGATGGGGGTCTTGATGGGCACGCCGGCGTCCATCAGTGCCAAAGTAGAACCGCAGATGGAACCCTGGGAAGTAGAACCGTTGGATGAAAGAACCTCCGACACCAAGCGGATAGCATAGGGGAATTCCTCCACCGGAGGGATCACCGGCTCCAAAGCGCGTTCTGCCAAAGCGCCGTGGCCGATTTCACGACGGCCGGGGCCGCGGCTGGGACGGGTCTCGCCCACTGAGTAGGACGGGAAGTTATAATGATGCATGTAACGCTTGAATTCCTGAGAATCGATGCCGTCCAATATCTGCTGGTCGCTGACAGGGCCCAGGGTGGCTACCGTGAGGACCTGGGTCTGGCCACGGGTAAAGAGGCCGGTACCGTGGGTCCGGGGCAGGATGCCGACTTCGGCGGCAAGAGGACGGATTTCATTCATACCACGGCCGTCCACACGCTTCTGATCGTCCAGAAGCCAGCGGCGCACCACATATTTCTGAGTCTTATAGAGGCAGTCGTCGATTTTGGCGATGTCGTCGGGATACTGCTCGTCAAATTTCGCGTGGACGTCCTCGTAGATGGGCTGAAGGCGTGCATCACGTTCGGTCTTATCGTCGGTATCCAACGCCTTGCGCACTGCCTCGATGGCGTAGGATTTGATGGCCTCCAGCATCTCGGGATCGGGATCCAGGGAAGGAACTTCTACCTTCTCCTTGCCGATCTCGGCGGTGACGTCCTTGATAAACTGGACAATGGCCTGATTGGCCTCATGGCCTCTCATAATACCTTCCAGCATGATGTCTTCGGGAATTTGGTCGGCGCCGGCCTCGATCATGGCTACCTTTTTATCGGTAGAAGCCACGGTGACGGCCATGCGGGATTTTTCACGCTGCTCGGCATTGGGGTTGATAACAAATTCATCGTCCACATAACCGACCGATACGCCGGAGATAGGGCCGTTCCAGGGGATATCCGAAATGGAGAGGGCCATAGATACACCGATCATAGCGGTGATTTCCGGGGAACAATCGGGATCCACAGACATGACGGTGGCCACTACCGACACATCGTTGCGCATATCCTTTGGGAACAAGGGGCGGATAGGACGGTCGATCAGGCGGGAGGTCAAAATGGCCTTATCGGTAGGACGGCCTTCCCGTTTCAGGAAGGAGCCGGGGATGCGGCCCACGGCATACAGTTTTTCTTCAAAGTCCACCGACAGGGGGAAGAAATCGATGCCATCCCGGGGCTTTTTGGACATGGTCACCGCACAGTGTACCACCGTATCGCCATAGCGGGCCATGCAGGAGCCGTTGGCCAAACCGGCGGTTTTACCGGTCTCCACCACCAGGGGACGGCCGGCCAGTTCCGTGCGGAACACTTTGTAATTCTCAAACAGCATTGTACACATTCCTCCATTGTTTTATTTCAGGGGGACGGCACGTGTTTAGCAATGAAACAAGCGTTTAACAGCGGGGATTTACCATCCAGTTTAAGCGCTTGTTTTACTGCTAACCGCCTCCGTCCTCACGGTGTGATTAGGCGTATGGGAGTTTCTCAGTAAAGCAATGCAAGGCAGGCGGAAAAACCGCCTGCCTTCCAAAACAACAACTTACTTACGGATTCCCAATTTGCTGATGATGGCGCGGTATCTTTCGATATCCTTCTTCATCAGGTAGTTAAGCAGATTGCGGCGATGGCCGACCATCTTCAGAAGGCCGCGGCGGGAATGATGATCCTTCTTATGGACCTTCAGATGTTCGGTCAAATCGTTGATTCTCTTGGTGAGGATAGCGATCTGCACCTCAGGGGAACCGGTATCGCCCTCATGGCGGGCATTGTTTTGAATAACGGCTTGTTTTTCTTCTTTGAGCATCATGGGTACTTCACCTCTTTTTAAAATTACACCCACAAACGAAGCGCATGGCAGAGGAAATTCCCCATTCCAGGGGCAGACGGCCAATGGCTGCGTAAAGGGTCACAGGTAATATTATACCATCGCCCACTATAATTGTAAAGCGCATTTTACTCTATTTTGAGCCGGTCGGCACAAACTGTGATGCCATCCTTTTCCAAAGAGGCCAGACGGTCGGCAAAAGGAAAACCAAAAGCCTCGCCGTCAGGGAACAAATCCCCAAGGGGCGCTAGCACAAAAGCCCGTTCTCCCATGCGGGGATGGGGCAGGATCAATTCCTCCCCTTCCCGTTTTTCCCCCTCCACCAGCAGCAGATCCACGTCCAATATCCTGGGGCCGTTTCGGATGGACCGTACCCGGCCAAGAGCGGCTTCTATGCCCAATCCCGCTCCCAACAGCGCTTCCGGGGAGAGTTTTGTCTCCACTAAAATCACGCAGTTGAGGAAATCGGGTTGGTTATCATATCCCACCGGCTTAGTGATATAAAGCTTGGAACAGTCCGCCACCTTTGTCCCGGGCAATCGATTGAGGCTGTCCACAGCCTCTTGCAATTGCTCTCTGGGATTGCCTAGATTGGCCCCCAGGCCGATGACCGCCTTATACATGGTCTATATCCTCCCGGCGCCGGGTGATTTCCACCGCTACCGTGTCAAAATCAGCGGGGATGGGCGCCCGCGGCTTCTTGAGGATGACGGTGACCTCTTCCAAATTCTCATACTGCTTGAGCAATCTGGAGGCCACTTCCTGAGCCGCCCGCTCGATGAGGCGGTATTTGCATCCTGTCATGACCTCCTGCACCATCTGGCACGCTTCAGCGTAGTTGATGGTATCCTCTACCCGGTCGGTACGGCAGGGCCTTCCCAAGTCTACTCCCAAAATGAGATCCAATACAAACGGCTGCCCTTCCTCCTGCTCCCGATCCAATACGCCGTGGTAGGCAAATATGCGAAGCCCTGTTATTTTGATCCGATCCATGTGGCAGATCCCTCCTTTTATCGTCCCTTACCCAGCATAGCGTCGATGGTCCGGGCGGCCTGTACCCCCTCCGGCACATCATGAACCCGCAGGATATGGGCCCCGCTCAGCTGTGCCGCTGTGTGGACGGCGATAGTCCCGCCCAACCTCCGGTCGGCTGGGGCGTCGGGTGCAAAGGCCACCGTGACCCGTTTGCGGGAAGCCCCCACCAGCCAAGGATACCCTTCCACCATAGGGCCGGCCTTGACCAGGGCTAGGTTCTCTCCCATGGTTTTGCCGAACCCAATGCCCGGGTCCAGACAGATAGCGTGGGCCGGCAGCCCGTATCCCCTGGCCCGCACCGCCGCTTTGCGGAGGAATTCCCCCACCTCCGCCACTACGCCCCTGGGATAGGCCACCTGGCCGTCGGCCTGGGAGGCATCCCCCGGATGCATAATGACAACGGCGGCATGGGCTTTTGCCACCGTTGGGAGCATACTCTTGTGGGCGCAGCCGGAGACATCGTTGATGATGTGCGCTCCCGCTTCCAAGGCTCTTTGGGCCACTTCCGGATAAAAGGTATCGATAGAAATGGGACAGCGGATCTTCCCCACCAATGCATCCAGCACCGGTTTCATCCTCTTCCACTCTTCCTCCGGCCCGATCTCCTGGCAGCCCGGACGGGTGGACTGGGCCCCGATATCCAGGATGTCGGCCCCATCCTCCACCATCTGAAGCGCATGCTGCACCGCTCTTTCGGGATCCAAAAACTGTCCCCCGTCCGAGAAGGAGTCGGGGGTGATATTGAGGATGCCCATAATGAGAGTACGCTCGTTTAAGTCAAAACAAAATCCTTTGGCGGAAAAATACATGATGTCCCTCCTTGTGTCCCCTACCGGGTCAGCAGGGCCATGGCCTCGGCACGGGTCCTGGCATCGGTCCTCATACCGCCGCGCAGAGCCGACGTCTGTGTTTTGGAACCGGCTGCGCGGGCCCCCCGCATGGTCATGCAAAGATGCTCGGCCTCGATGACCACGGCCACTCCCCAGGGCTTTAATTCTTTCATAATAAAATCGGCCACCGATGCGGTAAGTCTCTCCTGGAGCTGGGGGCGGCGGGCATAACAGTCCACAATCCGGGCCAGTTTGGAAAGGCCCAGTACCCGTCCCTCCCGGGGAATATAGGCGATGTGGGCTTTGCCGATAAAGGGGAGCAAATGATGCTCGCACACTGAGTAAAGGGGGATATCCCGCACCAACACCATTTCATCGTGGTTGGTGTCGGTAAAAATCTTCAGATGGCGGCGGGCATCGTCGTGGAGGCCGGAGAAAATCTCCTCATACATCCGGGCCACGCGGCTGGGCGTCTCCCGCAAGCCTTCCCGATCCACATCCTCGCCGATGGCGGCCAAAATCTCGCGTACCGCCGCTTCAATTCTTGGTTTATTGATCATTCTCCATCCATCCATTCTGCCGCCAGGACGCGGCTATACTTCAACATCCCGTCTATCCCCATACGTCAAGACGGCAATTTTTTCAGGACTACGTCCTCCTAATTTTACTATGATACCTCCATTTTGCCAAAAAGGGAAGAGCTATTCCTCTTCTTCATAAAGGGCGCGGACGGTGATGATCCCACTTTCTTCCTGAAACCATGCCACCGCCTGTCCCTCCTGAAAGATCTTTTTCCCCATCTGCTGGTTGGCCGCTTTGAGGCAATCGTAAAGCACGCCCTCTTCGGGATGGACCATCTGGTCAAATAGCATCTGCCCGTCCTCTGGAACCCAGAGTTCCAACAAAGGCTGTTCATGTTCCATCCCAATGCGGGTGAGACGTTCCACCAGCATCCCTTGTTCCGATTCATCCAGTTTTTTTATCACCAGCCCTTGGCGGACAAAATAATTTTCCTGAAGGCTATCGCATCCTTGGAAGATAAAGTTTTGATGGTCCAAAGCCATCTGCCGGTCGGTCTGATTAAAATAGCGATGGCTGACGTAGTGCTCTCCCCCTTGGCTCGCACGGTATTGGTCGCTTTGTACCGACCAAACACCCCGGTCATTCCATGTGGCGTCCAAATGATACGTCCCGCCGTCGATAGTCACTACATTCCAAGCGTGGGCAAAGGCCTTCCCGGTCTCCCCATCCACTCCCGTCCCGGATAAATACGAGCAGGGTATTCCCGCCGCCCCCAGCAATAATTGCATCGCCCGGGCGTAGCCGGCACAAGCCGCTTTGCCTTCCGCCAAAGCCCCCCAGGCGGAAAAGGAGGCTTCTATCCCCTTTAGAGACTTCTCCTCCAGCACGGCTTCATAAGCTTCCCCGTCATAAACACAGGACTTTATCAGCCAGTCGTGCAAGGTCAGTTCCTTCTCAAAATCATCCATGTTGGGACGAAGATTTGCCAAAGCGCGATCCAAGGCCGCCTCCATCTGGCGTCCTGCCTCATAGCGGGAAGCTTCATCTGGGAATAGGTAGGTAAGCCTTACAAAGGCGTTGTCCCCCTCCATCCAGATGGTTTCCATGCCCTCTACAATCCAAAAATGCTCCGGCGTATCTTTATAGTAGGCCGCCAGCACCTCCCGTACCTCCTGGGCCGAAAGATGATCTCCCAGAGAGAGGGGCTCTGTCCCAAGGCGGTCGGAAAGCTGATAGATTTCCCGATAAGCCTCTTTTTGGGATTCACTCAAAGCCTCGTAATACGGCTTGGGCCACACCGGTTGGCTTCCCACCGGCAGATGGAGGGAGAAGCCCGATTGGGTGGAAGGCATTGGAGAAACCCCGCATCCACTGCACAGTACCAATGCCATTGATAACGACAGGAAAACTGTTTTTTTGATAAAAACAAAAAGGGCACAAAGGCCCTTTTTCCCAGTTTCAATCATTAACCCTTTTGGCCGCGGCCCAAAAAGCCCGGCCAAAGCAGGATGGTTTTAACCATCCGAAGAGCCGCCCCTTTTTGATCGGAACGGTTTTCGCTTTTTAAATACACCAAAAATCCAACCACCAAATAAATGGCCAGTACGATGCGCAGGATTACCCAAATCATGGCCCGCCTCCTCCTTGCTGATCATACGATTTTCTGTCACTCCACGTAGCTGACCACCAATGTAATAACCCTATTGGCTGGATCGCCGGCGCCGTAGGAGATCAAATCCTCCCGAAGCACCGTGGAGCCGATGCCTTCATTTGCTCCCTTCAAAAGGGCGAACACATCCTGGTCCTCTACCAAGCCGTGATAAGCGGCATTGTAGGCCTCCTCATTGGTGAACTGGAATTCCAAAACCCGGTTGCGGTCGATAGCCCCTTCCACCATAGCGCTTTGGATGGCACCCTTGGTGGTTTCGTCGTAGAAGTCAAAGGACCGGTTTTGTTTTACATAATAATTGGCGTCGTCGTCCTTACAGCCGGGGGACTCAAAGTCCTTATGATCGGCCGAGATAACGTCGTCGGTGACGTTGAAATAGATATGGCTAAAGGATTGCTCCCCTTCCACCAACACAGCGTCGTTCCAGGTGGCGTCCAGGTGATACTTTTTGCCGTCGATGGTCACAATATTCCACATATGGTCGCTGGATTTGCCGGCCTGATCCACCCCTACGCCCGAGATCAAAGCGCAGGGGACGTTTACCTTATTGAGCAGCAGCTGCATAGAACGGGCGTATCCTTCACATACTGCCTTCTGCTCTACAATGGCACCGTATACCGTGTAAGCCGAGGCGTGTCCGCCGGTGGTATCGGCTGCCGCCTCGTCGCTGTAGGATACACGGTCTAACAGCCAGTCGTGGATCATCAGCTCTTTGGTGAAATCATCCGCGTCGGCCGGGATGGCTTTAAGGATGCTGTCCATGGCCTCGCTGAGCTGTCTCTGCATCTCTTCCTTTTGTTCCATGCTGTCCACTAAATACCGCAGGGTAACATACACTTTATTCCCTTGGGTGGTCACTTCAAAGGATTTTTGCAGCCAAAAATGGCCGGGGTTGTCGCTTGTCACAGCGCTGAAGGATTTCTGGATGTCCTCCATAGTAGAGTCCGACGGGATTTCCAACATACTGGTATTGAGATCGTTGGAAGCGGTGAGGATACGGTCGTAAATGGATTGCTGAAGGTGATTGAGGGAATCGTATTCCAGTTCCCCCTTGCCGTCCTCGGTGAGGGCTTCGGGCTGAGATGACACCGTTTCTTCCGATTGCCCTTCGGAAGCAGTGGAGGATGCATCCGCATCTTGAGACGAAGAAGACGTCCCTTTTTCAAACTGGCAGCCAGATAGGCACACCACTAATGCGGCTAACAAAAGGCAGATGATTTTTTTCATGAGATTCCTCCTGTTTTTAATCGGTCAAAACCGCCTGTTCCACTGGGAAATGTTCTCCCAAGACGTTTTCCAGCTCTTCCCCCTCCATGCCGCTGACCGATACCAGCTTGGCCACGTCGCCTTCATTGGTCAGGCACAGGTAGCGGATGGTGGGAAGATCCTTCGCCAAATCCACCGCGCCGATGTCGGTGGTTACCTTGTTGACAGCTTTGGCAAAGATGGTAGTGGCTTTGTCCACCGTCTTTTCATTCATGTGCTGGTTTAAAAGGTCGCACATCACTTGGCCGGAATACTCACAGGCGTCCACACTGCTCCAGCCCTGGTACCGCACCAATTTAATCAGCTGGGATCCATCCAAGGCCTGCTGGCCCTTGCCCAAAGCCAAAGTGAACCCGTCGTCTGGCCCCACATAATTGATCTCTTCTGGGACGTTGCAGGTGACGCTGCCCAACAGATCCACAATCTCCCCTGCGGAAGACGCCGTCATGATAACATAGTGATCCACCGTCACACCAGTGGCGCTCTCCACCGCCTGTTTCATCATCATGCGGCCGCCGTAGCTATAAAATCCAGACAAAGTATCTTCCCGGTTTCCCACCTGGGTTTTCAGATCCTTGGACAACGGCGCTACCCATACGGTATCCTCCTCCGGATCCAATCTTAAAAGCATAAAACTGCCGGCCGAGGCATTGTCGTCGTCGGTTCCCACCAGCAGAAGATTCATGGGTTCTTCCCCTTGATATACAACGTTGGAGGTTTCTGCCTCCGATGTAGGCAGGCGTTCGGGCTGCTCGGGCGGGGCGATGACGAAAAAGTACAGGGCAGCACCTCCCACCAATAGAATGAGGATACCGAACAAGGTGGCCAGAAACAAAAAGACACTGGCAAATACGCTGCGCTGTTTTTTTCCATGGGATCTCCGGTATGGCATGGCTTTACACCTCTTATATTTTTTAAAAAACAAATTCCTATTATCACTATACTGCAATCCGACGCTGTCTATGCGGCAAGGGGTAAAAAAGCCTGTCTTTTCCCAATCATTTTGTCCCTGTCTGCGCGGAATGCACATCCGATCCAAAGGGGTCCTGAGGTGGGGCGTTCCCCACGTTACCCCACTATTTTACCATAACGCCTTGAAAAAGGCTAGACGATTCCCAAACCTTCTTCTTCTCCCCCCACTTTTGTGGTATTCTCTCACCATCCAGGCAGCAAAAAGCGCCTGGGATCCCAACAATCCCAGGCGCAAAATAAAGAAATCCCTTTTCAGACAGGACGTTAGTCCAGTTCCAACTTGCCGGTGTAAAGTTGATAATAGGTACCCTTTTGGGCGATTAGTTCTTCATGGCTGCCCCGTTCAATGATACGTCCATGTTCCAGCACCATGATGGCGTCGGAATTGCGGATGGTGGAAAGCCTGTGGGCGATGACAAATACAGTACGGCCCTTCATCAGGTTATCCATACCCTTTTGGACAATCTGTTCGGTACGGGTGTCGATGCTGGAGGTGGCTTCATCCAGGATAAGCACGGGCGGGTCGGCCACTGCCGCACGGGCAATGGACAACAGCTGCCGCTGCCCCTGGGACAGTTCCTCGCCATCCCCGCTGATGACCGTCTGGTAACCGTCTGGCAGCATGCGGATAAATTGGTCGGCATTGGCAAGTTTTGCCGCTTTGAATACTTCCTCGTCGGTAGCATCCAGCTTGCCGTAGCGGATGTTGTCCATAATGGTGCCGGTAAACAGATGGGTATCCTGAAGTACAATACCCAGGCTGCGGCGGAGATCATCCTTTTTGATCTTGTTGATGTTGATGCCGTCGTAGCGGATCTTACCGTCCTGGACATCGTAGAACCGGTTGATCAGGTTGGTGATGGTGGTCTTACCGGCGCCGGTGGATCCCACAAAGGCCAGTTTCTGACCTGGTTTTGCGTAAAGGGTAATGTTATGAAGCACCATATGGTCGTCGGTATAACCGAAACTCATGTCAAAGAAGCGTACGTCACCTTTGAGTTCGGTATAAGTAATACTGCCGTCGGCCTGATGGGGATGTTTCCAAGCCCACATGCCGGTGCGCTCTTTGCATTCAGTGACGGTCCCGTCGGGAGCTTTCTTGGCGTTGACCAGCTGGACGTAGCCCTCGTCCACCTCCGGCTCCTCGTCGATCATATGGAAGATTCGTTCCGCGCCGGCCAAAGCCATAACCACCGAGTTGAACTGCTGGGCGATCTGCATAAAGGGCTGGGTAAAGCTCTTGGTAAACTGGAGATAAGAGGCCATAACGCCCAAGGTGATGCCGCCCACGCCTAGGACCGACAAGAAACCGCCCAACACGGCCGTCAGCACAAACTGTAGGTTGCCGATGTTGCCGATGATGGGGCCCATCATATTGGCGAAGGTATTGGCCTTGGAGGCGCTTTGGAAAAGCTTTTCGTTGAACTGATCGAATTCCTCTTCCGACTTGCGCTCGTGGTTAAAGATTTTAACCACCCGTTGGCCGTTCATCCGCTCCTCCACAAAGCCGGTGATATCGGCTAGGTCCATCTGCTGGCGGACGAAGAATTTGCCTGAATTGCCGCCGATTTTACGGGTAACAAGCAATAGTATTCCGATCATAACCACCGCTAGGATGGTAAGAAGAGGACTAAGTACCACCATGCTGATGAAGGTAACCAACACAGTAAAGAAAGCCATGAGCATCTGTGGAATAGACTGGTTGATCATCTGGCGCAGGGTGTCGGTGTCGTTGGTATAGAGGCTCATAATAGAACCGTTGGTGTTTTGATCAAAATAACGGATGGGCAGACGCTGCATTTTTTCAAACATCTCGTCGCGGACCCGTTTTAAGACGCCTTGGCCGATCTTGACCATCAGGCGGCTATAAATGAAAGTGGCCACCACGCCGCACAGGAAGATGCTTCCCAACACAGCCAATGCTGTGTAAAGCTCGGTAAAGTTGGGATTTTGCTGTCCAATCAGCGGGATAATAAAGTCGTCCAGCAAAAACTTGAGCGAAAGGGATACCGAAATAGTGGCCACGGCGCTGATGAGAATACACACAAACACCAGAATAAATTGAGCCTTATAGGTGCCGGTGACGTATTTTAAAAGCCTCTTCCCGGTTTTAAGGGTGTTTCTGTTGACTCCGGTTTTGGGTGCTTTACTCATTGTCACCGCCTCCTTTCACCTGGGACTCATACACTTCCCGATAGATTTCATTGGTGCGGAGCAGTTCTTCGGAAGTACCGATGCCGCTCACTTCACCGCCGTCCATGACGATAATCTGATCGGCATCCTCGATGGAGGAAACGCGCTGGGCGATGATGATCTTGGTGGTATCGGGGATCTCCTCCCGGAATGCCTTGCGGATAAGGGCGTCGGTCTTGGTATCCACAGCGCTTGTGGAGTCGTCCAAAATAAGGATCTTGGGCTTTTTCAGCAGCGCTCTAGCGATACACAACCGCTGTTTCTGGCCGCCTGAGACGTTGTTGCCCCCCTGGACGATCATGGTGTTGTACCCTTCGGGGAATTCGCGGACAAAGCCATCGGCCTGGGCCAGTTTGCACACCCGTTGAACTTCCTCCTCGCTTGCATTCTCATCGCCCCAGCGGATATTGTCGTAGATGGTGCCGGTAAACAGCACGTTCTTTTGCAGAACCATGGATACCTGATCCCGCAGGGCCTCCAAATCGTACTGCCGCACGTCGATACCGCCCACCTTAACCGAACCTTCCGTCACGTCGTAAAGCCTGGGGATAAGCTGTACCAAGGTGGATTTGGAGCTACCGGTGCCGCCGATGATGCCGATGGTCTGGCCCGATTTGATATGTAGATCAATGTGCTTGAGGGATAGATTGCCGCCCTTTTTGGAATAGCTGAAATTCACATTGTCAAAGTCAATGGAGCCATTGGGAACAGTCTTAATAGCGTCCGGGCTGTTTTTCATCTCAGGCTCTTCGCTAAGTACCTCTTTGATACGGTCGGAAGAGGCTTCGGCGATCATAATCATAATAAATACAAAGGTCACCATCATCAAAGAGGTAAGGATCTGTAAGGCGTAGATGATGATACTGGTCAGCTCACCGGTTTCCATGGTCTGGAATACGATGTCACGCCCGCCGATGAGCACCATCAAGAGCACCAAAACATAAATGGTAAACTGCATGATGGGCGAGTTCCAAGCGACCAGTTTCTCCGCTTTGGTAAAGAGGTTGTAGATGATTTTGGAGATACCGTGGAACTTCTCAATCTCGTGGTCTTCCCGGACATAGGCCTTGACTACGCGAGCCGCATTGACGTTTTCCTGTACCGTATTGTTGAGCACATCGTATTCGTCAAACACCCGCACAAAATGGGGATGGGCCTTTTTGGCGATGATAAGCAGAGCCCCGCCTAGTACGGGAATGGTGGCCAGCAAAATAAGGGCAATGGTGGTATTGATGGTGGCTGTCATAATAAGGGACAACACAATCATAATAGGCGCCCTGGCCAGAAGACGGATGCTCATCATATAAGCCATCTGGACATTGGTGATATCGGTTGTCATACGGGTCACCAAACCGGAGGTGGAAAAGCGGTCGATGTTATGGAAGGAAAAATCCTGCACTTTGTAAAAGATATCGTGCCGCAGGTTTTTTGCATATCCGGCTCCGGCGGTAGCGGCCAACTGACCGGCCTTGGCGCCAAACAGCAGCGCCAGCATGGCCATGACCACCAAAATACCGCCCATCTCCAAGATGTAGATCATATCGCCGTTTGCAATGCCTACGTCGATGATCTTAGCCATCTGCAGCGGAATGAGCACTTCCATTAAAACTTCCAATACAACAAAAAGAGGCGCTAAGATCGATTCTTTTTTGTATTCGCGTATGGACTGAAATAGTTTCCGATTCAATGGAATCCCCCCTGTTCACTGTTCATTTTGTTGTTCTTCGTTCTCACTGAGGTTTTGGAGCATTCGTTTTAAAACGAACCTACAAGTTTCCAGGTCCTGTTTGGAAATCCCCGTCTCCAGCCGCTGTTCGGTCGCCCGGATGTTTTCCATGATCTTCTCCCGCCGCTTTTCCGCTTTGGAAGTCGGGACGATCCGTTTGAGACGGGCATCCTTCTCCACACTTTCCCGCTTGATAAAGCCGTTTTTCTCCATCAGCTGAAGGATCCCTGTCACCGTGGATTTCCGGATGTGGAAGGCCTCCTCCAAATCCTTTTGATACACGTCTCTACCCAACGATTCAAATAAAACGTAATTCAAGATATGCCTTTGAATATGGGTTAAGTCGCTGCTTTCCTCCGATTCGCTGTTGTGCCTTTTGAGCTGATGGGATAGCATGTGAATAAGCTTGCCCGTATTGATGGGGCGTTCCTGATAGGTTTGCTGTACCACTTACTCGCCTTCCTCTATGGTTCGTTTCCTAACGATTATAAGAATCTTTTAAATTTTTGTCAATCGTGTCTATCAAATTCTTCCGCTCTGCATAAAATTCATCCAAATCAAAAGTCAATATTCATCTATTATGAAAAAAACCGGCACAAAGCAAGCTAAAAGGGCCGGGATCTAGATCCCGGCCCTTTTAAGCCCTTGTCATGCCCATTCAAAACTCTCCCGGCCTGCATCTACTTCAAAACAATACTGGGCAATACCCAGATCCACTTTAGGCCCCCTCCGGTTGTTCCGGCTTTGGCGTTGTTTTCGGCATCCCATCAAAACAGGCGGCCTAGCTTTTACGCTAAACCGCCTGTTTTGACTCATATCCTAATCCATGTCGGTGGGAAAAGAACGGCGTATTGTGGTGAGATGTTATCGCTGGATGCGGAAGGCGCCAAAACCAGGATAGGTGGCGCTATCGCCCAGCTGCTCCTCAATGCGCAGCAACTGGTTGTACTTGGCGACGCGTTCGCTACGGCTGGGCGCGCCGGTTTTGATCTGGCATGTGTTAAGTGCCACCGCGAGGTCGGCGATGGTGGTATCCTCTGTCTCGCCGGAACGGTGGGATACAATGGCGGTATACCCCGCCTTATGAGCCATGTGGATGGCCTCCATGGTCTCGGAAACCGATCCGATCTGGTTGAGTTTAATCAAAATGGAATTGCCGCATTTCTGTTCAATCCCTTTGCTGAGACGCTGGGTGTTGGTGACAAACAGATCGTCCCCCACCAGCTGGACCTTATGGCCCAGTTCCTTGGTCATCAACTGCCAACCTTCCCAGTCCTCTTCATCCAGGCCGTCCTCGATGGAGTAGATAGGGTATTTGTCACACAGCTGTTTCCAATGCTCCACCAGCTGGGCGGAGGTGAATTTTTTGCCGCTCTTGGGCAACAGATATTCGCCCTTCCGACCGCTCTTCCACTCGCTGGATGCAGCGTCCATAGCCAACACAAAGTCCTTGCCCGGTTGGTATCCCGCTTTCTCCACTGCGTCCAAAATAACCTGGATGGCGTCCTCATCGCTGGCCAGGTCGGGGGCAAAACCGCCCTCGTCGCCTACGGAAGTGGCCAGTCCCTTTTCCTTCAACAGCGACGCCAAGGCATGGAATACCTCGGTACACCAACGGAGTCCTTCACCAAAACTGCCGGCGCCGGCCGGCATAATCATAAACTCCTGAACGTCCACAGTATTAGCCGCATGGGCGCCGCCGTTTAAGATGTTCATCATAGGGACCGGCAAGCGAGTGCCGTTGACGCCGCCCAGGAAACGGTACAGCGGAATGTCAAGCGATGCAGCGGCTGCCTTGGTACAGGCGATAGACACGGCCAAAATGGCATTGGCCCCTAATTTAGATTTATCCGAAGTGCCGTCCAGCTGGATCATGGCCTTGTCGATGGCATAAATATCGGAGGCATCCATACCCTGTAACGCCTCGTTGATGGTGGTATTGATGTTTTCCACTGCTTTCAAAACGCCTTTGCCGCCAAAACGTTTTTTGTCGTTGTCCCTGAGTTCCAGCGCTTCAAATTCTCCGGTGGAGGCGCCACTGGGCGCCGCGCCCCGGCCGATGGTCCCATCCATCAAAGTGACTTCGGCCTCTACGGTGGGATTCCCGCGGGAATCTACAATCTCCCGGCCTACAATTTTTTCAATTTCCAAATAATTCATAGCTGTCATCCTTTCTGTTTGGCCTCCCATGAAATATTCATCCATGGCCTATCATCTTTTAGCATGCCAAAAAACACCAGCCGCATACCTGTGTTATCTGCAATTTCAGTGTTGGATTTTAGTTAGTTGTAACTAACTCAGCTATTATCCTACTCCATTTCTTCTGGGAAGTCAAGGACATGGCCATATTTTCCCCTATCGCATTTAAAATTTTCTTGAAAAAGATGATTAAAAAAAGAAAAAGGCAGGAAAACCTGGTGTGTTTTTCCTGCCTTTTTAACATTGGCTATCCAAAACGAACTGTTATTTTGTATTTCAATTTTACAGCAAGTATTCTCCTGCCAACTCCCGCAGTTGCTGCATATGGCTGGCCTGCCAGGATGCATAGTTCTCCCCTGTCTCCTGTACCTTCTTGCCCAGCTGCACCAGGAAGGCAGGGATGTCCTGCGCCAAGATGGCGCCTAGGTCTTCTCCGAACACCTCATCCCCCATGGCGTCCGATCCGCCTACATGCAGGGTAAAAATGGGTTTGGATACGCCGTCCACCGGTTTCATGCCTCCCCGGAATCCAAGGGCGCCGATCTGATGGGCACCACAGGAGGAGGGACATCCCGAAATATGCACCTGTGGCAAAGCGCCGCCGGCAATGCCTGCCTGACGGACAGCCTCTACACAGGCCATATACAGAGCCTGGGAATCCCCTATTCCCTGTTGACATACCGTCCCGCCGATGCAGGCTACAGAACATTCAAATTCATTTTCTGCACCGCCGGCCGTTGCATCCAATACCTTTTGCGCTTCCGAAGCCGTACAATTGATGATATACAAAGTCTCGTCGGGAGCGATACGCAGCTCTACATCCTCCATATCCTGGATGGCGTCAGCAATTTTCCGCAAGGATGCTGCTTCCAGTTTGCCTCCCAGTGGATGATACCACACCGAAAATAATCCCGGTTGTTTTTGCCCCACCACACGGTTGGCCTCCAGCTGCCCCTCTCCCTGTTTGGTGATAGGGATGGCTTTGGGTGCAATGTCCAATCCCCCTGCCGCCAATGCGGCATTGACATTTTGCGTATATGCCTCCACATATCCTTGCTTGCCCAAGGTGTCCTGCATATAGCGGGTACGGGCCTTGGAACGGACGGTATAATTGCCGTGGGCCACAAAGGTATCCACCATCGCTTTGATATAATATAGAGTCTGGTTTGGATCGACGCCTTCGGCTACCTTCAATCCCATCTTTGGATTGGAACCAAGGCCGCCGGCGCTGTAGACCGTAAACGTACCGTTGGGATTGGCGACAAATCCAAGATCCCGGAAAGTGGCGTGGGTCTCATTGCCTACGCCATTGGAAAAAGCTACTTTTAGTTTACGGGGTAATTTTACCTGTCCGATCAGGCCCAGCAGATAGTCACCGGCCGCCTGGGCGTAGGGCATGATATCAAAGGCCTCCCCCACTTGTACACCCGATAATGGGGATGCCATAATGTTGCGGGGGAAATCCCCGCCGCCGCCTCGGCAAAAAATGCCGGCTTCCAATGCCTCCTCATAGATCTGGGGAATGAGTTCTCCCTTCAGCCGATGAAGTTGAATGGTCTCACAGGTGGTCAATTTGGCAAAGGGGATCTGGTATTTCTCCATGGTATCCACCAAGAATGTGAGCCTTTGTTTTGAGACACGCCCTGCCGTCATTCGCAGGCGCAGCATCCCACTGGCGCCTCCCTTTTCCGCATAACTTCCGAATCCGCCAGAAATGCCTTTGTAATCCTGTTTGGACATTTCTCCGCTGAAAAAGGCTTTGGCCGCTTTTTCAAACTGCTCCGATTCCCCAGCAAATCTCTCTCTGTAATCTGTCATAGGGTCATCCTCCCTTGCTGTTTTTTCCGTACGATACTTAGTATGATACATGATCTTCTTTAAAATTGCAAAGGGTATCCCAACATGTAAAAAAACTTCTTGACTTTTCGATTGGCCTGTGCCATACTCTAGAAAAACATTTAACTAATTGGTTAAATGTTTTGATGTGGAGGGATGCTTTTGAAACTACAAAAAACGCTTCAGGCATTGTCCGATCCCATCCGCCGTCAGATCTTAACCAATCTCAAACAAGGTAGTTTATCAGCAGGTGAGATCGCAAGCCAATTTGACGTATCCGGCCCGGCTATTTCCAGGCATCTGTCCATTCTCAAGGACGCCGGGCTGGTGCGGTGCCAACGCAAAGGGAAATTCCTCGTGTATGAGATAAATCTCAGCGTTTTGGAGGAAGTCCTCCAGTGGCTGACCGACTTGAAGGAGTGAGATAAATGAAACATCTTGTGAAAAGAAATGTTTTTTGCTGGATCCTAATCGTCGTTATGATGATAGTGGGAGCTTCCTTCTATGCCTTTTTGCCCGATCAGATTGCCATCCAATGGAATGGGCATGGAGTAACCAATACAGCCCCTCGTATCTTCATCTTTTTCTTTCCATTTTTAGCCGCTGTTCTTTTGATATATCATCAGCATCGGGTACAAAACATCGAAAATAGTCCAAATTTGGATTATATTCCCTTGCTATTATGCCTTCTCTTTTTCGGGGGGCAGCTGTTGATTGCTGCCAATGCCATAGGCATCCTCCCTCTATCAGAAGGTATCCCCTCTTTGGCTCAAACCATTTTAATGATGTTTTTGGGTGGAGTCCTCATCTTTTTTGGCAATCGCATGCCAAAAATCCCTAAAAACTTCTACTGTGGCGTTAAAGCGTCTTGGGCCTACGCCAGCGACGATCTGTGGACTAAAACCCAACGATTTGCTGGTAAGGTATGGCTGATCGCCGGTATCTGCCTGATGTTGATGGCTTTGGTCCCATGGGATATAAAACCAATTGCCATCCCCATTGTCATTTTGGTGACGTTCCTTGTCCCACGGTTTTACAGTCAACATCTCTACGCCAAATCAGGCCATTCCGGATGTTGATACACATTTCTTATATCCTACTAAAAAAGCACCTGGTTGGACCAATGATCCAACCAGGTGCTTTTCGTTAAGAAAAAACGATTACTTCGTAATGGTAATACTGTTTTCAACACTCATAGGCAACCAATTGCCACTGGCATCGGCGCCTTCAAAGCTGAAGATTCGGAATCCGATGCTGCCAACCGACAGTTCCAGAGTCCAAGTACGTTTGTCGCCTTCATCCACATATCCTACTACGCTGGAGGAGACAAACTTGCCTCTTTCGTTGGTGACTTTCAGTTTATCAACTGAAGTACTGGTGACAACTGTTGCGGTGAACGGCTCATTAACCTTGGCCTGGCTGCTAGCAAAGTCAGCCTCATAAATGTACGGGGCCACTTGGCTGTCGATGGGCATATTGCTGACGGTCACATTTTGTGAGAGGTCGGTGGTAACCCATTGGCCATTCTGGTAAGCCTTCAGGCCAAAGATACGATTGCCGGTGGTTCCAACCTTGATGGTCATGGTCCAAGTTTTCTTTTCACCGTCAAACACGCTGGACAGTTTCAGCGGCGAAATGCCGTTGCCACGCTCGTTAATCACCAAGATATTATTGACGTCTGCGGGTGTTGTGACAGTAACGGTCATTTCCTCGTTCACTTGATAGCAATCCTTATCAAAGCTCATGGTGAACTTGTCCACCTGCTTCTCTACAGTGACCTGAATAGAAGCGGTCAGATCATTGGGATTGGTGATGCCTTCCGGCAGTACCAAGGTACCGGTGAGGGTATATGTGCCAGCAGTGTTAGCATCGTAATCGCCCTGCTGCCACTGAACCTCCAACTCTCTGCTGGATCCATCGCTCAAAGCCACTTCTACAGTAGCGGGCAAATCCAGAGCCTCAAAGGCCGTTCCATAAGGTACGGTCTTCTCTTCCACAGCCTCCACCGAGCCGATGGACACATCGGGATTCTTGGTTCCTGTCAACTGGAAGTAGTCGAAGTTGCCGATGTAGGGGTTGCCGTCCGGCGTGGTGCCGCACAGCACCAGGTAAATCTCCTGCTGGCCGCTGATGGATTTGGTGAGAGCTGCCGTAGCATTGCCAAAGGTCCCCCATGCACTGGCGGTAGGAGGCGTCTGAACGGTGCCGATTAACTCGCCGTCGGGGGAACCGAGGCGAACCTCCACATAAGCGTCGGTCTTGCAACGGCTGGAATTGTTGGAGTAGTTGATGGTGATCTTGTCCATGGAATTGTTGCCTAGGTCAACACTGTAGTGCACCCAGTCATTGGGATAAGTGTTGGCCAGGACGGTACCGGTGCCGCCGCCTTCGGTCTTCATGGCACTGTCTTTCCAATCGGCATAATCCTCAAACTCCACGTTGACAGAAGCGGGAGTGGCGGGAATTTCCTCCCCGATGAGCTCAAAGTAGTCGAAGTTGCCGATGTAGGGATTGCCGTCCGGCGTGGTGCCGCGCAGCACCAAATAGATCTCCTGGGTGCCGGTGATGGGCTGATCCAAGGTGATTTTGGCGTCGCCATAGGCGCCCCAATTGTTGCCGGTAGCAGGGGTCTGGACCGTGCCGATCAACTTGCCGTCGGGAGCACCTAAACGGACTTCTACGGAAGCGTCGCTCTTACAGCGGCCGGAGTTGTTGACATAATGGATGGACAGTTCGGTCATGGCGTTGTTACCGGCATCCACAGTGAAGTGCAGCCAGTCGTTGGGATAGGTGTTGGCCACGACCGTACCGGTGCCGCCGCCTTCGGTCTTCATGGCGCTGTCTTTCCAGTCGGCATAGTCTTCGAACTGTACACGCTGGACCTCTTTCTCAGCAACCTGGCCTTCTATAAAGGTAAAGTGATTGAAGTTGCCGATCCACGGGAGGGAACTGGTGTGAGTGCCTCTCATAATAAAGTATACATCGTGCTGGCCGGTGATGGTCTTGTCCAAATTGCCTTCTACATCGACAAAGGTTCCCCAGCCGTTGGCCGTAGGCGGCGTTTGGATCACGCCGGCCAATTCGCCGTCTACAGAATCTAGACGAATTTCCACACGGGTGTCAGCCGGGCAACGGCTGCCGGCAGCAGCGTAACGGATGGAAACTGCTTTTGCTCCGTCACCAAATTCAACGTTGTTGAATTTGACCCATGAACCGCTGGTGGTGCCGGCCAGGACGGTGCCTCCGTCTCCGCCTTCGGTTTTGAGCTGTCCACCCGACCATTCGTCATAATCTTCATTTTCAATGGTGGAGAAAGCGTCTCGGTGATAATCAAACTGGAACCAGTCGAAATTAGCAATGTAGGGGTTGTTGTCAGGCGTAGTACCACGCATCACCAAGTAAACATCCTGGACACCTTTGATGGTCTCATCCAGCTTGCCGGCAACCGTACCATAGGCGCCCCAATTGTCTCCAGTGGCCGGGATATCAATGGTTCCAACCAATTTTCCGGTTTCAGACCCAAGACGCACTTCAATCTTAGCGTCGCTCTTACAGCGACCGGAATTATTGGCATAGCAGATGGACAACATATTGGCGCCATCACCAAAGTCCATATCCTCATAAGCAATCCAGGCATCAGGATAGGTGCCGCCGATGTTACGGATGACTTGGCCTTCGTTAGTAGTGGAATTTTCCACTTTCAGGCTGCCGGACGACCAAGTGCTGTAGTCCTCAGCTTCCAAACGCTGGAAGGGATCCGCAAACGTGATATCGCCCAGATTTTCCACTGTAATCACATCGGAAATCTCTTCTCCTGTAGCGTTGAGAATAACCAGCTCTAACCTATCAGTACTGGCAATGCCGCCAACGGCATCATACAGGTCGATGTATTGTGTATAGGTATTCCAGCCGTCGGAACCCAAAGCCACGTCTATATTTTTGTTCAGCTTGACCTGGCCGGCTTCATCTTTCACCGTGGCCGAGATGGTGACTTTGTTTCCCTCTTTATCGCTGTAGGCCGGAAGGGTTACCTTGACGTTTTGTCCTCCCTTTCCCATTTGAAGGGTGGGATTGGACACCACAACTTGGCCGGAGATATCTTCGGTCTGGTAAAGCTCGAAGCCGTAGATGCGCGCAACGTCGTTGCCGGTGGGCTGGCGGGTAGGAGCTGTGATGTTAAGACGGACATACTGGGTATAAACCGGGCGGATATGTCCGGTGTAGCTATCCAGCGGGTTTTCCTCCACGCTGTCCACCGTGACCCATTCGCCGTTTTGATCCATTACCTGGATCTGCCAGTCAGCGGTGTTATAATGATCCCCTTCACCGCCAAATGCTGCGTTTTTCACTACGTAGGTATCGATGACTTTGGGTTCACCCAGATCCACCATCAGCCACTTGGTGCCGCCGGTGGTATCGCACCATTTGGTGGTGTCGTCGCCGTCTACCGCCATCTCGGGCACCTGGTCGTCTAAATTATGGCCGCTGGCTGTGACGGTGGCATTCCTGGCCAGATCTTCTGTGCCAAAGGGGGTGACCACAGGGGTCAAAGTCAGGTCCTCGTCGGGCATACTGATCTGGATGGAGGATCCTGTATAAGTCCTTCCGTCGGAGCCTTTCCAAACAACGTCGCCCGCTTCGCCCTTGTAGTTGATGCTCACAGGATTACCGGTGCGGTATTCACCAGAACCGGTGATCAGTTCAGCGTCTACGCCTTCCACCGTCAGGGTATGGATGGCGGCTTCCTGCTTCTCAGGATACAGCACGCTGGCACTGAACGACTCGGGCGTCTTGTTGGTCTGGGCAGTAGCGGCCGCCACGATCAAATTCGAGTCGTCAGGCAGGGTGACGCTGGTCACGCCTTCGGGGATATCGATGGTATAAGTAAACAGATACCCATGATCGTTATAGCGATCGCCGGAAGCCTGATGGGTATGGTCGAACAGCAAGCCGATATCATCCCGCTTGATGCCGCCGTAGCGGTTCTGGCAGTACTGATCCCACTGGCCAACATATTCCCACATATTTTGGACGCTGATGGTCTGGGGCTTGTCGCCTACTTGGATGGTAAAGTCGGCATCCTCGCCTTGGGAACCGGCCAACAGTTTGAGTTTCGTGGTGCCTTCCGGCAGATTAATGGTCTGTCCGGCCGCTTCAATGGCGTTATTCTGACCGTCTTCTGTCGAACCCAGCTGATAGGTTACGCCGCCGCTCACAACGCTTTCGGGGAATAGCTCAGCCGCAAAGGTGTAGTTGCTGGGACCAAATCCACCGTCTGCCCGGTTGGAATTAAAGCTGGCGATGTCCTTATTAAACTGGCTGCTCAAATCGATAGCCTGATAGGTGGGAGTCTCTGCTGAGGTATCCTTATCCTTCAGTGTGATGGCAAAGGTCTTGGGCGTATAAGCACCCATATCGAATACCAGTTTGCCGTCCACTAACTTAGCGGTAGAATCGGACACAGTGGTCTCATAGCCGTTGGTCTCGCGGACACTCTCAATGCCGTCGCCCATGGTCAAGGTGACGCCTTTGGCTTCCTTACCATACAGTTCCTGGACGCGGACGATAATCTCATCGGTATCCTCCGCCTTCTTGATGGCCTTGATCATGGCCTGATCGGTGTTGAGGCTGGCGAAGGAGAATTCACTGCCCATGGTACCGGTATGGGAAACGGTCTGCACTGCCGTCATGGGTTGATTGAGATTCTGGGCCATGTACTGGGAATGGCCTTCCCGCCAATCGCCGGTATGTCCCATGATGGAATAGGTAAAGCGGTTGTCGCCAAAATCACGGCGGTCGGCTTTGGAGCCGTTGCGCTCCTTCTCAGGCACGTGGAACAGGCTCAGACGCAAGGTGTTGTCATCCGGCTTATCCCAGCCGTATTTGCTGTCGTTCATGATGGTGACGCCGTAGGATCCGTCCTCATCGGTGAGGTCAGCCCATTGTTGGCCTACCATCTCGTACTGATACTCGTCATCGGTATCGCGTTCAATGGTGCCAAGGCCTAAATCCCAGGTTGCATTCTTATTAGAGACGGTCACTGGGAACGCAGCCTTCATATAGGAGGAACGCTCGCCGTACATGACTTCATTGTCCACATCCACACGATCCTCGCTGTCTCCAATGGAGAGCTCGATGGTCTGCGAGTAAGAGGAAGCGCGATGGGTGCGTTCCACCTTCAAGGCGACACGGACCGGGCCGTTTTCCTCGATGCTGACCCTCAGGTTCTCGCCGCCCACTTCGGATTCTACGCCATCCTGCCAGTCGGCCATGCTGATTTCCCATGCGCCATAATTGGAAACATGGTTGCCGAACTGCTGGAGGGTAATGGGGGCTTCCAAAATCTCTCTGTCGTTTTCTTTATCGTAGATGCTGGAGATGTCGCCGTTCTCATTGATTTCTACACGATAACGGTTGTTCTCCAGGGTATTTTCCGTGATGGAAAGGCCGGTATCCATATCACAGGGGCTATCCGACGGCCTTACATTGTAAACGCTGTAGCCGTTGGAGGGAGCCTCACCCAGGAACAGGACTTTGACCTTATTGCCGTCGATGGACAACACCTGGGAAGGTACTTCCTTGCCGGAAGCATCGTAAACACGGACATACTCCGTACCCTCGTCCAGGATGACCTCAGCCTCCACCGGCTCGCTGCGGTCTATGGAAACCGGGTTGTTAACCACTACCGGCACGCCTTCGGATACCCGGGTATCCATGGCCGAAGCCACGCCGCCGGCTGCTGTCTCATACTCCTCTGCAAACTGGTTCAAGGCGATGACATAGTCGTTGGTGGCCTCCTCATACACCTGCGCAGTGGAGGTCCCGGGCAATACGTCATGGTGCTGGAGGGCGATCACCCGTTTCCAAGCATCCTTGAGCTTCTGCGCCGGGTACTCGTTGACACCAAGCCACGCAGCTGCCGATGCGGTACGCTCAGCACGGTCGGCCAACAATTCGCTCTTACGGTTTAAGTATTTCTGAAGGGCTTGGCCGGTCCAAGTACCGGTACCGTGCCATCTCATTTGCAGTTCGCCTTGGTAGCTCTTGAGCGCCGCCTTTTCAGCTTCGGTCATCTCCTCAACCATTTGGGCGTTGGTTGCGCTAATAACCTCAAACAGGCCGTCGGTATCGTTGTGGGACATGGCTTCTACCAAGTTCCGCACCTTGCTCTCGCCTACGCTTCCGCCGGAGTCGCCGGTGCCGTAGAATTTAAGGCGGCGAGCTATATCGTTCTCAGTCAAACCAGTATATTGGGAATTGATCCGATCAAGCCATTCCAAACCGGTGGAGCCGGTGTTGATATTGCTTGGGAAGTCGCTCAAGTAGCTTTCGCAATTGAGCTGGGCGACGATGCTGGAGCCATCGGGTCCCACCCAGTTGCCCAGGTCAAAGGGCAGGTAGTTGTCGTTGCTCCACTTAAGCTTATTGCCGGAGAAGCTGATGAGGCCCATATGGGCTGAAATGGAGGGCAGGGCATACCCATAGCCGAAGCAGTCGGGCAGGGTAATGTCGGTATCAACCACGCCAAGCTCTTCTTCAAACAGCTTATTGCCGTACAGGATATTGCGCATCAGGGCTTCCGGGGACGGGACGTTGACGTCGCCGTTTTCATAAACCGCACCGCTGGGATACCAGCGTCCGGTTTCCACCCATTCCTTTAACTCTTCAAACAGATCCGGATAATATTGTTTTAGAAGGTCATAGCGATAAGCGCCTTCAAAATTCATCACAAAGTCCGGATATTTTTCCAGCAATTTGAAATTATCCCGAAATGAATTGGGAATGTAGCTTTGGATCGATGTATCGAGGGTCCAGTTCCAGGCGGTGTCAAGATGGGAGTTTGCAACTGCATACAGTTTTGGCTTTGACTTTTCCGCGGGTTCTTCCGCTGAAGCGGATACTGCGGGAATGGCCGACGTTGCCAATACCGACAGGCACAACGCCATGGAAAGGGCTCTTTTAGTGGCCTTTCTCATTGTGATAATCCTCTCCTTTTTTGTTTCTCCGCGTGTTAATGTGGTGGATCTCCTTAAGCCTCCTCTCCCTGATGATCCATACAAAAGCTAAATATGCTAAATCAATATATATTTTATTAAATACATATTAATTTAATACAATAATAATAAATTATATTTTTTTGGATGTCAATATTGTGCCAAAATATTAAATCAAAAAGAATTAAATATCATGCATATTGCACTTTATATTTCTATGTCTGTATTTTACTGTAATTATCTCCCATAAAACAATCCCTAATTTATGCACAATGATCATCCTATCGTCTTCCATTCATCTCCCAATGCGGTAGATTATTTCTTGGATATCATAAGATCATGATACCCAAGAAATAGAGTGGTTTCCACCATGAACAATGCAAATTCTGTTAAAATTCATGTAAAGTGAGAGCCACTCTATTCCCCATGCTCAAAATAATCCCTAACTATCTAGCGGGATCATACACTATTCTACCTCTACAAGTCCTAAATCGGTAATCCGGATTTCCGGAATCACCGGCAAAGCCAAAAAACTCAGGGCAATAAAGGGATCCATTTTTGCATTGACTCCCATGGAATAGGCGATATGGGTTAGTTCCTGGATTTTCCCCGTCAGTTCTGGGAGCCCTCGGTCGGACATCAATCCCGCAATGGGAAGTTCCAATGTGGCTTGTACCTTGCCTTCCCGAACCAATGTATAGCCACCCTGTACCCGGCTTAATTCCCGGGCCGCTAGAAGCATATCTCTGTCGTTGTCCCCCACCAAAATCAAGTTGTGGGAATCGTGGGCCACTGTGGTGGCGATGGCCCCATTTTTTAAACCATAATTGTCCAAAAGTCCTACCCCAATATATCCAGTGGCGTGATGACGTTCTATAACGGCGATTTTGAGAAGCTTCCCTTCTTGCATCAGCCGCTGTACCTTTTCTTTGCCCACCTCTACTTTTTGGGTGATAATCTGGTTTTCCACCATCCGGATCACCCTGTACCGCTTTTGATCCGGAAGAACCAAGGAATCTTCCCCCAACGCGGGAAGATGGACCGAATGCCGGATATTTTCCGGAATGGCGGGCATTGGAGGGATCCTATCAAGTTCCCGGACGGATACGCCGCCAAAATAGACGTCCCGTACCGTTACGTCCTCCAGACTGTCCAACACCACCAGATCGGCCCGATATCCAGGAGCAATAGCCCCCGTCCTCTTGAGCCCATAGATGCGCGCGGCATTGATGGTGGCCAGTTGATAGGCTGTTATCGCATTCATGCCCAATCGGATGGCCCTCTGGATGCATAACCGGATGGTCCCCTCATTATGGATATCCAATAGATGCTTGTCATCGGTGCAGAAGGCCAGGCGTGCGGTATCCAGCCCTTCCTTTACCACTCCTTTGACAATGGCTTCCAGATTTTTGCTGCCGCTCCCCTCCCGGATGAGTACGGCCATGCCTCCACGGAGCTTGGCCCTTGCCTCCTCAAAAGCGACGCTTTCGTGATCGGTGGCGATGCCCGCCACACAATAGGATTGTAACACCTCCTGAGGAGCTGAGGGGAGATGTCCATCTAGGATTTTCCCCTGAAACAGCGTTAATTTCTCCATCACATCAGGCCGGCATTGTACAACACCCTTTGCGTCCATCATCTCGCCTAAACCGGTAACCCGGGGATGATGTAAAAACTGCCTTAGGTCTTCCGCCTTTAACACGCTGCCTGCGTGTTCCAAAGGAGTAGATGGTACGCAGGAAGGAACCTGCACATAGTAGTGGATAGGAAGATGCTCTGAACGATCCAACATAAACTGAATGCCGGCTGAGCCCGCTACATTGGCGATCTCATGAGGATCGGTAATGACGGTGGTAACGCCGGAGCGCAGCTCCTCCTTACAGTAGATCTCGGGCAACGCCATGGAGGATTCCACATGGCAGTGGGCGTTGATAAATCCCGGGGACACGTATCGTCCTTCCAGGTCGACGATATTAGGGCAATCGTAGCATCCCACACCGGCGATGGTACCGTCGCATATTGCGATGTCCCCTGTTACAATCTCGCCAGTAAGCACCTGAATAATTTTCCCATTTTTAAATACTACATCGGGTTGACGTCTCCCCGATGCGGTTTCAATCAAATGTTGACGATCCATAGAAAAGCACCATCCTTTCTATCTCTCCTACCGGAGTTTTCCCAGAGATATTTACAGTATTATAGCACAAACAAATAAACTTTCCATCTATTTGCCCATGATTATTTTTGATTGTGGTGTCCCTCTATGAATTTCACCCAAATAAGACGCCATCCTCCACAGATCCACTCCAAAAAGGACAAGGCCAGCCTATTTTCAAGCTGGCCTTGTGGAGAAGAAGGGGATCTTTTTGGTTGTGAATATGCCAAACTTTCGGAGAACGCTTATGCTTTGACCTTGCGGCCCAACACCACCACACTGGATAGGGCCAGGATCCCTACCACTGCCCAGGGGAATACCTCGCCGGTATCGGGAGAATTGGCGCCGCTATTGTTTTGACCCTGGTCGCCATCCGGCTGGTTGTTGCCTTGATTTTCACCGGATTGGCCGTCATCGCCGTCCTGATTGTTGCTGCCCGGCTCATCGGGCAATTTTTCCAGATTGTCCATGGCGGTTTGCAGATTGGCTGCGGCTTCGTCCACCTGCGACTGCAACGCGTTGCCGGGCAGGTTTTTGGCTACATTCAGAGCGTTTGTGAAGGCATCGACCGTGTCTTTGGTGTAGCCGGACAGATCCATCGCCTCGGCCTTTTGGACGAGTTGGTGAAGGGCTGTATAATCGGCCAGCTTCCACTGAGCCGTGATAGTGGTATTGTTGTCCTCGGGATAATTGTCGTCTTTGCCCATGGAGGTGACAAGCCCTACAAGCCAACCGTTGAGCTGGCCTTTCAATTCCTGGGTCAGGATACCCTCGGTAGCCTCAGCTCCAGTTTCAGGATCCGCGGGAGTTCCATTGAGCAGCTGGTTCAAGAGGGACTGGATATCCAACGTGAAGTATTTGCTCAGAGCATCCAGGAAGTCGGCGATGGAATAGCCGATTTCCGGATTGGATCCCTCCGGCATGAGATATAGCTGTTTATTGTCGGGATCACTGGGCCACTTTGCCCCCAAAAAGCCCAACGCCAAGGACAAAGCGGTTTCGCCTGACTTATCAAAGGGACGGATCAGAGGGGTTCTCCCCTCCAGGGCCACGAAGGTTTTGGATTCATTGTCCCAGGCATTGGCGCCCAGTACGTCTTGCAGGGAAAGGTTTTTGAGAACATTATTTAGTACGTCGGATACATTTGCAACGAGTGCCTGGATCACATCCTCCAGAAGCTGGCCGCCTTCCAGCTTCCCGTTGGCAGCCTGCACCCAATCGGGCCAATTGCCGTTATCCTCGCCTCCCAGATGGCTTTGATAGATGTAGTTTACATAATCCAGCAAGGTTTTATCCTCGGCCACGGGGATAGATACCAGGTCATCCACCAGCTTGCCCACAATGGCGTCCAATTGGATAGGATTCTGGATCTCCTGATCCAGCTTATCAAACAGGACATTCAAAGCCTGCTTGAGGCCCGTTGAAGAAATCACTATGTTAAGATTGAGGATAGACACCTTCTGTTTTACTACAATGCCGCCTTGGGCACTATCGTAGTAAATGGTCTCTCCGTTTTGGCCGTCGGGCAGAAGAAGGGGCAGCGCTACGTCAATGAGCTTCTCAATGGTAATATTATCGATAGGGAGGCTATTGCCTAACAAGCTGTTGAGAAGCCCCTCCAGCGTCACCTTAATGCCGCCCGATTGGGCCATCTGGCTGTAGTAGTCATGGAGAAAACCGTTGACAGTGGTGGTGAGCATCTGATTGCTAAATCCGTGCTGACGGCCGTATTCGGTAACATCTTCAATGGTCTGCTGCTGGCTGGTAACAGGATTCTGGAAGGTAATGGGGCCAAGGCCGGTTTTGGTCTCCACCGACATGGTTTCGGTGACGGTTCCTTCATCATAATCCCGATTCAAAGTGACAAAGCGCATAGGGGACGGATAGGTGACAACCGAACCGGTTTCAATGTCGTACAAGGTATTTCCCGCTTCGGTAGTCATGGAAGAGATGTCGTTGGCATGCATGTGGCCGGTAAAGATATACTGCATACCGGCATCGGCAAATTCTGTGCTAAGACGCTGATAGTCATTGACCAGGTACATAGGCAGAATATCCGGTTCCATACCAAAGTGAGCGATCACCCCGTGATGTTGTAAACCCATGACGGTGTCACCACGTTGTTTGGCAGCGGTAATCTGGGAAAGTACCCATTGTTCCAGGTCGGCGCTGATGGCACCGCTGGTTTCGTGTTCGTCCTTTCCGGAATCGGTATTGTCGGCGCTGTAACGAGCCGAGTCAATGGCGATGACAGTAAAGCCCTCCTTGGGACGTGCCACGTATGAAAGGCCGCCTGCCTCTTTGCCCTCGGGAGGGGTATAAGTGGCGATGACACTATCGTCATTGTAAACGGCGTCTCCATAGATTTCCTTAAAGTCCTCCGGCTCGGTCCGTCCGGCGGGAACGGCCACACCGTCTGGGGTGTTAAAATTCATAGCATTGGAATTCCGGACGTCGTGATTGCCGGGAACCACATAGACATCCAAACCCGGTACTTCTTCTTTCAGCTGCTCCAACTGGGCGGCCATGGCTTCATGTCCTTCTTTTTCGCCGTCCTTGGTCAGGTCGCCGGAGATCATCAGCACATCCGGCTTGTCCTCCTGAATGGTGTCGAGCATCTCTTCTAAAATAGCAGAGCTTTCTGTGAACATTTTGCGATCGCTGTTGAGATGGTCGGTATAATCCTGGGTGTCCTTGATCATGGTGGGAGATAGATAGTGGGTGTCGGATAATACCGCGATCTTTAATGAATCTGATTGGTCAGGCTGGGCGGCATAAGCCGGTACGGAAGCACTGGCCACAAGCATCACAGCCGTCATAGAAGCAACTGCTTGCTTCAATCTTCTTGCGAATTTTTGCATGTCTTCAACTCCCTTTTTATTGTCCGCCTTCATTATAAAGATCCAAAAACCCTTTTTCTATCACAACATTGAAAAATCACTGTAAAATTTCCGGTCATCTATCAGGGAGCCTTTGGTTTATTAAGTTCTTTTGTCAACAGTGTGGATTCTAAATAATTTTATCTGTATTTGTCATTTTATTAGTTAATATTTATAAATTTTTACCTATATTATTTGAATGTATTTTCAAGTTGATAAAGGGCTATTCTATACGGCCAATGGTTTATTTTAAAGAAAGACGTAAAGATTATGTTTCATTTTTGTTTTATTAATTTAATTTTTGAACAAAAATAGACTTATGGTATCCACAGGACACCATAAGTCTATTTTTCATTTTTTGTTTTATTGTGATGCATGCGGTCATTCTCGTTCCCACAATTTAACCCAGACGATATCCCCCGGTTGCTTTCCAATTTTCGCCCTGATATCTTTTCGCAAACCTAAAATATGTCCCGGTGTCCCCATACGAACAAGGCTGCCATCATAAGGATATCCGTCGAATTGAGCGTGTACTTTTACCCGCCCCTTCCCAAACTCTTTTTTTACATCGTAGGGAAATTCTACATAGGCGCCGTCGATATCCGGAACCTTTCGTACCATCGCTTTAAACTCGTAAATTTTAGAGTTCATACGTGCAGATCCTTTCTTATCTTCAAAGATTTTCCTATATAATGATAAAAAACGCCCACATAAGTGGGCAGATTCTTTTTAATTCATGAGATTCCTTTTATTGCTGGCAAAAGGAAGGTGGGGTAATCGCAATCGAATCTGTATCCTGGCCGCTCAGCGGATTGATGGTTTTAGCCGCTACCTCTATATGGCCAAATTCTTCAGTGGAGATGCCTCTGTAGGTACCCCTTTCTCTCTTTTTAGTATGGAGGTGCAAAATATCTTTTATGCACGCTTATCACACATAAAAAGAGTTTGGACAACGGTATGTATCCAAACTCTTTTTGGGGAAGGGTGTATGCTTTTGACATTGTATCCGATATGAATTCCATCAAAAAAGAAAGAATGTACCTCTAGACAGCATGTTCTGCGAAAAACATCAATATACCAAGGGACGTCTACAAAAAAGGTGTTTTCACTTCAAATAGAGAGATTGGTTTATTTGTTTTTCATTGCGATATTTCCCGCATCGTCTAAAACAAGCAAATAATTGCTATTGTCGCTAGATAATCTATTCAGGTCGGTTTGGGTAATTGTATAGCCAGCATCCGGGACAGCAATCGGTAATAGATCCCCTTCTTCCGGTTTTAACCAGGTAGAAATTCCTATTTCCGCCTGGCTAAGGTCACCACAGACCACAGTGTTAGGCATGTTGACCATTCCATCGGCTACATATCCATCCAGGTAAAGGTTATCCCCTAACGCATTATCACCGGAAGTGTTTCCTGTGACTTGGATATCGCCTGAAAGTTTCAAGGTGCTTTTTGGGGCAATCAATAAACCACTGCCATTGCTTTCTGCAAAGTTATTTATAATGCTCCCACCCGATAGTTCGATGGATTTGCATTCGTTGACATACATTCCGCCGCCGTAAACCGCGGAATTGTCCGCAATTGTTCCATTTGCAATTTTAAAAGAAGAATTTGATGTGTAAATCATTACACCGCCTCCACAGTTGGCTTTGTTATTTGTCAGCTCTCCACCGTCTAAAATAAACCGGCCTGCTTCCTGATAAACGGCCCCGCCGCCAAAAGCAAAATCTGAAGTCCCTATCGCCTCATTGGAGTCGATCTTTCCGCTGGTCATTGTAAAGGTGTTAGTGGATAAATTCACAAGCGCCACTCCGCCGCCAGAGTATGCCGTATTCCTTTCGATGGCGCCGCCCTTCATATCCACAGAACCTGCAATTACCGTAACGCCTCCACCAGCTCCCTTAACCGTGATATTCTCATTGTTACAAAGAACCGCGCCTTCTTCCAGGACCAAATTCCCGGGGATAGAATCTCCCCCCTTCTTTGTACCAACTGCAATTAAAGCACGGGAGGCAGTAACGCCTTGTTGGCTTCCGCCGTCAATTTGGATATCCTTCAATGTGACGCCGTTTTCATTCCCATAAATATTCAAAAAATAGCCATGACCGTTTACATCACTGGTAATTATACAAGGATGTTCCGGGTCTGCACTTGTAATCGTCATGGATTTTGTAATTTCCATTGTTTGAGATAGTACAACATCTTTCAAAAGTTTAATGGTTCCGCCGTCGTACACGTTAGCAAGTGCATCGGCGAAATCCCCTGATGCCCAAGCCCCACCTTCGGACACCTGATAAGATGCGTCGCCTGTCTGTGTAGACGTGTCGTCAAAGGTGGCGTTTACATCGTATTGGTTATTCTCAAAACCATCCATTTCCGCAGGGGCCTGTTTGGCAACTACATTCACATCAATGGTGATATTGCCGTTTTGATAGACATTGCCTACCGATTCCTTCATATGTACAGCCAATGCGAAGAAATCGGTTTCATTCTGTTCCCCATTTATGATTTCATCCAGCATACCGTTCGGCGCCGCGGTGATCCGGCCTGCCTGTATATCGCCGACCTGTACATCCGCGATGGCTTTCAGATCTTCCCAACTATCTACATTGTCCAGATCCCCGGCTTTCTTGCCGTCTAGGATAGCATATTCCAACGCGCCTGATAAAGGAATCTCTCCATCGATCACGTCCAGAATGATGTTATAACTAAGCGCAAGGCTTCCCTTGTTCTGTACGGCCAAATATACAATTTCTGTTTTGCCTGGTTCCCAAAGGATACCATTTCCTGTGGCTTCACTAAAGATGTCACCTTCGCCGTTTGCAATGCTCTCATATGTCCCATTGCCGGCCTTGTCCATTAACAGGTCAATTTTCAGAGTGCCCGCTTGGATCCGATTATTTTCATTGGTCACGGAGTCAGTAAACCAAGCAAAGGTCGTCCCCACCAGCAACGCCACACACAGCAACAACGAAAGCGCACTGGCCCATAGAGCTTTTTTATTGATTTTATTCCCTGTTGTCATAGCGATTTCCTCCCGTCATCACAAATCTTTTTGTCAAATTATAACATTTATTTTCTTAAATAACAATATATTTTTCTTTTATCATGGTATTTTGGCATAGAAAAGGATCCTGGACATAAAATGCATTCAGGATCCATTCGAAAGGGCGTACACTTTAAATATCCCTTCTGGGGGACAAAAAATTACAAATCAAAACTGTGGTGGGTATATCCTGCGATGCGGGTATATTGGGTGGGTACATTAGATGCCGCCCAAAACGCGGGCACAGTGCTACAAAAAAGAAAACCTGCGGCACGCGAATTGCTCACCGCAGGTGTAGAAGGGGTGGACACTTTAGATGCCGCCCAAAACGCGGGCACAGTGCTACAAAAAAGAAAAACCTGCGGCGCGCGAATTGCTCACCGCAGGTGTGGTGGGGAGAGATGGATTCGAACCATCGAAGTCACTGACAACAGATTTACAGTCTGCCCCCTTTGGCCACTCGGGAATCTCCCCATATTCAATTCTACCCTGTTAAAAGATGTGGAGCTGGTGGACGGACTCGAACCCCCGACCTGCTGATTACAAATCAGCTGCTCTACCAGCTGAGCTACACCAGCACAACAGGCGACGCATATTAATATACCACATGCTCAAGTATCTGTCAAGCATTTTCTTCTAATTCTCATCAAAAAAAATACTGCCCGGACTTATTTCATCTTTCGTCCGGACAGTATCCCACATCTTACGACTGCTTTTGTGGCTTAGAACCGTCTTTTCCCTTCTCAAAAAGTTGAGGTTCTACCTGTTTGTCCATCTCCTTTGGCTCTTCCTTCTTATCTTTTTTCGATCCGTCCTTGGGCTGTTCCCGGCGCTGGATCTTTAGTTTTGAGCGGTGAAACACCTTCGGTACCGCCTCAGGCGCTTTATCCATACGGACCTTGACGTCTCCTGTCAACAAGTTGGTTTCACATACGACGCCCTTGCCCTCCGGCGTTATGACTGGAGTTCCCGCCCGGGGGGTAATATGCAGCAGATACTCATAACTATCCTGCTCATACTTTAAACAGCACATCAGGCGGCCGCAAGTACCAGATATCTTAACCGGGTTGATGGAAAGCCCTTGTTCTTTTGCCATTTTGATGGACACCGGCTGGAACTCCCCTAAAAAGGTCGAACAGCAGAAAGGCCTGCCGCAGATACCGATGCCGCCCAGCATCTTGGATTCATCCCGTACGCCAATTTGGCGCAACTCAATGCGGGTGCGGAATACTGACGCCAGGTCTTTGACCAATTCCCGGAAATCCACACGGCCATCGGCTGTAAAATAAAAGAGGATCTTATTGTTGTCAAAGGTATATTCCACATCCACCAATTTCATTTCCAGCTTATGGCTTTCAATCTTTTTCAGGCAGATGCGGAAGGCTTCCTTTTCCTTGCGGGCATTTTCTTCCAACCTCTTGATATCCTCTTTGGTAGCCATGCGGATGACCGGCTTCAGCGGTTGGACAATTTCCTCATCGTCCACCTGGCGGTTGGACATCACTACCTCACCGCATTCCACTCCCCGGCTTGTTTCCACAATAACACGCTGTCCTTTTTGGGCTTGGTTGCCGGCGGGATCAAAATAATAAATCTTACCGATATTTTTAAAGCGGATGCCAATTACTTCAGTCATGATTCCCTCCTTATAAACTGCGTTGGGATCAACATTCCCTTTTCATTATAATGCATCCTCATCCAAGGCGCAAGAGATAGGACCTTCCCATCAAAAAGAAAAAGCCGGGAACAGGCTTTCCCTGCCTCGGCTTTTCAGCTTCTGCCTTTTTTGCCAATACGGCCTTGTTCCTATTATACGCTTATTCTTGCAACTTTAGACGAAAATCCAATCGGATCAGGCGTTTTCCATTGGGCATGGGGATTTCTTCCCGCAATATCACACTCCATCCCGACCCCTTCATTAGCGCTACCAATTCCGCAGGATCAATATCCTGATGGATGTCCTCCACTTTCTGTAGTCCTTGACTATAGGGGGATGGAGAGACAAAGGCCTCTTTTTGATTCTGCTGCACCACACAGGACACAATCTCAGGCTTAACGACTGCAAGGCAATGGAAAAAGGCCCCCATACCGATGTATTCCAGTATCAGATCTGCCACCACTAGATCCACTTGCGGCAAGGAAATCTCCGATTGCCTCAAGTCAACACACAGGAGCTGTAAACAGGATTGCAGTTGTGGATATCTCCTCCAGCATGTGTTTAAATAGTTTTCGTTAATGTCCACTCCTACAATGGTCTTGTATTGACCGGCAGCAATATGCTCTAATCCGTTCCCTCCTGCTACGCCTAAAATGGCCACTGAATGTACATCATACCCATTTAACTGACGTTCCATTAGGCGATTAAGTTCCTGCAACTGATAAATCTTTTGTTCCGCCATGTGCTTCTCGTATTGGTCTAGAGGTACATCCCTCCATGGATTTCTCATATCCGGCACCCCATTTATATCCTATTTGTATAATATACAATATTTTAATCTATTTGTATATAATCAACATCGTTATTGGGCCTTTAAAGAAAAAAATCTAACACTATTTTTTGTCCATTCAGTCAAATGGACGCCTTCTATTTTAATAAAATTATAACAAGAAGATGCTATAAAAACAATTTATTTGGGACTTTTTCATTTGAGAATACTGTTACTACTTAAAGAAATTGTTTTTTCTTATTTTGATTCATTTTGTTTGAAAAAGAGCCTTCTTATCTTGGGCTAAAAAGATGACTTTTTTCACAAATTAGCCTCTCTTTTTAAAATTGAAATTAATTGCTTTAAAAAATATCCTATTCACTAATTTAAAGCATTTTACTTGTTTCCCCTAAAAACCCCTTTTATTCTAAGCCCAAAAAAGAAAAAGGCACAGAAACATACATTCTGTGCCTTTTTCTCCAGCTGCGATGGGACATTTCCCCGCCACTGAAATCTATATAAAGCGAGCGGAGGAGCCGATCCGGCTACCCATGGCGCTCGACGCCCGCAACCGGTAGCAAACTTATCATAACCCGCTTAAGGACCAGTTGAAAACCGGACTTGAGGGAATAACATACCTTGCCGCCGACCACTGACGCTCGCGGGTTTTCCGCTCTCTGTATCAGTGTATGCGCTTCAGG
This sequence comes from uncultured Clostridia bacterium, assembly GCA_904397895.1. Classification (GTDB taxonomy): domain Bacteria; phylum Bacillota; class Clostridia; order Oscillospirales; family Acutalibacteraceae; genus Solibaculum. Next base: position 47,363 of record CAJFOZ010000048.1, read on the forward strand.
CTCTATGGCGACAAAAATGTTTCATCTGTGGAATCCCTGACTTCTCTTTTATGTATTTTTTAGCAATAATTATACTTACAGTATTTTACTGCTATTTATCATTACTTTTTACTTCATTTGAAATTCAAAAAGGATGATTTTTAAACCGGTTTTACCTAGTTATAATTTTTAAATTAAAGAATTTTCATTGGACTAGTAGGCTATTGACAAAGATACTAAAATGATGTAAACTTTCTTTGAATTTTTTTTGAATTCTCAGCTGTGAGAAGAAAGGAACATTTTATGAAAAAGATTATAACCCGTGTCTTAACCCTGGGTCTTGCTTGCATCATGGCTTTGTCTCTAACCGCCTGTGGTTCTAATGGCTCCTCGTCCACTGCCAACAATACCTCCTCCAACGCTGTTGCTCAGAGCTCATCTACTGAAGGCGGTGTTGCATCCAAAAATAACGATAGAGAAAGCAGCAAAGCACCTATCCCTTCGAATGGCAAGTATGCTTCTATAGAAGAGTATATCAACTCTGATATTCTGCAATCTCAAATGGAATCTTTAGTGGATTCTATGAAAGATAACGGCATCCAGATCGAAGTGAAAAGTGAAGATAATAAGTTGATTTATGAGTACACCTACACTACTGATATAGGCGATGTGGATACTGTTGTGTCTGTTTTAGAGCAAGGCCTCGAATCCAACGCTTCCACCTTTGAGACTGTCGCATCCGGCCTAAGATTGGCTGTGGATATAGAGGATCCGGTTGTGGTTGTGCGCTATTTAGACAAAGACGGCAAAGAGTTATGCTCCCGCGAATTCTCCGCCCAGTAAAATTTATTCTAACCAAAACCAAAAGGCTCCTGCCTCTCAGCAGGAGCCTTTTTCTATTGTGTAATTGTGTCAATCATCCCAGCATTTTAAGGATATCAGCCTTGGGATGGACTCCCACAGAAGTGCTGACTACCTGGCCGTTCTTGAACAGGATCAAGGTGGGGATGCTCATCACGCCGTACTGTTGGGCCAATTCCGGTTCCTCATCCACGTTGATCTTGACGACCTTGACCGATCCGCTTTTTTCTTCGGCTACCTCGTCCACAATGGGCGAAAGCATCCGGCAGGGGCCACACCAGGAGGCCCAGAAGTCGGCTAACACCGGCTGGGATGAAGAAAGTACCTCTTGCTGGAAATTGTTTTTATTGACAGAAAGAACAGACATGCTGCATTCTCCTTTCGGTTGGTGAAATATTTGGATTCGTTGGGTTTAGTATACCCCATTTCCAACGTCTCTTCCGTGACTATATCACACTTATCCCCTAGGATTTTGTCAAACAAGCGGATGCAAAAAGGCCCTGGAACAAACCGTTCCAGGGCCCGCGGCAAGTTGCCGCTGCCAATCCGCAACCGACAAGCTCAGGTAAAACCAAAATGATACCAGCCTGCGCCGTACACCAGCAGATCGAGATTCTTTTTGCGATGCGGCAAACTGCCAACACCAAATCCGCAACCATGGACTGCGGACCAAAATATTTGGATCTCTCCCGGTTAACGTTTGGAGAACTGGGGAGCGCGACGGGCGCCTTTGAGACCGGACTTCAATCGTCTGAGCGATGATTTTCCTTGATATTCCGGGCTTTTTTGAGCCTCGGCCCCTCGGTTGTCCTATTCCTTAACCAAAAA
>CAJFOZ010000049.1 GCA_904397895.1 uncultured Clostridia bacterium
GATGTGTTTCTATCGAAGAGACAAAGGAGCGTTGATACATGAAAAGACTGAAAAGAAAGATTTATGCTACAACCCATCAATTGGATAACAAGCATTCCCTGATGCCATCAGAAGTAGTCCGCCTGCTCAACGAGGTCACACAGTTACAAGGGATGCCCATCACAGCGGAAGAATCGCCGGAAGGGATGTTACAATTTGTTGTTGGAAGCGATATCTATACCCTTCTGGACGCTGTTCCAACAAATGATATGCCGCCGGAGGGATCGTTGACTGTCCTGTAAAGGAATAAACTTGCTATATGATAAAAGCCATTGAAACCGCGAAAACGGAATTCAATGGCTTTTGTGTTAGATGTTATATAGCATTTCTTGTACCTCGTCCAGGATAGCATGAACCTGTTTTAATTTGTCTTCGATTACTTGTTGAGCAGAGGGGGAGAAAAATACATCCGCTAAATGCTCTAATAAACCTTCGATAATGGGATCTTGTACGATTTCATCCATGCAAATAATTTTGACATTGTTGCTTTGTAATGTTGCCTTGATGTCAAAATATTCCAGGGCATTGCGGGGAAGCCGATCCAGTTGAAACACTAAAACGGCTTGGAACTCTTGTTTGACAGAGTCCTCAATGATGCGCTTGAATTCATGATGCCGGTCACGTACTCCAGGAGAGTTTGCGTCAACATATTCGCCAATCACGGTGTAATGATTTGCTTTGGCAAATTCGCGGCAGGCTTTTAATTGTGTCTCAAGGCTTGGATTCGTCTGAGCACCAAGGGCATAACGCGCATAAATAACAGCGTTCATAATTTGAACTCCTTTTTCAATCAATTTTATTGGCCTACATTCTGATCTTCTTTTCGGCTTTGTTCCTCCAATCCTTCTTTCATAGCTTTGATGTCACGGACAATAGCATCAAAACAATCGTAAGCGAACTGGTGGGCCTGTTCTTTACTAATTACAAAATCATAAATTTGATGTCACCAACCTTTCTATAAAAATTTTTATCAAGATCTTGACGACGATGTCATGATACCATACACTGGGTTTATGGCGGCTTTTAAACATAAACTTTTTCATAAACTTTTCAAAAGGAGGAATAGGCTTTGGACGATAAAATGAAATATCATATCGAAAGCACCCTTACCAATGAAGAAGGAAATTTTAAAAGGCTTCCGAGTGAGTTCTTCTATGACAAAATCCAATTGGAGAACTATTCTTTTGATCGCGAGGATGGAAATCCCATCATATGTGCGCAGTACGATTATGATTTGGATCTAAGTGGTTTTATAAAAACGGTTCAATGTAAAAAGCCAGACCTGTTAATTCGCATGTTGACGCTAAAAGGAAAGCTACCGGATGATCTTTTTAAGAATATAGAACTTGTGAGGTTTACAGACGCGTATTTGGATGATGCATCCATTCATTTGATCATCGAGTGGTGCAAAAAGAACGGTTATCCCTTTCGGCCACCTGCTGAATATTGGAAAGCATCGAAGTCGAGGATTCTCCCTTCTCTACAACCGCCAAAGAAAATTGAATTTAAAGTAGCTGACTTTATAGAAAAATTAAATGAGATTTATGATTTATTTTTGATTTATCAAGTCATGACGGGCAGAAGCTCCCCAGAAGATTTAACAGAGTCGGTATTACTGAACGCAGAGGGTACTTCAAGGGAATACAAAAGACTTCAGGATATGGATGTAGAAGAATGCAAAGATTTATTTGAAAAGAAGTACCAGGATATTACGTTTACCAATCGAATCTCTTTCAAAGGCGGTGTACATTTGGAAGTGAAGACAAATGATCTGTTTGATGCGGCTCTTTACCAGTTAGCGATACTATTAAATGAGTCGGAGAGGGGAATTGGAATATGTCCCCTATGTCATCAATATTTTGAGAGAAAACATGCAAGGCAAAAATACTGTAATCCTAAAACTTGTTACCCACAAAAGGCTTACAAGCGAAAAAAATTAGCAGAACGCAAAAAAGAACGGTTAGGCCAATAGGCTCAACCGTTCTTTTCCTTTTTTATGACAAAAGCCATGGAACCAAAAGCGAGATTCCATGACTTTTTATTTTGATGCTTTTATTTGGGTGGGGTGAGGGAAGGTAGGGAAAACCTGTTCTATCTTTCATAATAAGAAGATTTTAAAAAAGATTATCGATGACTTTTCATACCCACACCCCTTTTGACATTTTTAGATATTATTAAAATATAATATCTTCATCAGATTTGTCCTCATCTATTAGTTGTTTCCCAGCGCCTCTTTTAAGTGAATCGGGCAAAGGCACATAACATTTTAAATCCGGCGTATCCTTTTCCGTTTGGAAAATATTGCTTACCCCTAAGGGCGGACACCAATAATATCTTCGTCCATGGATGACTTTGTACTCGAAAGCTTTCCCAATTCGCTTCCCAATTTTAGGAATTAAACAGCGCCCGACACGTTCGCTTGAGATATTGAGGCCCCGATAGGCTGTGTTGAGTGCATCTGCAATTTGGGAGGAAGTCTTCCTCTCCCACAAAGATATATCTGCTTCTGTATTAAAAAGCGTCATAAATTCATCTTCTCCATAAACTTCGCTTTCAAAACTTCTGTTATTATCATTCACCTTATCTTGCTCCTCGCGGGTTAATAAATAACCATTTGGATTGCACTTGTATTCCTCATGAATCTGCCGCCAGAATTGCGTATACCATTCAGGGGGATACTGGAATATTTTTTCAATATCCATTCTTTCAATCGGAATTGTCCAAAACCGCCTGTTACCTGAGGTGTCTCGCAAATACCATGCCGGATTGACTGTCCCGCAAAAGGAAGTGCGGCGTGGCCTTATCGTTTCACAACGGGCGTAAGGTTCCCGATAACGGTCCGTTTGTTCAGTCAAAAAAGCCTTTAAAGCCGATTGTTCCTTCTTTGTGGTGCTATCGATTTCGCCAAGCTCACAAATCCATACTTTAGTGGCAGACATTAAACTATCCTTATTTGACATATCCAGGGTAGTCCCTCCTTTAAAGAATTGTCCCTTTATAGCCAGGTGACGGAAGAACTCGGTTTTTCCAATCCCCTGATCTCCCTGTAGTACCAAAACGCCTTGGGCGGTCACTGGGCATATTTCTGAATTGTACAATACTGCGATCGTTTGCAGGGCCCATTTTTTCACAAGCACTTTGAAAAAGTCATTGGATAATCCCAACATGTCATATATCATAGGCAAGCGATCAACCCCATCCCATGGTTCCTTGTTGAGCAACTGCAAGACTGGATGATACCGGTTTTCGTGGGCGATTACGTGGAGAACTTCGAAAATGATAGGACTTGTCGCCCGCTTGTATGACATTGCGTTGGCTAAGTCAGCGATTAAAGTAACAAGCAGAGTATGGGCGTCTTCTCCGCTGAATTTGGGAGGTAAACCATTGATTTCAATTCGTCTGCTCATTTCGTTTAATCGAACGGTGATACCATACGCTTGTAAAAACAGATGGGCTGTTTCAATGCTAAACTTTCGGTTTTTAGGTTCATGTACAAGCAGTTGATTCACAGCAGAAATATCAACCGGCGGTAAGATCCACTTTTTGACGGTGCCTCCGCTGAAATGCGAATCCGGTGAAATATAATCAGAGGATTTTTTAATCGTCTGCTGGTAAAATTTCAAAGCACTTTTCCAAATACCATCCAGCTCTTGATCTTCTAACAGAGGCAGACAGCCCTTGGACTTTTGTAAAAAATATTGATAAGCTTTATCAGAGGTATCGCCCCATTTTTTTAATACACGGAGAGCATACGAATGCATCGTGCTGTTTCTTTTCCCTTCTGGAATGATTTCTACATCCCTTGGTTGACAACCGTTCTCAGCCTTTATTTTCTTCATAAAGTCAAACAGGCAAATTTCTCCATCATAAAATTCTACTTGAGGATTCTCCACACCAAAGAAAAATCGGGCGGCGTCCTTGGCGTTGTCATCAAATGCCGGGAAATAAGCGCATACATCCGCTTTGTGACGAGCGTATTCTTCAAATTGATAAATCGTCGCATCTGGAAAATAAATGTGAAACTTCGGGCGAGGAGCTTTATCCCCCTTTTGCTTCATGTGATTACGGGAGTAAGACACGTAAAACGGCACATTGGGAAAAATCTTTTGTACATCGGTAGGGGTAATCCACCTGCTGGGATCGTCGGTTTCTGCATTGTCTAAATCAAACATACTGCAATTGGATTGAAGGAAATTTTCGTTTTTGCGGTGGCCGTTCTGATAACTGGCGCATACATGGTCGTAGGTCATAACAGTTCTCAATTCTTCCAGAGAATGTATCACCATAGAATGCGGATATATCACATTTTGGGGCATTTCCCGGACAGTGTTATAGCATAGCGTAATGTTTTTTGAAAACATATAAAACATCTCCCTTTCATACATCCCTTTTCATTGCCAAATAAAAAGAATGGTCTGACTTGAAAGTCAAACCATTCATGTTTTGGTAGCCTGCAAGGTTTTCTGCACAATATCAGCTCATAACAATAAGCTGATATACCTATCTCTAAATTTTTAGAGATACGGAAGAATTTTAAAGCAGAAGACCTACCATTATAGATAGGAGAGGCTTGTCCTCATTTGGCAATAAAAAAATGAATGGTCGCTTTTGTCTTGTTTTTAACGGATACCATTCATTTATAATAAGCTATATTATAGACATACAAAAAAGAAAAGATCCCCATTCCGAAAAACAGGGATCTTTCATTACTATACGTATATTAATCTATATAAATTACTCTTTTTTACCTTCTTCCGGCTTATGATCATCGATGATATCCACATCAAAGACAAAGTTGCCGTCCCGGTAATCGCATACCACCGGATGCCCGGCCTTGACTTTTCCCTCCAGCATTTGCTCGGACAGGGTATCCTCGATCTTGGATTGGATGGCCCGGCGAAGAGGACGGGCGCCGTATACAGGGTCAAATCCCGCGTCGGCAATGGCTTCCACCGCGGCATCGGTGTAGGTCATGGAAATATCCATACCGGCCACGCGTTTGACCAAAGTATCCAGCATGCGGCGAGTGATGTTTTGGATGTCCTCCTTGGTCAGCTGGTGGAAGACGATGATATCGTCCACACGGTTGAGGAACTCTGGACGGAACACCCGTTTTAGTTCGGCCATGACATCGCTTTGGATTCGGGCATCCTCCTTCTTCAGATCCACGTCGGACGAGCCAAATCCCAGGCGTTTGTTGTCGGTAATGGACCGGGCGCCTACGTTGGAGGTCATGATGATGACGGTGTTTTTAAAGTCTACCTTGCGGCCTTGGGCGTCGGTGAGGACACCGTCGTCCAAGATTTGAAGCAGCATGTTAAAGACGTCGGGATGGGCCTTTTCAATCTCGTCGAACAGCACCACCGAATAGGGTTTGCGGCGGATTTTTTCGGTCAGCTGGCCGCCCTCGTCGTAGCCCACGTATCCGGGAGGAGAGCCCACCAGGCGGGATACCGTGTGTTTCTCCATATACTCCGACATATCCAGGCGAATCATGGCGTTTTCATCGCCGAACATGGCTTCTGCTAAGGCTTTGCACAGCTCGGTCTTGCCTACGCCGGTGGGGCCTAGGAAGATAAAGGAGCCGATGGGGCGTTTGGGATCCTTGAGGCCCACGCGTCCGCGGCGGATGGCTCGGGCCACCGACGATACGGCCTCATCCTGGCCTACGATTCGCTCGTGGAGAATGTCCTCCATCTTTAAGAGACGCTGGCCTTCCTCTTCGGTCAATTGTACCACCGGTACACCTGTCCAGCTGGACACGATCTCAGCAATCTCCTGGGCGCCTACTTCGCCATTGGTGTGGGCATTTTGCTCATTCCACTGGTTTTTCTGTTCCCTTAGCTGATCGCTCAATTCTTTTTCCTCGTCCCGCAGACGGGCGGCGCGTTCAAAATCTTGGGCGTTGACGGCCGACTGCTTCTCTTCGCCCAGGCGTTTGAGTTCATCCTCCATCTTTTTCAGATCCGGAGGAGCGGTGAAGGCACGCAGACGGACGCGGGATGCCGCTTCGTCGATCAGGTCGATGGCTTTGTCGGGCAGGAACCGGTCGGAGATATATCGTACCGACAGGTTAACCGCCGCTTCAATGGCCTCATCGGTGATCTTGACCTTGTGATGGGCTTCGTATTTATCGCGCAGTCCCTTGAGAATGAGCACAGCCTCTTCCTGGGAGGGTTCTGGGACGTTGACCGGCTGGAACCGGCGCTCCAAAGCGGCGTCCTTTTCGATGTGTTTGCGGTACTCCTCCAAGGTGGTGGCGCCGATGACTTGCAGTTCGCCTCTGGCCAGGGAGGGCTTTAGGATGTTGGCGGCGTCCACGGCCCCTTCGGCGGCGCCTGCTCCGATGATGGTGTGCAGTTCGTCGATGAACAGGATGACATCCCCGGCCTTGACCACTTCGTCAATGGCGTTTTTGATGCGTTCCTCAAAGTCGCCGCGGTACTTGGTACCGGCCACCATGCCGGTCAGATCCAGGGTGACCACCCGTTTATCTTTCAGCAGTTCAGGTACTTCGCCAGCCACAATCTTTTGTGCCAGGCCCTCGGCGATGGCCGTTTTGCCGACGCCCGGTTCGCCGATGAGGACGGGGTTATTCTTGGTGCGGCGGGACAGAATCTGTATGACGCGTTCAATCTCCTTTTGACGGCCGATGATGGGATCCAGGCGTCCATCCTTGGCCACCTGGGTCAGATCACGTCCAAACTGATCCAGGGTCGGGGTTTTGGAATCCTTTTTGCCTTGGGGATGTTGGCCGGGACGGGTGTGAGCGGCATCGGCTGTCTCAGCGCCGATGGCCTTGGCCGTACTCTTGAGGATAGCATTGGGATCGGCGCCTAGCTCGCTCAAGAAACGCACGGCATAGCTCTCCCCTTCTTGAATGATGGCGATGAGCAGATGCTCGGTGCCAACGTAGCTGTGGCCCATGCTCCTGGCCCCGACAACCGCCATTTCCAGGATGCGCTTGCAGCGGGGAGTAAAATCATTGGGGCTCAGGGAAGTGGGCTGTCCCCGGCCGATGACCGCTTCCAGACGCTCCTCCACTTGGTCGGCGGTAATGTGATGCTCTTGCAGTACCGAAGCGGCCACTCCGGAACCTTCCCGCAGAAGGCCCAACAAAATGTGTTCGCTTCCGATATAGGTATGGCCCAATTCCTGGGCGGCTTCTACCGCCAGATTCATGGCCTCGTTTGCTTTTTCGGTAAATCCATTGAATTGGAACATCATAGTCTTTCACTCCTTATCAAGGTTGATGCTCTATTTAAACTCACCAATCGGTGAAGATTTATGTTTTGGCTTTGCTGAGCTGATCCCGTATCCAGGTAGCCCGTTCCACATCCCGTTCCGATGGGGTAAGGTTCTTGCCCACCCGTAGGGTCAGGCATCCGGGTTGGGCGTTCAGGATGAGGTTTGCCACCTCGTCTAAGGTAACCTCGGTCAGGATCCCCAAGGCCACGCCCAAACGGACGTTGGAAATCAGCTGCATGAACTCCTCCCCGCTGAGAATACGGGCGGTGCAGAGCAGTCCGTAGGA
>CAJFOZ010000050.1 GCA_904397895.1 uncultured Clostridia bacterium
CGGGTGATGAGCACCATACCGGCGCTGGAGGAAAATCCAGTGAAATAAAAGCGGTTGACAGGCGAAAGGATCAATGCGCCGTCCACTTCAGGCGGCAAACAATCCAGCAAAGCCTTGACACGATGTTTCACAAAAGCCATCTCCTTTTTGCAGCACAAACCATTACAGCATCATTTTCAAAGCATCCAGGGCCAGCAGATAGCTATTTTTTCCGAATCCAACAATGGATCCAGCACATACCGGTGCGATCACCGACGTATGGCGGAATTCCTCCCGGGCGTGGACGTTGGAACAGTGCACCTCTACCACTGGGATATGGATAGCAGCGATGGCATCCCGCACAGCATAGCTGTAATGGGTCAGGGCACCGGCGTTTAGAATAATACCATCGTATTCCTTGCGCGCCTCATGGATCTGGTCGATGACGGCCCCCTCCCAGTTGGACTGGAAAAAGGAGCACTCAAAGCCCAGCTCTTTTCCTTTTTGCTCAATCTGGGCATTGATATCATCAAGGCTTTCATGGCCGTAAACACCCGGCTCCCTTTCCCCCATGAGGTTGAGGTTGGGGCCGTTGAGAATCAATAGTTTTTTCATTCTTTTGTCATCTCCTGTAATGCTGCGAATTCCGGATCCCCGCCTTGTTTTGCATAGTATTGCCGCATGGCCAGGGCATCCCCGGTCTGGGTCCCGGCGGATTCACAGATAAAGGTGGGGGCGGCCCCCTTTTGCAAAACGGCGTCCAACAGCAGTTCATAGTCGGGGCCGTACTGCATATCCTCAAAGGTCAGGTGGCGCACCTCTCCTCCTTTGGAATACTCGATCTTGGAAAAATGCACGTGGATGCGGCGCATCCGGTCGGTTCCCAAAGCGTTCTCAATCTGGTCAAAGACGGCCAGGAAATCCTCCTTTGTCTTTAGGCTCCCTAAGGTTCTTGCGTTGAGATGACCAAAGTCTACACAAGGCAGCATCCGGTCATCCAGCCGGCAGAAGGTCAAAACCTCCTCCAAGTTGCCCAACTGGTTGATTTTTCCCATGGTCTCCGGACAAACAATGATATCGCCCAATCCCTCTTCGTCCAAGGCACGGATAGCTTTTTTGAGCGTCTCACAGGCCAGTTCGGTAGCCTGTTCCCGGGTGAACTTTCCAAGCCCTCCGGGATGTACTACAATACGTGTGGCACCCATCCACTTGGCCGCTCTGGCCGACTGCAAAATATAATTGACGGAATTATCCCGTTTTGCTTCGTCCGGCGACGCCAAAGAAATATAATAAGGCGCGTGAATAGAGAGACTAATCCCATACTCCTGGGCCTTTTTGCCAAGATTGGTAGCGGTCTCTTCCTTCACATTGACGCCTCGTCCGCATTGATATTCGTAGGCGTTCAGGCCCTTTTGCTGCAAAAAGACCGGTGCATCCAGCGTACGTTTATATCCGGCTTCGTAGAACTCCTCCGAATTCCCGGCCGGTCCAAATCGTGCGATCATCATGCGTCACCTCCTAAAATAAGCCTTTGTTTCAGGGCGGCTTTTATACATCCCCTTCATGCATTCGCCGGTAACGGCGGATTACTCCTCGTTCCAGCCTCCTGCGTACACGAAAGCTCCACGTTTCATATTTGTCCACCGGTTCCACTAGGATGGCTTTTGCCCCGGCCCAGTGGGCTCCCATAACGTCGGTATACACCTGGTCCCCCACCACTGCAACGGCGTCAGGCGGAAGCTTCAACAGCTGGGTTCCTCTCCTCACGCCGGAGGGCAATGGTTTCATGGCCTTGGCAACAAAGGGAAGTCCAATCCGTTTCGCAAAAGGCATAACCCGCTGGGAATCGTTATTGGAAATAATAGCCATAGGAACACCGGCGTCACGCATAAAGGCAATCCAATCCTCTACCCCGTCCAACGGCTCTGGTTTTCCGTGGGAGGCAAGGGTATTGTCCACGTCTAGAAGAAGTCCTTTCACTTCCAAAAAACGAAGGTCTTCTAATGTAATTTGAACGATGCGTTTTTTCATTAAGTCCGGCATTCGAATGGACATTTTCTTTTCCTCCCTTCACCGTCTTTCAAACCAATTAGTCTAGGCTATCTTTTAAAATAAGTACACAAAAAAGAGGGCATGAAATTCATGCCCTCTTTTAGCGACTTTTCAAAGCGCCCCTTAGCGGAACTTACGCTTACGGGCAGCTTCCGATTTTTTCTTCCGCCTTACGGAGGGTTTTTCATAAGCCTCCCGTCTGCGAACCTCGGCAATTACGCTGTCTCTGGCACACTGCCTCTTAAATCTTTTCAAAGCATTTTCCAAAGACTCATTTTCTTTCACGCGTACTTCTGGCATCTCGTCTTCCCTCCCCTCCAGCTTATCAGCAGGGGTTTACCTCTGTAGTAGTTAAGATTATATAACAGAATAGACCAATTTGTCAAGTAAAAAGTTCATGATGGCTGTTCAAATTTATCAGAAAATGGGAAGGAACCGCCTACAAGCGGCCTATCACCGTTGTTTTTCCTTATCCTTTTACCACCAAATTCACCAATTTTTTGGGGACATAGATCTCTTTTACGATGGTTTTCCCCTCTATTTGGCTTGCGATTTTACCATCTTGTTTGGCAGCGGCGATAGCGTCTTCCTTGCTGATATCGGCGGGGATGACCAGTCGGCCACGCACCTTGCCGTTGATCTGCAATACAATCTCCACTGTGTCGTCCACGCACTTGCTTTCATCGTAGGTGGGCCAAGTCTGGCCGGTCACCATACCGCCGTATCCCAGCACCTGCCACAACTCTTCTGTAATATGAGGGGCAAAGGGATTCAGGAGCAATAAGAGGGTACGGAACTCCTCCTTGGTGATGGAACCGGTGTCACTGATATCATTGAGCAGAGCCATCATGGCGGCGATGGCGGTGTTCATCTTCAGATTCTCGATGTCGATGGTTACCTTTTTAATGGTCTTGTGGAAATTGCGTTCCAGTTCAGGACGGATGCCGCCCTCGATGACGCATTCCTGCAAGTCCCAGATGCGGTCCAGGAACCGCTTACAGCCCTTGATGGACTTGGAACTCCAGGGAGCCGATTTCTCAAAGTCGCCGATGAACATCTCATAAAGGCGCATGGTATCGGCGCCATACTGATTGACAATCTCGTCGGGATTGACTACGTTGCCGCGGGATTTGGACATCTTCTCCCCGTTTTCGCCCAGGATCATGCCGTGGCTGGTGCGCTTGGCATAGGGCTCGGGAGTGGACACCACGCCGATGTCATAAAGGAATTTATGCCAGAAGCGGGAATAGAGCAAGTGCAGTGTGGTATGCTCCATACCTCCGTTGTACCAATCCACCGGCAGCCAGTAGTCTAAAGCCTCTTTGGACGCCAAGGCATCGTTGTTGTGGGGATCACAGTAACGCATAAAGTACCAGCTAGAACCAGCCCACTGGGGCATGGTATCGGTCTCGCGATGGGCGGGGCCTCCGCACTTGGGGCAGGTGGTATTAACCCAATCGGTCAAGGCCGCCAAGGGGGATTCGCCGTTTTGGGTGGGTTCATAGGATTCCACCTCCGGCAGCTTCAAGGGAAGCTGATCCTCCGGCAACGCCACATAACCGCATTTATCACAATGTACAATCGGGATGGGTTCGCCCCAGTAACGCTGGCGGGCAAACACCCAGTCCCGCAACTTGAAGTTAACCTTGGTATGGCCTTTTTTCTCCTGCTCCAGCCACTCGATAATCTTTACCTTGGCATCTTCCACCGAGAGGCCGTCAAGCATCCCGGAATTGACCATGACGCCGGTGGCGCAGTCGGTAAAGGCTTCCTTCTCCACGTCTCCGCCCTTGACCACTTCGATAATGGGCAGGTTGAACTTCTTGGCAAATTCCCAGTCGCGAGTATCATGGGCTGGGACGGCCATAATAGCGCCGGTGCCGTAGGAGATCAGGACATAGTCGGAGATAAAGATGGGGATCTGACGGCCGTTGACCGGGTTAATAGCCTCCACGCCGTCAAGACGGACGCCGGTCTTATCCTTGACAAGCTCAGTACGCTCAAAGTCAGACTTGGAAGCGGCTTCGGCCTGGTATGTATGGATCTCGTCCATATTTTTAAGCTTGTCCGCCCACTGTTCCAGGATGGGATGCTCAGGAGAAATAACCATATAAGTGGCGCCAAACAGGGTATCCGGACGGGTGGTGTAAACCGTCAAAGTATCGCCGGTGGTGGTTTCAAAATTGACCTCCGCGCCGGTGGAACGGCCGATCCAGTTTCTCTGCTGGGTCTTAACCCGTTCAATATAATCCACCCCGTCCAAATCGTCGATGAGACGCTGGGCGTACTTGGTGATGCCCAACATCCACTGGGACTTTGTCTTGCGCACCACTTCACCGCCGCACCGTTCGCACACGCCGTTGACCACTTCTTCGTTGGCTAGGACGCATTTGCAGGAGTTACACCAGTTGACGGCCATCTCCTTTTTATAGGCCAAACCCTTCTCAAACAGCTTGAGGAAAATCCACTGGGTCCATTTATAGTAATTGGGATCGGTGGTGTTGATCTCCCGGCTCCAGTCAAAGGAAAGGCCCAAAGACACCAATTGCTGCTTAAAGCGGGCGATGTTCTTTTTGGTGACTTCGGCCGGATGGACGTGATTCTTAATGGCGAAATTCTCTGTCGGGAGGCCGAAAGCATCCCATCCCATGGGATACAGGACGTTATACCCTTGCAGCCTCTTTTTACGAGCGATAATGTCCAGGGCGGTGTAGGATCTCGGATGGCCTACATGCAGACCCTGTCCCGACGGATATGGAAATTCCACCAACGCATAGAATTTCGGGCGGGTGGTATCGTTGGTAGCGTGGAAAACGCCCTCTTTTTCCCAGATTTCTTGCCACTTCTTCTCCACTGTGGAAAAGTCATACTTCATTGGAATGGTCCCCCTCGTTTGATAAAAGCTCCTCAAGCTCCACTTTCGTCCCATCGGCCCAAAGGCGCTCAAGGTCATAAAACTCCCTGGTGTCCTTGGTGAACACATGCACTACCACGTTGCCGTAATCTACTAAGATCCAGGAAGAGGAATTGTATCCTTCGGTGCGCAACGGCATCAGGTCAAATTTTTCCTTCATCTGGAACTCCACCTCGTCGGCCAACGCCTTGACCTGGGTGGTGGACCCGCCGCTGGCAATTACAAAATAATCGGCGATAATGGTGAGATTCTGGATGCCGATGACCTGAAGGTCAATGGCCTTTTTGCTATCCAGAATTTTTACCATCTCTTTGGTCATTTCAAGCGAAGTCATTTGTTTACATCACCGCTTTCTTTTTCATCATACATCTTTATTGAGAATAGGGACAAGCCGTTTCTAACATTCAGCTTGCCCTTTGGGATTCTTTTTTAAACGGCGCTGTCCCGCTGCTGCCTCAGCTTTTCACATACAAGCTCGTTGTAGGCAAAAATAGTATTGGGATGGATAGTCCTCTCCAAAGAGCTGAGCTCCTGGATGGTAAACCGCAGCCCTTCCCGCATAGCGTCCTCCAGGCTCACTTTGGCAAGCTCGCGCATATGTTCCACGCCGTCGTACTGCCTGTCGCAGGAGGTATAGTCGGCCACATACAGCACCTTTTCCAGCCTGGACATACCGTCCCGTCCAGTGGTATGGTACAAGATAGCGTCCAGGATTTCCGGGTCCTGGATACCCAATTTGAGACGGACATAGCCCGCTCCGGCAATGGCGTGCCACAGCTTCTGGGACAAGCGTTCTACAGGCGATAAAATTATACCAGAATCCTCAATGGTTTGCAACTGCACCTCCGGCGGCTGATCCTTCATGATGTCGTGTAAGAGGCCGGCTGTATAGGCCTTTTCCGCATCAGCCCCATAACGTTCCGCCAGCTTTCTGGCCTCGTCGGCCACGCCCAATGAGTGACGGTAACGGTACTCGCTCAGCATGGTTTTCAGCAGTTTTTTATACTCCTCATACCGGTTCATGATTTGGTCCCCCTTTGTTTTATCGATAAAGCCCATGGCTTTCCATATACAATGCAACCTCATCCGGCACAAGTCCACGCACGCTCTTCCCTGCCCGTATCTGTTCACGCACCTGGGTAGAGGATACCGGCGGCAAGGGGAAGGAGGCGATGTGACAACGCGCTCCATATCGTTCTCTTAGCAGCCTAGCGTATTGGCAGAGTTCCTCTTTCTGCTGCAATCCCCGCGGGACGGCACACAATACCGCTTTTTTTGCAATATCCTCAAACCGGACCCAGTGCTCCAGAGTGAGGAACATATCGGCGCCGGTTAGAAAATAAAGAGTATCGCCCGGATACTGGGACTCCAATTCGGTCAGTGTATCCACCGTGTAGCTGGCGCCTCCCCTCCTGATCTCCATGTCGGACACCTGAAGGATCTCATGTCCTTTGGCGGCCAGACGGCACATCTCCAATCGATCGGCACCCGACGCCAAATCCGGAGACAATTTATGTGGCGGTACCGCCGTGGGGATCAAGAGTACGTGACCCAAGGAAAGTTCCTGTGCAAACCCCAGCGCCAATTCAATATGGCCGTTGTGGATAGGGTTAAATGTCCCGCCAAAAGCCGCTATTTTACCCATGGATGCCCTCTCTTATTTGACCAGCTGGATGGCCGGCTTTTCCGGATTGGGACGGTAGAGTACAAAGCGCTGGCCGATGACCTGCACCACGTCGGCATGGGTGGCTTCGGCAATCTGATCGGCCGCTTCCCGGGAGGATTCCGGCGATGTCTCCAGCACCCGCATTTTGATGAGCTCCCGCGCTAAAAGGGCATCGTCCACTTGCTTGATAAGGGCGGGACCGATCCCTCCCTTTCCCACTTGAAAAATCGTCTCCATCCGATTGGCCATCCCGCGCAATTGGGCGCGCTGTTTACTTGTCAGCATGGTACATCTCCTTTGATTTTTCTCGATACAAAACTATCATACAGTCGGATATTTTGTCTATCGACTTTATTTCTTGTCGTTAAAATATTTAGAAAGCCGCTGCTTCAAAAGCTTCATCGCCTCGCCGCGATGGCTGACAGCGTCCTTTTGCCCATCGGTCAGCTGGGCGAAACTGCGGCCATCTGGTAGCAGGAAAACAGGGTCGTATCCAAACCCGCCTTCGCCCTTGGGCTCATAGGCGATGCTTCCTTCACAGGTGCCGGTGACGATAATCTCGGTATCTTTGTCCAGCACACAGCTGATGGAACACACAAAACGAGCCGTCCGTTTATCCTCTGGCACGCCCTTCATATTGTCGAGCAGCTTGTGGATGCGGTCTAAATCGGTGGCGTCCGGACCGGCATAACGGGCTGAGTAGATGCCTGGAGCCCCGTCCAATGCGTCCACCGCTAGGCCAGAATCGTCGCCGATGGAGGGCTTTCCACTGCGTTCAAAGGCCGCCCGGGCTTTGATGCTGGCGTTTTCCTCAAAGGTGGAACCTGTCTCCTCCACGTCGGAGAAATCCACCCCGGCCATGGAGAGGGTCACCGGCTCAATGCCGATGGGACGAAGCAAACGATCCATCTCTTCCAATTTATCCATATTCTGAGTGGCTACCACAAACCGCATCATTGCTCTTCCTCCTCGTTAAACAGGGCGTCGGCAAAGGCTTTGGCATCAAAGGGTTGAAGATCGTCGATCTGTTCCCCTACTCCGATCATCTTGACCGGTACCTTCAGGTCTTCCCGGATGGCGATGACCACGCCGCCCTTGGCGGTACCATCCAATTTGGTCAGCACGATGCCGGTGATACCGGCGGTATTTTTGAATTCTCTGGCCTGATTGACGGCATTCTGACCGGTGGTGGCGTCCAGCACCAGCAGGACCTCCTGGTCACAGTCAGGCGCTTCCCGTTGGATGACACGGCTGATTTTGCCCAGTTCATCCATCAGGTTTTTCTTGTTGTGCAGACGGCCGGCGGTATCGCAGATCACCACGTCGGCATGACGGGCTTTGGCCGCCGTCAATGCGTCAAACACCACTGCCGCCGGGTCGGAACCCTCGGCGTGACGCACCATATCCACCTGAGCCCGGTCGGCCCAAATCTGCAATTGGTCGATGGCTGCGGCACGGAAGGTATCGGCGGCGGCCAAGATGACCTTTTTGCCGTCGTCCTTAAGCCGGGCCGCCAATTTGCCGATGGTTGTGGTTTTTCCTACGCCGTTGACACCGATGACCAGAATCACCGACGGGCTGGTGGAGATCCGGAGATCCTCCCCACCTTCCATCATCTCGGTGATGATTTCCTTAATGAGTCCACGCACCTGTTGGGGATCGGTGATACCCTGTTCTTTCACTCTGGCGCGAAGCTGCTCGCAGATGCGTTCCGCAGTGGGAAGCCCTACATCGGCCATGACCAATGCTTCTTCCAAGTCTTCAAACAATTCCTCATCAATTTTCGTAAAGGAATTGAGCACCATATTGACCTTACTGGCTACGGAATCCCTTGTTTTTTTTAGTCCTTCTTTGATTTTTGAAAACAGTCCCATCCTTCGGGCACTTCCTTCCTCTTTTATAATTCTATATGAGGCGCTTCTTTAGCGAAGGCCTAACTTTTCTTCCACCTCCGAGGCCTTGAGTTCCAGGAGCTTGGACACCCCTTCCTCCTGCATGGTGACGCCGTACAAAACATCTGCCTCTTCCATGGTGCCCCGGCGATGGGTGATGACAATAAATTGCGTATTCCCACACATGCGGCGCAAATAGGCGGCGAACCGGTCTACATTGACGTCGTCCAACGCCGCTTCAATCTCATCCAGGATGCAGAAGCAGGCAGGGCTGACCCGCAAAATAGCAAAATACAGGGCGATAGCCACCAATGCCTTCTCCCCTCCTGAAAGGGAATCCAGATGGGTGATGATCTTCCCTGGAGGCTGCACCGATATCTCAATGCCGGAGCGAAGTACATCTTCCGGATCGGTGAGTCGCAGCGACACCCTGCCTCCGCCAAACAGCTCGGCAAAAATCTCACCGAAATTCTGATTGATTTGACGGAACCGGTCCAAAAATAAATCCTGCATCTTTGTGGTCAGTTCATGGATCATCTGATAAAGCTGACCCCTCGCCTTTTCTGCATCGTCAATCTGTTCCCGCATAAATTCATACCGGCTGCTGACCTCCTTGTACTCCTCTACTGCTCCTACATTGACGTTACCAAGCGCTTTAATTTTTGCCTTGACTTCATTTAAATCCCGCTGAGCTTTGCTCAAATCCTCCACCGGAGAGGCCAATTCCTGCGCCTCCCGGCGGGTAAGTTCATATTCATCCCACAGCTTTTTGACAATGCTGTCGTAATCCCTTTGGACGCTTTGTTTACGTTCTTCCAGCCGCGCAAGCTCCCGGCTGATCCGTTCCCGGTCGGCTGAGCACGCGCGCTCTTCCTGACGCAATTCATGAAAACGTCCTTCCAACTGGCTCCGTTTTTCATTGACTTCATCGATGCGCTGTTTGGCATTTTTTGATTGGCTACGTTTCTCCTCCGCCTGCTTCAGAAGCTCCTCAATCTGGCCTGCAATCGCTCTATTCTGCGCTTCATAAGACTTAATCTCCTGATGCAGCTGCTGTTGCCTACCTGCCTGCCCTTCCAGACGCATTTGTAGATCCTGGATGGCACTGTGTAAAGCATCCAGATCCTTTTGAGAGGAAAGCAAGTCCAGCCGGATCTGTTCACTTTGCGCCGCCAAGGCGTCCCTTTTTTGCTGCAGTGTATCCTGCCCGCCGGCAAGTTCTGCTATTTGGGCTTCCAGCTGTGCTTTTTCCCGATAGATCTGATCAGCGCGGGCCATGGCCGTTTCCTGCTGCTTGATCAGATTTTCTCTTTCATCGGTCGACTGGTCGGCTTCTTTTTTTAACTCCTCCCGACTTCTCTGCGCTGCCGCTAACTGCTCTCGTAATCTCTTAAGTTCACTCTCTAAACGGATCCGATCCTCATTGGCGGTGGCCAGCTCGCCCTTTGTACCGCTGAGCCGAGCCTCCTCCTCCGCCAAAGCCTGCTCGGCTGCATGCAAAAATGTCTTAGCTTGCTCGGCCTGGGACGAAAGGCTATCGGCTTTTTGTTTTAAGGCGTCGATCTCATTGCGTCGGCTTAAAAGTCCGGCCCCCTTGACGTGGGAACCGCCGGTCAGCGATCCTCCGGCGTTGACGACCTGGCCGTCTAAGGTGACTACACGGAATCGGTAATGATACCGTTTGGCTATGGCAGTAGCGCTGTCCAGATCCTCAGCCACCACCGTTCTTCCCAAAAGGGATAAGAAAATCCCCTCGTACTTCCGGTCATATTGAATCAGGTCTGAAGCAATGCCTACCAATCCCCAGCAATCGTCCAGATCGGATTCCTGGAGCCTGCGCCCTTGGATCGAACTAATGGGCAAAAACGTGGCCCTGCCTCCCCGATTGCTCTTGAGGTGCTGAATGGCCGCTTTGGCTTCGGATTCCGTGGAGGTAACGATATTCTGCATCGCCCCTCCCAGGGCCGTCTCCACCGCCAAAGCATAGTCCCCCGGTACCTGGATCAGGCGGGAAATTGGGCCGTGGATCCCCTTGAGCACCCCACGCTTGGCCTGCTTCATAATAAGCTTGACGCTTTGGGTGAACCCTTCCAGGCTACGCTCCATGTCCTCTAACAGGGAGATGCGGCGCTGCATCTCAGAAGTATCCAACCTGAGCTGATCGGCCGAACGTTTGCATTGGGCCACCCTTTCCCGCCGGGACGCCACTCGAATCTCATATCCCTTCGCCATATTTTGCAGCGATTGGATTTCATTTTCCAACCGTTCAAAGCTTTGTTCCAAATCCTCCAAATCGGCTTTGGTTTCATTGATGATCCGGGTCTGCTGCTCCATGGTATGGGACGCCGTCTCCATCCGTTGGTCCAGCGCCTGGATGGCGGATTGTGCTGTTACTGCTTCCACCCTAGCGTCAGCGGCACTGGATACCAAACGGTTGAGTGACGACGACAATTTTTCCATTTGGCTGGAATGCCCTGCACTTTGATGGGTAAGCTGTTCCATCTCCTGCCGGACTTGTTCCAACCTTTGAGAAAGATGCCGTTTTGTCTCATCAAATTTCTGTATGCTCTCTTTGCGGGATTCCATATCCCGCCTTAACTGCTCATCGGTGGAGGATGACTGCTTTAATTCCTCTTCCAACCGGGCAATGGACTGCCGATTATGGGAGACGGTGTTTTCCAACACCTGAACTTGCCCCTCCATACGGACCGCCTCTTCCTCCAACTGGGCGGAAGAACGGCGGATCTCATCGATGAGTACCGATTGGCGGGCGCTCTGGGACTGCACTTCCTCCATTTCGGATTCTATGCCTTCCAGTTTCTTTTCCAGGTCATTGTGCTGGCCTTGCGCTACTAGGATCTTCTGTTCGTGATCCCGCAGGATTTCGCCTGATCGGTCGATCTGGCGCATCCAAATGCCCAATTCTAACGTCCGCTTTTGCTCCGCGTAAGTCAAGAACTTCTGCGCTTTTTCCGCCTGTTCCTTTAATGGGCCGACGCGGCTTTCCAGTTCAGATAAAATATCCCGCAGACGGATCAAATTTTCCTCGGCCTTTTCCAGCCTTCGCTCGGCCTCATGCTTGCGATAACGGTATTTGGAGATTCCGGCCGCTTCCTCAAAAATCTCACGCCGGTCTTCCGAACGGGAGGATACAATATCGGCGATCTTGCCCTGCCCGATGATGGAATACCCATCCCGGCCTAGGCCGGTATCCATAAACAGTTCGTTAATATCCTTCAGCCGTACATTGGTCTTGTTGAGCATATATTCTGAATCCCCCGACCGGTAATACCGGCGGGTAACGGTGACCACATCTTTGTCAAAATCAATACGGCGGTCGGAATTATCGATGGTAAGGGAGACTTCTGCAAATCCCTGAGCCTTCCGAGTCGCGGCGCCGGCAAACACCACATCCTCCATTTTGGCGCCCCGAAGGGTCCGGGTGGACTGTTCTCCCAGCACCCAGCGAACCGCATCGCTGATGTTGCTTTTTCCACTGCCGTTGGGACCCACCACCGCTGTAATACCAGCGCCGAAGGTCAGCTTGGTTTTATCCGGAAAAGACTTAAACCCCTGGATCTCCAACGATGTAAGCAACATCTCTTGCGGCGCCTCCTTTCTTTACAGTATCCGGATGGTCCCTTTGGGGACATCGCTTTTCCCTATCACCTTACTATCATATCCTATTTGCCGTAACTTGTCCAGATTTTGCCTCTTCTGCCCGATCATCTTGGACATATCAGACGGATGTACCCCTAATGTCATAGGGCCTCTGGGCACATCATCGGCTTGAAGCATATCCAAAGCCCGATGCAAAAAACGCCTGCTTTCACACAGTTCCCCAAACGCCGGATGCCACGGGCCACTGAGCATCCCGGTTTCCACGCCTCCTCCCGCATGTAGTCCCACGCGGATGACGCGGATCCTTTTTGCCTCAAACCGGTCCATCAGATGGGCGCACAGCTCCACCGCTTTCTCAAGGGATTGGGGGCGATACTCTCCCTTTTCCCAAAGCTGTGCGAGCCGCGTCCCCTCCATCACGATAGTTGGGTAGATTCGCACGGTATCGGGACCTAACTGTATCAGCCGCTCGGCTGTATCCCGGTCAGTTTGAGGCATGCTGCCGTATAGGCCGGTCATCATCTGAAGGCCCAGGGAAATGCCTCGTTCCCGGATCAGGCCAGCGGCTTGTTCCACCTGGGCGGCGGTATGTCCCCTTCCGTTGAGGGACAGTACCCTGTCATCCATGCTCTGAGCGCCTAATTCCACCGATGTGACGCCGTATTGGCAAAGCACATCCAGCACCTCCCGATCAATGGCGTCGGGACGGGTGGAGAGACGTATCCCCAAAAAGCCGGCTTTGAGAAAAGGCTCTGCCGTTTGCAGATAATCCATCATCATCCGCCTGGGGAGTGCGGTAAAGCTGCCGCCAAAAAAAGGCGATCTCCGCTTTCCTGATCCGGTCCCCCAACTGATACACAGCCTTCTCCAGCTGGTCGGCTACCTGCCGGGGCGTTATGACGTCCTGCACGCCTGAAATGCTCCGTTGATTGCAAAAACTGCACCGGTGCTTGCACCCTAAATGCGGGATGAAAAAGGCGACGTTTGCGTGGTTCATTTGCCGTATCCCATCAATTCCAGTGCCTCTCGTGCAGCCTGTTGCTCGGCGTTCTTTTTGCTGCGCCCGCTCCCTTTTCCAATGGGGTTGGAATTGAGCCGTACCTCTACGGTAAACCGTTTGTCGTGATCCGGTCCGCTCTCCCCCAGCAGCACATAGCTTAGCTTTTCCTCGGGATTCTGCTGTACAATCTCTTGCAATGCCGTCTTATAATCCTTGAAGGCCTGCTGACGGTGACTCTCCAGCTCTTTCTCCACAAAATGCAGCACAAATTCCCGGGCCGGATCCATTCCCCCATCCAAATAAATGGCGGCGATGACCGCCTCAAAGGCATCGGCCAAAATGGAGGGACGTTTGCGTCCTCCCATCTGCTGCTCCCCTTTGCCCAGGAGAAGGTATTCCCCTAAATCGATCTGCTCGGCAAAACGGCGCAGCGACTGTTCGCAAACCAACGATGCCCTTAAACGGGTGAGTTCTCCCTCCGGCATCTTGGTATGGTTATAGAGGTAGTCGGATACCACAATGCTTAGCACTGAATCTCCTAGGAATTCCAGACGTTCGTTGCACACGGCTCCTTT
Source organism: uncultured Clostridia bacterium (assembly GCA_904397895.1). GTDB lineage: Bacteria > Bacillota > Clostridia > Oscillospirales > Acutalibacteraceae > Solibaculum. Next base: position 13,700 of record CAJFOZ010000050.1, read on the forward strand.
TTTGACCTCGTTTGCATACGACGAATGGGTCAATGCAGTGTGCAGCAGGTTTTGGTTTTTAAAATGGTACCCAATGCGATCCTGTATCTTGTTCATACAATTTCACTCCGATAAACACAAATATCCCCTAACGGGGACATTTGTTGACTCTTATTCCAGATTGTCTTCCACAAAGCTGGCCAAATCCTCCACCGTTTCAAAACGGTCGGTTTGTTCCGGGCTTACTTCCAAGCCATATTCACTTTCCAGCGCCATGACGAGATTGTCCATGGCCATCTCGTCCACGCCTAGATCCTCTAAGGTCATAGAGGATCCAATGTTTGCTTCGTCCATTCCCAACTCGTCGCTCAACAGACGGATGACTTTCTGAAGTATCACCTGATATTTCCCCCTCAATGATGTCGCGCAATGCGATTGCGATTAATAAAAAATTATTCTTTTGTTTCTTGTTCCTCTTTGGACCGCTCGGCCAACGATTCCGTGATGCGGTCGATAACGCCTTTGGCAGCAAAGTCGGCTGCCACACGGATGGCGTTCTGGAAGGCCTTCGCGTTGGAATTGCCGTGAGCTTTAAAGACAGGACGCGATGTCCCAAGCAAAGGAGCGCCGCCTACTTCCTCGGTGCTCATACGTTTTTTGAGTTCCTTCATGCCGGGCATCACCATGGCTGCTGCCAGCTTGCCGCGCATATTCCTCTTAAAGATACCTTTGATCTGCCCTAGCAGGGAAGAAGCTAGCCCTTCGGTCAGCTTTAGAATGACGTTTCCGGTAAAACCATCGCATACCACAACATCGCAGTCTCCGTAAGGGATTTCCCTGGCTTCCACATTGCCCACAAAGTTGATGGGCGCTTGCTGCAAAAGCTCAAAGGAATTGAGTTGCAATTCGCCGCCTTTGGTGGTCTCGGTCCCGATGTTGACAAGCCCTACCTTGGGCTTGGTCCTTCCCATGACCGATTCCATATACACCGACCCCATGATGCCGAATTGACGCAGCATCTCAGGACGGCAATCCACATTTGCCCCCACGTCCAACAACATAAAGTAATTTTTTGTGGAAGGCATAAGGGTGGCCAAGGCGCATCTTTTGATGCCCTTGATGCGTTTGACGTAAAAGGTTCCTCCTACCACCAAAGCGCCGGTGGAACCGCCTGAGACAAAGGCGTCTCCTCCGCCTTCCCCCAGCAGACGGAGGCCCACTGCCATAGAGCAGTTTTTCTTTTTCTTTAGGATACTGCCGGGGTCATCCTCCATACTGATGACGTCCGGCGCCTCTACAAAGGTAAAATTCTTTAGAGAAATGTCGTATTCCAAAGCCAGCTTACGCAAGGATTTTTCCAGACCGCACAGGATAATTTCATAGCCGTAAGCCTCCACGGCAGCTGCACAGCCCCGTAATACTTCTAACGGCGCATTGTCGCCGCCGTAAGCGTCTACGATGATTTTCATGGCAATGCCCTCCTTTGTCAAAAATCAGAGCTCCCGCTCCATCATTTGCTCAAAATGTTCTATGGCCCGCTGCGCCAATGCTTCATAACGGGCCTTTTTATCCCGGATGGGATGCTCTAAGGGAGGCAAGATCCCAAAATTCGCCCCCATGGGTTGGAAATCCTTGACTTCCGGGTCGGATATGTACCGAAGCAGAGCACCCGCCATGGTATCGGGCGGAGGGGTTACCATTGGTTTCCCCTGCACTCGTCTTGCGGCGTTAATACCCGCCCAGATGCCCGACATAGCCGATTCCATATACCCTTCCACCCCCGTGATCTGCCCGGCAAAGAAGATATTTTGATTCTTACGAAGGCTCTGATCCGAGTTTAACAGATGGGGGGAACAAAGGAAACTATTGCGATGCATTACGCCATAGCGCACAAATTGGGCGTCGTGCAAAGCCGGAATCATGGAAAAAACCCGTTTTTGCTCCGGGAATTTTAAATTGGTTTGGAATCCCACTAAGTTATAAAGAGTCCCCTCCCGGTTTTCCCGGCGCAGCTGCACTACCGCCCAAGGACGATGTCCTGTGGACGGATCCCGAAGCCCCACTGGTTTTAACGGGCCAAACCGCAAGGTATCGGCCCCGCGTTTTGCCATGACTTCCACCGGCATACAGCCTTCGTACACCTTGGGACGATCAAATGCATGGAGCATAGCCGGCTGGGCATGGATGAGTTCCTCATAAAACGCCTCATACTGCTCCTTATTCATAGGGCAGTTGAGATAATCGTCCTCCCCTCCCCGGTCATAACGGGAGGCCGCAAAGGCATGATCCATATCCACCGATTCCGCAGTGACAATGGGAGCCGCAGCGTCATAGAAGCTGAGGGTTCCCTCCCCCACCACACGTTGAATGTCCTGGGCCAGCTCCCCCTCTGTCAAGGGGCCGGTGGCTACGATGACGATACCTTCTTTTGGGATGGACAACGCCTCTCCCTCCTCCACCTGGATGAGAGGATGGGATCGGACACGTTCGGTCACCAGGCTGGCAAATGCATCCCGGTCCACCGCCAATGCTCCTCCCGCCGGGACGTGGCAGGCATATGCCGCGTCCACACACACCGAACCAAGACGCTGCATCTCGGCTTTAAGCAGTCCGGCTGCACTGCCCAGACGTTCCGCTTTGAGGGAGTTGGAACACACCAGTTCTGCAAACTGAGGAAGGTGATGGGCTGGAGAATACTTACACGGCTTTTGCTCCATGAGCCTCACAGGGATGCCGGCCTTTGCCACCTGCATGGCGGCCTCGCATCCGGCCAAACCCGCTCCGATTACGGTTACCGGCCTCATTTCTTCTCAACCGCTCTTTCGTAACCGCATTCCTCGTTGGCGCAGTAGATCTTTGCATTCTTTCCCTTTTTGCGGAAAAGCGACTTGCCGCATTTGGGACAGGTCTCCTTGAGCGGTTCATCCCATGTCATAAAGTCGCAGCGGGGATTGTTTTCACAACCGTAGTAGGGACGGCCCTTCTTAGACTTCTTCAAAAGCACCCGTGCGCCGCATTTGGGACAGAATCCACCGGTCTCCTTAACCAGTTTCTTGGTGTTTTTGCATTCCGGGTATCCCGGACAAGCCAAAAACTTCCCAAACCGTCCCACCTTGATGACCATCTTCCGGCCGCACAGTTCACACACCTCGTCAGTCTCCTCGTCGGGGATCTTTACCCGGGTGCCGTCCATTTCCTTCTCGGCTTTCTCCAGTGTCTTCTCAAAGCCGTCGTAAAACTGATGCAGGGTATCTACCCAATTGATCTTGCCGGCCTCTACGTTGTCCAGATCCTCCTCCATGTGGGCGGTAAATCCCACATCCACAATATCTTTAAAATGGTCCTTCATCAGCTGGGTGATGACCTCGCCCAACACCGTAGGCTTAAGGGCTTTTCCTTCCCTCTCTACATACTCCCTCGCCAAGATGGTGGTAATGGTGGGGGCATACGTGGAGGGACGGCCGATGCCTTTCTCCTCCAACGCCTTGATAAGAGAAGCCTCGGTATATCTTGGAGGCGGCTGGGTAAAGTGCTGATTGCCTTTGAGTTCCTTGAGGATCAACGGATCGTCCTTCTCCAAAGGAGGTAGGGCCCCTCCCTCTTTTTCCTCGTCGTCCTTGCTCTCTTCATATAAAACAGTATAGCCGTCGAAGCGGACGGTGCGGCCCGATGCTTTGAAGAGATACTCTCCCGCCGTGATATCGGCCTGCACGGTATCGTACACAGCGTTTGCCATCAGGCTGGCAATAAAGCGCTCCCAGATGAGTTTATACAATTTATATTGATCGCTGCTTAAGCTGTCTTTCACCTTGTCGGGAGAAAGGTCCGGCATGGTGGGACGGATAGCCTCATGGGCATCCTGGGCGCTGGCCCGGGATTTAAAATACCGGGGTTTTTCAGGGAGATACTTATCCCCCCAGGTCTCCCGGATAAAACCGGTGGCAGCGGCGCGGGCCTCCTCAGAGATGCGCAGTGAGTCGGTACGCATATAGGTAATAAGGCCCACTGCACCCATACCGGCCACTTCCACGCCTTCGTAAAGCTCCTGGGCGGCTTTCATGGTACGGCGGGCTTGGAATCCCAGCTTTCGGGATGCCTCCTGCTGGAGGGTGGAGGTGATAAAAGGCGGCGCCGGCGATTTGCGGCGGATGCTCTTCTTTACATTGGAAACAATGTATTCTGCATCCTGGAGCTTCGCCAGAATCGCATCGGCCTCCTCCTTATTGTGCAGCTTGATCTTGCCCTTTTGATCGCCATAGAAGGTGGCGTTAAACTGCTTTTGGTATCCCTTTTTGCGCATTTTGGCATCCAGGGTCCAGTATTCTTCCGGTTTGAATTTTTTGATTTCTTGTTCCCGGTCCACAATAATGCGCACCGCTACCGACTGCACGCGTCCAGCCGATAATCCACGGCGCACCTTGCGCCACAAAAACGGGCTGATCTTGTAGCCCACAATGCGGTCCAAAATGCGGCGGGCCTGCTGGGCGTTGACCAAATCCAAATCGATCTGGCGGGGATGTTCCATTCCCGTTTGCACGCCGCTTTTGGTGATCTCATTAAAGGTCACGCGATTGGGGTCTTTTTCATCGAGCCCCAGCATCTGGGAGAGATGCCACGAAATAGCCTCCCCTTCGCGGTCGGGGTCGGTTGCAAGATAGATGTGGGAACTTTTGGCGGCGGTCTGCTTTAACTTTTTGATTAGATCGCCTTTTCCTTTGATATCCAGATATTGAGGCTGAAAGTCATGCTCAACGTCCACACCCAACTTACTTTTGGGTAGATCTCGGACATGGCCCATGGATGCCAACACCTCATAATCAGAACCCAAGTATTTCTGAATGGTCTTGGCCTTGGCAGGAGACTCAACTATGACTAAATTGGACATTGACTTACCTTCCTTATTTCATGTTCTGCCAACGCAGTAAAATCGTGTTTTATAGATATACAAGTTTATCGACGGCTGCGCACCACCATGCGCGAAAACCTTCTCCCTACGTGGGGACGGACTAGATGTGCAATTTCCAGCTCTGTCATAGCCGCGGCCACAACATAAGAGGTCAATCCACTTCTATACGCCAATTCATCCACGTGCTGCGGGGTTTCATCCAAGAGCTGATAAAGCTTCTTTGCCTCCGGCGTCAGCGACAAACTGGAGGGAAGCGGCGCTTCCCGAACCACAAATTCTGCCGACGCTTCATTTTGCGGTGCATCCGTCTTTTGCCGCCCAACCCGCTTTTTTGTACTTTTCCTCTCTACGGCCGCCTTTTCAGATGGCTGAGGCTTTGCCTCCCGCACCGGCGCCGGTTCCGATTTTTCTGCCGGCCTATCCTCCCACGGTTTCATATCTCTGTGGGCTTTTTCGTGCACCTCCGGCAAATCCAAACGGATGCAGTGGGGATATTGATCCACATACTCCGATAAAATATCATAAGCACAACCTACCGGTTTCGCGCATTCACCTAACAACTTGTTGCATCCAGCCGAATATTCGCTCAAAACGCTGCCTGGAACAGCAAAGACATCCCGCCCTTGCTCGATGGCTTTGTGGGCGGTGATGAGCGATCCACTGCGCACACCCGCTTCAATGACCACCGTCCCCAAGGATAAGCCGGAAATCAGACGGTTCCGGATGGGAAAATGGCGAGGTACCGCGGCCGTCCCCGGGGGATGCTCTGAAATAACGGCTCCATTTTGAGAAATAGTCCGGCGAAGTTGCTCATTTTCCACCAGATACCGTGTATTAATGCCACATCCCAATACGGCAATGGTGCGTCCTCCTCCCCGCAATGCGCCCTTGTGACACACAGTGTCGATCCCATAGGCTGCGCCGCTGACTATCACCGCTCCGGCTTTGGCCAAAGTGGCCGATAGGCGGCCGGCTACCTCTCTTCCATAAGGCGAGGCCGAACGCGTCCCCACCATAGAGATGAGAATCTCATTGTCCACATCCCCAAGATCTCCCCAGACATACAATACCGCCGGGTAATCGTCAATGTTTAAAAGCCGGTTGGGATATCCTTCCTGATCGGGCGTCAGGATTTGATAGTGGAGCCTCTGACAATCGTCGATGACCGTTTCACATTGGGTAAAATCCACTTGACATAACCTGTGAACATCGGCGGCCGTCACAAGCCCCGATAAACGCCATTCCGTAGGCCCCGCTTCATAAAACTCACGAGCCGAACCATAAGTGGTATGGATAGCGCGTACTTTTGGGCTGGCCACTCCCAACGCCTTTTGTAACCAGATCCAACTGATCACATCTTTTTGATCCTTCATGATCCATTCCTTTCAGGGAATTTTACCGCAGCATTTCCCACATTAGGATGCAGGCTGCCATGGATGCATTCAAAGATTCCGCACGTCCTTTCATCGGGATGGTCACTTGAACCTTACATGCTTCTATGGTCTCTTTTGTCAAACCATTCCCCTCGTTCCCAATGACGGCCACTGCACCTGTGTCAAAATGCAAAGAAGTCACCGGCTTAGCCGACGCATCGGGCACCGCCGCCATGGTCAGTATTCCCATTTGGGTCAGCTTCTCCAAAGTCTCAGGGAGATTTTCCTCCCGCCGGACGGGCAGGCGAAACACCGCCCCCATAGAAGCCCTGAGCACCTTAGGATGGTATATATCACAGCATCCGGCCGAACAAATGGCCCTGCCTATCCCTACCGCTTCCGCTGTACGCAGCATGGCGCCTAAATTGGCGGGATCCTGGATATTTTCCATGGCCAGGATGCGGCTGTCTGTTCCTATTGTAACCAAGTCGTCCGGTTTGTCAAGCATCTTACAGGTGCAAAATACCCCTTGGGGATGGGCAGTATCCCCCATTTTCTTGGCAATTCCATCGGAAATTTGGTAGGATTTTGACGCCTTTTGTTCCAATGCCGTGATAATTGCACTATATTTTTTGACCGCTTCCTGGGTGTAGAAAAGTTCCGCTATTGGTATGCCACTTTGCAGTGCATCCATACATAACCTTGCCCCTTCAATGGCAAAAAGGCCCTGTTCCTGCCGGTATTTCCCACTGCTTAAAAGCTTGACAAAGTGCTTCACTTTGGGATTCTCGCGACTATCCAGCTGAAACGCCAATTTGAAACCTCCCTTTTTCTCTTTCCCACCTAACAAATACGCCCGGGAAAAGTCCCGGGCGTCTGGAAAATCTATCTATTAGGCAGCCAAAGCAGCCTTGGCTTTTTCCACCAAAGCCTTAAAACCGGCCTCGTCAGAGACAGCGATTTCAGCCAGCATCTTGCGGTTGAGGGAGATGCCGGCCTTCTTCAGGCCATTCATAAAGGTGGAGTAATTCATATCATTCATGCGGCAAGCGGCCGAAATACGGGTGATCCACAGGCGGCGGAAATCACGTTTCTTGTGGCGGCGGCCGATGTATGCATACTGGCCGGATTTCATCACAGCCTGCTTGGCAGTTCTAAACAGCTTGGACTTAGCGCCAAAATAACCTTTGGCCAGTTTCAGAGTCTTTTTTCTTCTTTTGCGCGTCATCATTGCGCCTTTAATACGAGCCATTTCTCATTATACCTCCGTTATCTGGGATTGGGCAAACCGCCCCAATTGGTCAAAGTGCTCCTTATTTATAAGGAATGAGTCTCTTGACGGCCTTGACATTGGTAACGTCGGCCACAGAAGTCTTACGCAGGTTGCGTTTACGCTTGGTATTCTTCTTAGTAAGAATGTGAGACTTGTTGGCATGGGCGCGGATGACCTTGCCGTTTTTGGAAAGTTTGAAGCGCTTTTTCGCGCCGCTGTGAGTCTTCATCTTAGGCATGATGGTATGTCCTCCTTAGATTTGATAAACCCGCACACAACTCCACTAGGAATTTTCGCGCGGTCCGGCTTCCTTTTCTTTTTTGGCCGGTTTCTGGGTCTTGGCCGACACAAACATGATCATATGACGGCCCTCTAGTTTAGGCTGTTTTTCAATCCCGCCGCACTCGCTGACCGCCTCGGCAAACCGCTGCATGATCTCGGTGCCAATCTCGGGATGACCCATTTCACGTCCACGAAAACGGATGGAAACCTTTACCTTATTGCCCTCTTTCAAAAAGCGCATGGCATGGTTCACCTTGGTATTGAAGTCATGCGTATCGATGTTCAGGGAAAGACGGACCTCTTTGATTTCGACGATGTGCTGATTTTTTCTGGCTTCCTTTTCACGTTTGGCCTGTTCAAAGCGGTATTTGCCGTAATCCATGATGCGGCACACAGGCGGGTTGGCTGTAGGCGAAATTTTTACCAGATCGAGATTTTTCTCATAGGCAATTCTCTGCGCATCACGTGCAGACATGATGCCAATCTGACCGCCGTCCGGGCCGATGACACGGACTTCCCTATCGCGGATCTGTTCGTTGATTTGCATTTCCTTGCTAATACCAAAGCACCTCCAAGGCCCTTAATGGGCAAAATGGCGACGGCATCCTGCCGTCACAAAAAAACACGGATGGAAAAGTACCTTTTCCGTCCGTGTTTGAACACAACATAGCTCAGTAATCCTCCGCAGAATCACCATCGTTATGAACACCTCCGCGAACGGAATCGGAAGGGTGAGAGTCGCTGCATAGCGCTCTACTTTCTTTTCTCGCAATATTATATCAACAACTCATCCATATGTCAAGCTTTTTTATCTTCCAATATCAGCAATTTATCCCACCGTACCAAAAATACGGTCGCCGGCGTCTCCTAAGCCGGGTACAATGTATCCGTGATCGTTGAGGCTCTGATCCACAGCCGCCGTATAGATCTCCACATCCGGGTAGGCTTTGGATAATTTTTCAATCCCCTGAGGGGCCGAGAGAATACACAAAAACTTGATCCAAGCCGGGCCATAAGAAGCTGTTTTTTCCACAGCATCCACCGCCGAGCCTCCGGTTGCTAACATGGGATCCAGAATGATGGCGCCCCGTCCTTCAAATTGGGGAGGGAATTTGGTGTAATAATGCACCGGCGTCAAGGTTTCTTCATCCCGGTACATGCCAAGATGTCCTACCGATGCGCCCGGGATTAGTTCCAATGCCCCGTCCAGCATCCCCAAGCCGGCACGCAGGATGGGCAAAAACACCAGCTTGGATTGATCCACCACAATCCCTTTTGCCGGGGCCACAGGGGTCATGACCTCTGTTTCCACAGTGGGAAGATTCTTTGTCGCCTCGTAACAGAGCAACATGGATAGCTTGCGCACCAAAGTACGGAACTCATGCGGGGGCGTATTCTGATCCCGCAATTCGGTCATAATCTGCCCCACCAGGGGATGGGATAACACCGTTAACTTATCGTCCATACCTATCCTCTCCCTTTTTCCTATCATAGTTCTTGCCGTCGGTATTAAAGCTGCCCCTTTTCAATCTGGGCCAGCATCTCGATACGCTTCTGATGACGGCCGCCTTCAAACTTGGTGTTTAAAAATACATCCACCAGTTCCAGCGCCAGCCCTTCTCCCAGCACTCGTCCGCCCAGGCACAAGACATTGGCGTCGTTGTGGAGCCTGGTATATTTGGCGGAAAAATAGTCCGAACAGCAAGCTGCCCTTACTCCGTCCACCTTGTTGGCCGCCATGGACATGCCGATGCCCGTACCGCAACATAGGATCCCCAATCCGCATTGTCCATCCGCCACCGCATGAGACACTATATTGGCTATTTCTGGATAATCCACCGACTTATTCTCATAAATGCCAAAGTCGCGGTACTCCACCTGATTGTCTTCCAAATGACGGCGGATGGCTTCTTTGAGCTCAAACCCGCCGTGGTCACATCCCAATGCGATCATACTGGATCCCCTCCTGATTGAATTCTCTTTTTTCGTTCCCGTTCCGCTTGAGGCAGCCTAAGGTAGATAGGCCGCAGCCCATCTCCATCTAAAGTTTGTCCTAAGCGGATGCTTTCCATAGCTGCTTGGGCCACGCCGCTGGCCCGCTGGTACCGGATGGCCAATGGGGCCAACTGGACAAGTCCCGTATCCTTCAACTCTTTTATACAAAGCTGTGCTCCATCCCCTACCAGCATGACCGGCCGGCCGGCTTTTGCAATCTCTTGGCCTAACTGTTCAATGGAAATAGCCCGATCCTCGCATTGCCTTGTCACAGAGGTTTCATCCACTTCAAAAAAAGCCTGGTACACCTGCTTACAACGGGCATCCATCACCGCACACACCGTCGTCCTCTCCCGGCCCACCAGATTCCAAGCCATGGCCTCTAAAGTAGAAACCCCCACACAAGGCAAATCTAACGCCAGCGCCATCCCCTTAACGGCGGCTACGCCAATGCGCACGCCGGTAAAAGAACCCGGTCCAGCCGCCACCGCCAGATAGTCCAAGTCCTGCGCTTTGGTACCAGTGTACCTCAGCACATCGTTTATCATGGGCATCAGGGTTTCGCTGTGGGTCAACCCGCAGTTCATATAAAATTCCGCCGTCAGTTTTTCCTCCTCCATCAGCGCACAGGAGGCGGAGACAGCTGTGGAATCAATGGCCAAGATTTTCATATTCCTCTCCCCTCCAGCTCGTCCGGCGCAATGGTGATCATACGGTCGTCCAACCCCTCGCCTGGGGCGATGGCCACATGAATCGCATCCTCCGGAAGGGCTTCTTCTACATTTTCACTCCACTCCAGCGCCACGATGCCGCCGCGCTGCAAATAATCAAAAAATCCGGTGGATTCCAAATCATCCCATCCGGACACGCGATACATATCAAAGTGGAAAAGAGGCAGGTCGCCTTGGTGCTCGTGTACCAAAGCAAAGGTTGGACTGGATACTTCCTGGGCGTCCACCCCTAAGCCGGATGCCAAACCCCTCACAAAAGCGGTTTTTCCCATACCCAGTCCGCCGTACAGGGCCACCACCGAACCAGGTGTTAATCGAGCCGCCAACTGCCGGCCGATCTGCTCTGTCTGCGCCGGCGAATGGGATACAAAAACCATATAAGATCTGCCGCCTTTCTTGTTTTTTCTTTATTTTTTTGCAAAATACTTTTTCAGTATAGCATAAAAACCACCAAATTAAAAGTATTTGGCTTGAACTTGTGGATGGGGAACGGTATAATAAAAAGACATATCATCTTTTCTAGCAACGTTATGTGAGAGATCGAGGTGAAGTTCATTGAAAAAAGTCTTTGGTGCTATTGGCAACTACTTTCGAGAGACCGATAAGCTGCTGTTAACCTTATGTTTATTCGCCTGCGGCTATGGCCTTTTGTTATTGCTGGTCGCATCCCAATCGTCTTTTATGCAATCCAGCAGCACATCTGCGTTATTTGAAATAGCCGGTTTTGGCATCAACCGCAAAATGATCGTTCAGGTGGGCGCTGTCTTATTGGGCGTCATCGCCGCCATTATTATTTCTAACATTGACTACGAGGCCATTACTTCTTGCTGGTGGATTTTTGTCCCTATTGCGGTAGGGCTGATGATCATGACCTATTTCTTCGGCCAGGATACCGGCGCCGCCGACGATAAGGCCTGGCTCATTATCCCCGGAATCGGCATCGGGTTCCAGCCGTCAGAACTATTGAAAATAGCTTTTATCATCACGTTTTCCCTTCATTTATCCCATTCTGGCGATCATTTAAACGATCCGCTCAATTTGGTACTGTTGGTGGTCCACGGGATGATCCCAGTGGGGCTGGTGGCCCTCCAAGGCGACGACGGTACTGCCCTTGTGTTTGTATTTATTTGCCTGGCTATGATGTTTGCCGCTGGGGTAAAGTTCCGCTATTTTGTGGTGGGATTGTCCCTCGTCATCGTAGCCATCCCCCTGCTGTGGACCTATGTTTTAAAGGACTTCCAAAAGGAACGATTTACCATTTTTTTGCATCCTGAAAGCGACCCTTTAAATGCAGGGTTGCAGCAAAACAATGCCCGGATGATGATCGGTTCCGGGCAGCTTACCGGCAAAGGTATCGCTGAAAGCGGCACTATTAAATTACCCGAACGAGAAAATGATTTCATCTTTTCAGTGGCCGGTGAAACCTTTGGCTTTTTGGGAACATTGGTGCTCATCCTAATTTTGGTGGCTATTTTACTGCGTATTATGCGGATCTCCTCTATGGCTAAGGATCCGGTAGGATCGTACTTATGCATCGGCATGTTCGCCACTTTGATGGCTCAAATCTTTATCAACATCGGCATGAACATCTGCCTTTTGCCGGTTATCGGCGTAACCCTTCCTTTCTTCAGTGCCGGCGGTTCTTCTACCAGTACCTTATTCCTTGGGATCGGCCTTGTGCTCAGTGTGTACATCCACAGCCGTCCGAAAACCTATCAGGAAAAATTGCATAAACGTTATCCCGGCCGTACCCAGATCAAAAATCCCATCTAACATATAATCAAATCCAATTGGGGGTTGCCCGATGCAATACGGTATCAATCTCGGCGCCTGGAACGCGGTTTTCGCTGTTCCAAGCGCCGTTGTAGACAAACATTTAAAATTAGCTGGTTCGGCCCAACTCAAAGCCCTATTATGGCTGCTGCGTCACGCCGGCGAAAAGGCCGACGTCGATGATGTGGCAAGCGCCATCGGCCTCTCACGGCTGGACACCATGGATGCCCTTCAGTATTGGGTGGAGGCTGGACTGCTCAGCCCTATGGAGGACGGATATGCGCCGGCTGCTTCTCCATCGTCTGACAGTACGTCTATTTCATCGGTAGAGGAGCCAAATAGCCTTTCTCAGCCAGTCCCAGACTCTGCGGAAGAAAAAGCGGAATCGTCTGCTTCCCCTTCTATTTCACAAGCAAGGGTCGGCCACGTCCCCGCCCCTTCCCCGAAACCGGACAGCCGCGAGGTATTAAGGCGCGCCACAGAGTGCGAGGACATCGCTTTCCTGTTGCAAGAAACCCAGATCCGATTCGGCCGTCCTCTTTCCCCTGCCGAGATCAGTACCCTTGTGTGGCTTCACGACTACAACGGCCTTCCCACCGGTGTGATTTTGATGATTATTGAATTTGCCCAGTCCAGAGAAAAATGTAATATGCGATACATTGAAAAAATGGCTGTCAACTGGGCCGACGAGGAAATCGATACTTTGGAAAAAGCCGAGCGCAAGCTGGCTCAAATCCACACCGCCCAATGCAATTGGAATAAAATCTGCACTGCGTTTGGGATCTCCTCCCGTTCTCCCAGCGCCCGGGAGGACACTTATACCCAGCGTTGGATGCAGGAATGGTCTTTTTCCATCGACATCATCCGCATGGCCTATGAGCAGTGCGTCAATTACATCGGGAAGCTAGACTTCTCTTATATCAATAAAGTGCTGGAACGGTGGCACAAAGCAAATGTCAAAACGCCCAAAGACGCAGTGGCCGTTTTGAACAAAGGAAAACCCAATCAAGCCAAAAAAAGCTTGGGCGGTCCAGTCTCTTTTGATCTGGATGCCTATGAACGTATGACCCAGGTGATGCCTGGAGTAAAAAAGGAGGAATGATGCATGGGCTACGGCCGGGAGATTTATGGGGCGGCTTTGGATGAATTGTCCCGTCGGCGGGGACTTGTCCGTCAACAGCAGTCGAGGAGGCGGCAGGAAATCGCCCAAAAGATCCCTGAGGTGATGGACATCGAGCGCCGTTTGGCCCAGACCAGCTTGGAAGCGGCCCGTTCGGTACTGGATTCTACCGGAGATATTCAGCAGCAAATGGATCGCCTTACCGCCCAAAACAAACAGCTTCAGAGGCGGTATAACGCCCTCCTCCTTCAGCACGGATATCCCACCGATTATTTGGAATTGCATCCGGTTTGTCCCATTTGTGAGGACGAGGGGTTTACCGATGACGGCCAATGTCAGTGCCTGAAGGAACTGATGCGCAAGGAAGCGTATCGCCGGATCAACTCCTTGACTCCTATTGCCTCCTGTAGTTTTGAAAATTTTTCCCTGGAGTACTACGATCTCTCTCCCCTGGAGCACGGCGGCGTCTCTCCCCGCCAGCAGATGGAAACCATCCTGGACTACTGCCGGCATTATGCAAAAGACTTTTCCCTTCACTCCTCCAGCATCCTGATGCAAGGTCCCACTGGCCTCGGCAAAACCCATTTGTCCCTCTCCATCGCCAGAGCGGCCATCGATCACGGGTTCGGGGTGGTGTACGGATCGGTACAAAATTTGATGTCTAAGTTAGAACAGGAGAAATTCGGGCGGGGCTCAAACGACGACAGTGCCCGGAGCCTTTTGGAATGTGATCTTCTAATCCTGGACGATCTGGGAACAGAGTTTACCACTCAATTCGTCACTGCTTCCATTTATAATCTCATCAATTCCCGACTGCTGTCGTCCAGGCCCACCATCATCAATACCAATTTAACCATGCAGGAGTTAAACGACAAATACACCCAGCGCATTACCTCCCGCATCATCGGTGGATACGATCGGTTGGTGTTTATGGGCCGGGATATCCGCCAACAAAAGCGGATGGGATACTAATTTTTATCTATGTTAAACACCACCTGCTGACGGGGCCATCCTGTCAGCAGGTGGTGTTTTGTATTCCGTTCCCAACGAAATCGCAGGGATATTGGGATAAAAATTTGGCAAATGGTTTTTTGTCACAATAGGCCAGATGTGATACAATAAAAGATAGCTTATATCAGGAAAAGGGGAATTTGACATGGGAGAGCTTTGGACTCCGCAAAAAGTCCGCTCCTTGATCCATGGACGTTTTAACGCTTGTAAGCCCTATGTAGTCACACTGTTAAAATCAGCGGTGTTTGCAGGAGGCGCAGGCATTGTGTGCGGCCTGGTAGGGACTTTATTCCATTATGCTGTGGATGGGGCAACCGACATCCGTCTCCAAGTACCTTGGCTTTTGTATCTGCTTCCTGTGGCAGGCGTCATCATCGCCTGGCTCTATCATATCGCCGGGCTGGACGACGACAGGGGTACCAATCTAATCCTAGAAAGTATCCGGGAAAACAAGCGTCCTCCCCTGCGTTTGGCTGGGTTGATTTTTGTGGGTACGGTGTTGACCCATCTATGTGGAGGATCCTCCGGACGGGAAGGCGCCGCCCTTCAGATCGGGGGTAGCCTGGGAAGCAGCTTGGGTCGCTGGCTTCGTCTGAGTGAAAAACAGGAACATATTCTTATCATGTGCGGCATGAGCGGTTTATTCAGCGCCTTGTTTGGCACTCCCGTCACCGCTACTCTCTTTAGTATGGAGGTCATCAGCGTCGGCATCTTCCACTACTCCGCCTTTCTTCCCTGCATCTGCAGCGCACTGGTATCCTACAAGATTTCCCTATTCTTTGGGGTGCAGCCGGTGGCGTATCATATCAACCTCTTGCAGTCCCAAGGCTTTGATTTGACCTGGCGCATCGCCTTGCTGGCACTGGCCTGTGCATTGGTCAGCATCCTTTTTTGCAAGGCCATGCATTTAGCTTCCTACTTATACCGTCGTTTCCTTTCCAACGCTTATCTTAGAGCGGCGGTTGGCGGAGGACTGGTTATTATAGTTACCTTATTGGTAGGCACTCGGGATTATAATGGCGCCGGCATGGACATTGTAGGGCTGGCTTTAGGAGGCCATGCCAGGCCGGAAGCTTTCCTCCTCAAAATCCTGCTGACGGCGCTTACATTGGGAGCCGGATTCAAAGGCGGTGAAATTGTCCCCGCCTTCTTCATCGGCAGCACCTTCGGATGTGTGGCAGGCCAATTTTTAGGGCTTGATCCCAGTTTCGCCGCTGCGTTGGGACTCGTATCGGTATTTTGTGGTGTGGTCAACTGTCCCATCGCCAGCATCATCTTGAGCATCGAATTGTTCGGCAGCGGCAATGTGTTGGCCTTCGCTTTTGCCTGCGCCATCAGCTATCTCATGAGCGGATCGTATAGCCTTTATTCCAGCCAACGCATTACCTATTCTAAACTAGAACCTACCTTTATCAATGCAAAGACCAAATAGAATGACCCATTCCCATTACAAAAGGGAGGCAGATCTACTGCCTCCCTTTTGTTGTTTCCTTTGCCTTGCTAAAAATAATGTTTAGGATACTGGATTTTCTGTTTTATCCAAAGGGATTTCCTTCTTTTTTCTTGTCCCTTTGTAATCAATACGATAGACAAGGATTACCGCCAGCAACAAAGCGGCAATGGATAAAATGACCCCGATCCGGAACCCTTGGGGCATAAAGGAGAAGCATACCTCGTGCTGGCCCTCCGGCAGCTCCACCGCCCAAAAGGCATCGGCAATGTTGACCGGTTGAACGGTTTCCCCATCCACCTTCACCGACCATCCGGGATCGGACGGGATGGAAGTAAACAATAGTCCCCCCTCCCCTGCGTCCACAGTGCCCTTGACAGAAGCAGTACCCATCTCAATGTCGGTCATCTGATGCTCCTTCAGCCGGTCGAAAAGCAGGTCGGCGGCATGGCCGTCAAACCCATAGAACTGGGGTTCTCCTAGATAACAACTGTCCTTCCTCAGCTCAAAGCTGACGGTAATCTCCTGGCCGGCCTCCCACCATCCCAGATCCATAGCGCCGATGAGATCGTACCCCCATGGACCGTACAATTCGCCGTTGACATAGACGCAATTTTGCTCCGGCAGCCCGATGGACGGCAGATAAAAACAGACGTTTTGCGCCTTGGGATTGACAATGGTGTAAGAGATATAGGAGTTGCCGTTGTTTTCATTTTTGCTGACGCTGTTCCACCAGTAGTTATAGGGTTCTACGGATATGTTTTCGGCCGTCTGGGTAACAACTTTGTAGATGGGGGTATAATAATCGTACTCTTGGCCATCCATGGCGCTCAGCAATTTGTTTTGCAGGTAAAAGGGATCCTTTTGGGAATCCGGATAATAAGTGAAATGTTTCAGGTCATCGTCCACCATATATCCAATGGACAACGCATTTTCATTCTGAAACACCTTTTGGTCATTGCCAAAAGTCTGGATTTCACGGTATCCATTGCGCCGTTCCGTGGTGCCCAGTACATACTTAATGCCCAGCAAAGAATCCAATGCGCTGGTGGAACCATAGTACCGCAAAAAACGATTTTGCACCGTAGTGGTCACGCCCAGGTGACTTAAAAACTGGGACATATGCTGGTTTGTGAAGGAATCGTAGTGGGCCATGCCGTAGTAGTCCAGGGAAAGGGAATCGTTTGCATTGCGCATATCGTGATTTTCCATACGGTACCAGCTGCGGTCCTGCTGCCGGATGGATTGGATGACGCCGGACCGGTTCTCCACAAAGCCGACATAGGAAGCCCGGTCGTTGTACCCGAACTCCGTATCCATCGCACTGACCATTTTACTCGTGTTATCATAAAGCTCCACCACCACGGTGGCCGCCAGGACAAGGGTCATGGCAAGGGCGGCCTGGGGACGATATCGCATGGCGGCTATCAGCAGAGCGTAAACGCACAAAAGTGCAACGGTCGTCCCGATTTGCATGGCGGTGATATGCTCCATCCCAAACAACAGCACGCTTCCAAAGCAGATGGATCCTCCTCCGGCCGCCGCGGCAATGTGCCAGCCTTTGAGTCCGTCCAGCCTCTGGAAACACCGGATGGACAGCACCAGCAGTACAAAACAATACAAAAAGGAAAAACGATAGGGAAACCAAGTGGGTTCGTCAAAGGCGTGCCAAAACATGTTAAGAGGCCAAAACGTCATGCTGAGCAGCAGGATCAACAGCATACTACCAGAGATGATTTTTTCCCGTTTGGGGATGCTGCGGTTGAGGAAATAAAGGATCCCCAGGAGGATGCATAAAGTCCCGCAAAAGAGATTGGGAAGCCCATAGGTTAACGTGTCGTAGCTCCCCAAGGCCATTTTACTGATGAGTTCTATGGGAGTTAGGGTATGGGCTCCCGGGTTGGAGGTGGAAATGTAGAGGTATACGTATTGGAGAGACAGATAGGTGGGCAGCAGCAAAAAAGCCGACATAAATCCCCCTAGAGCCCCCGACAAGACAAATTTACCCAATCGATTGCCCAGTGTTTTCCAGGCCGGCCTCTTTACGTGAAACATGAGCCCTAGAAAATAGAAAACGGAAAAAACACCGATCATATAGGCGATGTAGAACTGCGTGATAAAGGCTACTAGGAAACTGACCGTCAAGGGGAGAATCCTCCCTTTTTCCACCAGGCTATGGACGCCCAATAGTACTAGGGGAAGCATGATGATGCCGTCCAGCCACATAATATTAAGGGCATATACCACCACATAGGTGGTCAAGGCGTACATGCTGGAAAAGATCACGTTTCGGATCCCATTGAACCGGAGGGCCTTGGAGGAGTAAAAGGAAAAGGTCAGCCCACAGGATCCCACCTTTAATAGGGTGATGAGCAGGATGGCGTCGGGAATCTGGGAGCGCTCGAACAGCAGGATCAGAAAAGAAAAGGGGCTGGAGAGATAAAAGGTCAAAACCCCTACCATATTCATACCCAGGCCGGTATTCCAGGAGAAAAGGAAGTTATCCCCGCCCTTTAGGACATCATAAAACCAGGAGTGGAAGTCCACATAAATCTGGCTCATGTCGGTAATCAAAAGGGATTTCTGACCAAAGGGGAACATCCCAAACAAGATATATACCAATAATAAAATCGCCAGCGGCGTTAAAAAAGACAGCAGCCTACTAAGTCCATTGCCCATCCGGCCATGGTCCGCCAACGGACTTCGGTGCTGAATTTTGGGTAAAACCATATTGACACCTCTTTCTCTCGTTTTCAATGCAACGTCCACCGTCACCTCTTATTTGCAAACGATAGGAAACCAATCTTTAGAATTAAATATACTTTACCACATCTTGCCAAGCCATACCACACTTTTTTGTATTTTCCTGACGAGTGTATGAGATCTGGTTTTTTTTTGCTTATTTCTTGACAAATTCCTGCGAAGTCTTTATAATATAGTATCGTTATATGTGAGGAGAGCGCTATGATTCTTGACTTAAAAGCGTTGTTTGCAGGCGGTCCTCCTGTGGAGGTGGATTATTTCTTCTCCCCTGCGGAAGATCAACTGTCCAATGTATCTTTGGTTCATGTAACAGGCCATTTGGTTAATGAGGCGGGCATTGTTTCGTCGCAACTTTCTGCTTCCTTTGAGATGCCGCTTTCGTGCGACCGGTGTATGAGTGAATTCGTCGCCCAATATAGTTTCCCGGTGGAGCACGTGTTGGTGACTTCTCTTAACCACGAGGATGAGGATCGTTTCATTTTGGTGGAACAAGGCCAATTGGATCTGGATGAACTGGTTGTGTCGGATATTTTGCTCTCTTTGCCCATGAAACATCTTTGCCGACCGGATTGCAAAGGTCTCTGCCCTACGTGCGGCCATGATCTCAATGAAGGGCCCTGCGGGTGCAAAAAACCGATGGATCCCCGGCTGGAGGCATTGGGCAAACTACTAGAATAAAAGTAATGATTAATAGAGGGAGGTGCTGACAATGGCGGTACCCAAGAGAAAAGTTTCCAAAGCACGGCGCGATAAGAGACGGAATAACGTCTGGAAGATCGAGGTTCCTTCCCTCGTGAAATGCTCTCAGTGCGGCGAGCTGAAGAGAGCTCACAGACTTTGCCCCAACTGCGGTTACTATCACGGCAGACAGGTCATTGAGAAGGAGTCCTAAAGGAAAGTATGGGCTTTGGAGAAAGAGAAGGAGCAATCCTTCTCTTTTTTACTTTGTGGCAAAGGAGGGGTTTTGTTGCCGGTTGTGATTTATGATATTGAAGCAGGCAGTCTGGCTTCTAGATCCGGCATTGTACCGGGCGAAACGCTCCTGGCCATCAACGGCCGGGAAGTCAATGACGTTCTGGACTACCGGTTTTTGATTGTGGACCGCCATTTGGACCTTTCTCTCATCCGGCCGGATGGTGAAGAACATCACGTCACCCTGCGCAAAAGTGAATACGATGATCCCGGCCTTTTGTTTGAAACCTATCTGATGGATAAACAGCGCACCTGTCGCAATAAGTGCGTCTTTTGTTTCATTGATCAATTGCCTAAGGGCATGCGCGAGAGCCTTTATTTTAAAGACGACGACGCACGCCTTTCTTTTTTGTTCGGCAATTACATCACCTTGACCAATCTCTCCGACCGGGAGGTACAGCGCATCATCGACATGCACATCAGCCCCATTAATATCTCCGTACACACCACCGATCCTGAACTGCGATGCCGCATGATGGGCAACCGCTTTGCCGGGGAATCCCTCCGGCATCTTTGGCATCTGGCCGAAGCTGGAACGCATATCAATTGCCAGATGGTGCTGTGTCCCGGCCTCAACGACGGTCCCCAATTGGATCGAACGCTATCCGACCTCACGCCCCTTTACCCTGCCGTCCAAAGCATCGCCGCCGTCCCTGTGGGGCTGACAGACTACCGCGATGGCCTCTATCCCCTCGCCGGTTATACGCCGGAGGGCGCTGCCGCCGTCATCGACCAGATCAATGCTTTTGGCGACCGGTGTGTGGAGCAGTTTGGCAGCCGGGTGTGTTACGCTGCCGATGAATTCTACCTCAAGGCCGGACGCCCTCTCCCCCCTCCCAGCTTTTACGAGGACTTTTGCCAGCTGGAAAACGGCGTAGGCACCATCACTTTGCTGAAGGATCAATTTATGGATGCACTCCACTATGAGGACTTTCATTTGGATCATCCCCGGGAAGTGACCATTGCCACCGGCGTCTCAGTAGCGCCTACCATCCAGTCCCTCATTGACGAGGCGGTGAAAAAGTGGCATAATTTAACTGTCCATGTGGTGCCCATCGTCAACTACTTTTTCGGGACTTCCATTAACGTATCCGGCCTTGTCACTGGTACCGATTTAAAGAAGCAGCTGAAAGACAAGAGGCTTGGCAGTGAAGTTATTATCCCCTCCTCCATGCTGCGGTTTGAAGGGGACTTGTTCTTGGACGATGTATCGGTTGCGGAGCTGTCGGAATATTTAGGTGTTCCTATTGTCCCTGTCTCGGTGGACGATGGTCAAAATTTATTGGATGCCATTTTGGGCATCGGATCAAACTAAGAAAAACAATGTGCAGCGCTTCCTTCCGGAATGGGAAGGGGCGCTGATCAATTTGAAAAATCGGGAGGTGATGGGTTTGAGCAAACCCGTCGTAGCCATTGTGGGACGTCCCAACGTGGGCAAATCCACCTTATTTAATAAGCTGACCGGGTCCCGCCTCTCCATTGTGGAGGATACTCCCGGCGTCACCAGGGACCGTATTTACGCCGACTGTGAATGGTGCGGCCGCCGGTTTATGTTGGTGGACACCGGCGGCATCGAGCCGCGGAGCGACGACATCCTCCTTTCCCAAATGAGGCAACAGGCCCAGCTGGCCATTGAACAGGCCGATGTCATTATCCTTGTGACCGACCTACGTTCCGGCGTAGTGGCCAATGATCTGGACGTTGCCGTCATGCTGCAAAAAAGCGGCAAACCTTTGGTTTTGTGCGTCAATAAAAGCGATTCTCTAGGGGATCCCCCTGCGGAATTTTACGAATTTTATAATTTGGGATTGGGGGACCCTATCCAAGTATCTGCCGTCCACGGCCACGGCACTGGCGACCTTTTGGATGCTGTCCTGGAGCATCTTCCTCCGGAAACCGAGGAGATCCAAGAGGACGACGTCATCCGGGTGGCCATCATCGGTAAACCTAACGTGGGCAAATCCTCCCTGGTCAACCGCATCGCCGGAGAGCAACGGGTCATTGTATCCAACATCGCCGGCACCACCCGGGATGCTGTGGATACTGAGATCCAAAACGAACACGGCAAATTTGTTCTCATCGACACCGCCGGTATCCGTCGCAAAAGCCGTGTGGACGATCCCATTGAGAAATACAGCGTCCTGCGGGCCAAGCTGGCTATCGAACGGGCGCAGGTGTGCGTCATCATGATCGACGCCTGCGAGGGATTCACCGAACAGGATTCCAAAGTAGCGGGCCTTGCCCACGAAGCAGGAAAAGCCTCCATCATCGTGGTCAACAAATGGGACGCTGTGGAAAAGGACGACAAGACCATGGCCTCCTACCGCAAAAAGCTGATGGAGGATTTTTCCTTTATGTCCTATGCCCCCATCCTGTTTATCTCAGCCAAGACCGGACAGCGTGTGGATCGGCTGTTTGAGCTCATCAAATTTGTAGATAGCCAAAACGCCCTGCGCATCTCCACCGGCATGCTCAACGACGTCTTAGCCGACGCCACCGCCCGCGTCCAGCCCCCCACCGACAAGGGAAAACGACTGAAGATTTACTATATGACCCAGCCGTCCACCCGTCCGCCTACTTTTGTGTGCTTTGTCAACCGGGCGGAGCTCTTCCACTTCTCCTACCAGCGATACCTGGAAAACCGTATCCGGGATGTATTCGGCCTAGAGGGTACTCCTATGCGGTTTATCATCCGGGAACGAGGGGACAAAAAGTAATCCCTTTTTTGGGAGGAAGTACAAGACTGCGCTGCGGTATTCTTTTTGACATTCTCTATTACAAATCATCAGGAGGGCTTTGTTATGGAGGGACTTCTCTCGTTTCTCACGGAAAACGGATTGGCTATTTTATTGACGGCTGCGGTAGCCTATCTTTTGGGCAGTCTCAGCTTTGCCTTTATCATTGTGCGGCTCAAGACCGGTAAGGACATCCGCACCATGGGTTCAGGCAATGCCGGCACCACCAACGTTCTGCGCAACGCCGGCAAACTCCCTGCCCTGCTGACCTTGGTAGGCGATGCTGGAAAAGCCGTACTGGCCGTATTTGCAGGACGCTGGATCTTTACCGCTTTGGGAAGCGCTTCATCCTCGGATGTATCCCTCCTTATTTTTGGCGGATACATCGCCGGCGTCTTTTGCCTTTTGGGGCATCTCTTCCCCCTTTATTTCGGATTCAAAGGCGGAAAAGGGGTTGCCACCACTGCCGGAATGCTACTGGTCATCGACTGGCGCGTTTTGGTCTTTGGCCTTAGTATTTTCATCATCGTGGTTTTGATCACCCGCATCGTCTCGCTTTCCTCCATCATTGCGGGATGTTCCTTCCCGGTGGCCTCCTTTGTATTCTCCTATTTCTTCGACTACCGGGCGGGACTTTATCCACTGGACACTGTCATTGTATCGACGGTGATGTCGGTGCTCATCGCCGCCATCATGGTGTATATGCACAAGGAGAACATGAAACGCCTTCGCAATCATACTGAAAAACGCATCTCATTTAGCGGCAGAAAGGAGAATGCCTAATGGCTCGCATTGCTGTGTTGGGTTCGGGAAGCTGGGGCACTGCCATCGCTGTGATGGCAGACCGGCACGGGCATCAGGTCAGTTTGTGGTCGGTTTTCCCCGAGGAAGTGGATTGCCTCCGCCGCGACCGGGAACATAAAAAATTGTTGCCTGGCGTCATGATCCCCGATTCTGTCCACATCACCAATGATATCCGTGCAGCTGCCGGCGCCGACTTAGTGATTTTAGCGGTGCCCTCCTTCGCAGTGCGCAGTACGGCGTCCATGCTGCGGGACGTCTTACCGGAAGGCGCTGTGGTGGCAAATCTCGCCAAAGGGTTTGAACAGGATGGAACCAAACGTTTAAGCCAGGTCATCGCGGAAGAATTGCCCAGCGTTCGAGTGGTGGTCATCTCCGGCCCTTCCCATGCGGAGGAGGTATCCCGCGGCATCCCTACCACCGTGGTGTCGGCTTCCCTCGATCAGGAGGCCGCTACACGGGTGCAGGATCTTCTAATGAATCCCGATTTCCGCGTATACGTCAATCCAGATATCGTGGGTGTTGAATTGGGTGGGGCGCTCAAGAACATCGTAGCTCTGGCCGCCGGTATCTGCGACGGTATGGGCCTAGGGGACAACACCAAGGCCGCCCTCATGACCCGCGGCCTCACGGAAATCGCCCGGTTAGGGGTTAAGATGGGCGCCCAACAGGAGACCTTTGCCGGGCTCAGCGGCATTGGGGATTTGATCGTCACCTGCACCAGTATGCACAGCCGCAACCGCCGGGCCGGCATCCTCATGGGGCAAGGCGTCCCCACCAAAGAAGCGGTAGGACGGTTGAGCACGGTGGAAGGATATCACGCCACCTATTCGGCCAGGCTCTTATCGGAAAAATATCACGTGGTAATGCCCATCACAGAGGAATGCTATCAGGTGCTTTTCAACGACAAGGATCCTAAAAAGGCTTTGACAGACTTGATGGTTCGTCCGAAATGTTCCGAAACCGAACACACATGGCTGGACAAATAAAATCTCCGCAATCAAAGAAAAAAACCGTTGGGAACCTTCTGTGGAATTAGGTTCCCAACGGTTTTTTAGAGGGATACAAAAGAAAAAGAGACCGCTTTCAAAGCAGCCTCTTTCAAACCGATCATTGGACTTTGCATTACACCGCACGGGTAACTTTACCCGAACGCAAGCAACGGGTGCAGGCGTAAATTCTCTTGGGGGACCCATTTACGATTGCTTTCACGCGCTTTACATTGGGTTTCCAAGTTCTGTTCGAGCGCCTATGGGAGTGGGAAACCTTAATACCGAAGGTTACCTCTTTGCCACAGATGTCACACTTTGCCATGATCTGCACCTCCTTTGGAAACTACCTTAAAGTTCAACATTGCTATGATATCAGATTTGCGCCATAAAAGCAAGTGTTTTTCAGTAATCTGCGCCACATTTTGCCGATTTTTCTTTGCACTCATGGGATTTGTCCGGGAGAAATGCCATTTTTTCACGGACATTGCATCCTTTTTCCGCATAGAATGGAGGGAAATCTTGTAACCTGTGGTGATCCGATATGTTTGGTATGGTGCTACTGGCCGTGTGCCTCAGCCTGGATGCCTTTGCCGTCTCCATGGCTTACGGGCTGCGGGCCACGAGAATCCCTCTTTCCTCCCGCCTTGTAATATGCGCCTGTTCCATGGCCTACTTCGGTGTGGCCTTCGCCTTTGGAAATTGGATTCAGAATATCCTTCCCCCTGGGGCTTCCTCCATCATCGGCACGATCCTAATGGGAGGCGTATGCCTTTGGATGCTGTTCCAGTCCTTTTTCAGCCGCCCTTCCAAAGAAAAACCTCAGAGCCTGGATCCCAAAACATTGGTCCATTTTCGCATCAAATCCCTTGGCATCTCGGTGGAGATTATTAAAAATCCCATGCTGTGCGATGTCGATGGCTCCAAAACCATCAGCCCTCTGGAAGCCCTTCTGCTTGGCACAGCGTTATCAGTGGATTCGGTCAGTGTCGGGATCGGCTATGCGCTTCTAGGCGTGGAAGGGCTGTGGGGTACTCTCTGGGTGGGGCTCTTCCAATTTGCCTTCACCTGGATCGGCAATGCTTTGGGCCTTAAAATGGGGCTGCGTTTCCCCCACTCCGACAAACTCCAGGTGATATCCGCCTTAGTCATCTTGGCCCTGCTGATCTATCGCATCGTGGCCGGATAAACTGGGGATGCTTTGCAACAGCAGTACTAAATCAGTGCCCGTCCGAATAGTATGATTCGGGAGGGCGGTCTCATGAAAATGACAAAAAGCATTGATGTACATAATGGACTCTCCGCTTCGCAAGTGGAACAGTCCCGAAGCAAGTACGGCTCCAATCAATTGACACGCACAAAGAAAAACAGCTTTTTCAAACAGTACCTTAGCAACTTCGGCGACCCTATCATTAAGATCCTATTGATTGCCCTGGCTGTCAATCTGCTGTTTATGTTCGATCACTTCGATTGGTTTGAAACGGCTGGCGTCGCAGTGGCTATCTTTTTAGCTACCTTTGTATCCACCTTATCGGAACACGGCAGTGAATCGGCCTTTGAAAAGCTCCAACAGGAGGCGTCCAGCATCCAATGCCGCGTAAAGCGGGCAGGCGGTGTGCGCAAAGTGCCCCTGGGCGAAGTGGTGGTCGGGGATCTTGTGCTGTTGGGCTCCGGCGAACGTGTGCCGGCCGACGGTATCCTGCTGTCGGGTGAACTCAGTGTGGATCAATCCTCTCTTAACGGGGAATCCAAAGAGGCTCACAAATCCCCTTCCGACGGTCATTTTGCCTCCAAAGGCCGCGATTTTATGCAGCAAAACCGTCTGTTCCGGGGCAGTGTGGTATGCTCCGGCGAAGGCGTGCTTTTGGTACAACAGGTGGGCGTCAAGACCTTCTACGGCAGTATGGCCATGGAGGTTCAAGAGGACACCCGCGAAAGCCCCCTTAAATTCAAATTGCGATTGCTGGCCAAAACCATCAGCCGGTTCGGATATGTGGCAGCCGCCATTGTGGCCTTTGCCTTCCTTTTTAACTGTATCGTACTGGACAACGGATTTGATCCCGCCCGTATTTCGGCTTACTGTCATAATTTCCCGGTTCTGATCTCCCAAATCATCCAGGCCGTCACCCTGGCCATCACAGTAGTGGTGGTGGCGGTTCCGGAGGGGCTGCCCATGATGATTACAGTGGTGCTGTCCTCCAACATGAAACGCATGCTGAAAGATCACGTCTTGGTGCGGAAATTGGTGGGTATCGAGACCTCCGGCAGCCTCAATATCCTTTTCACCGACAAGACTGGGACCTTGACCCAAGGAAAACTCCAGGTGAAAACCTTCATCACCGGTCAAAATGAAGAATTCTCCAGCGCCCGGCAACTTCGCAAACAGAAGGCACTCTGGGAGCTGGTGGAAATGAGCTGCTTATTCAATACCAGTTCCACTGTAGGCCAAGAGGGACGTCGCCGGGCAGCCATCGGAGGCAATGCCACCGATCGCGCTCTCTTGGAATATGTCGTTCCCCATTTAGGGACCACCCGCACTGTGACACGGGAGGAATTTATCCCCTTCAACAGCAAAGATAAATTCTCAGCCTGCCGTGTTTCGGGCAAACAGAATTTGTGGCTTGTCAAAGGGGCGTTTGAAAAAGTTCTCCCCGCATGCACCTCCTGTTACGACGCCAATGGACACCGCCAAGCCTTCCGGATGTCATCCGATTTGCAGCGCACCATCCGGGAGATGAGCGGCAGCGCCATCCGTATTTTGGCTTTGGCCGTCAGCGATACGCCTATCCATGCCGGGCAGTCCTTCTCCAACTTAACCCTCTTGGGATTGGTTGGCATCCGGGATGAGCTCAAGAGCGAGGCACGTACCTCCATCCAACAGATCACCGGCGCCGGGATCCAGGTGGTCATGATGACCGGCGACAGCCGCGAAACCGCTACTGCCATCGCCTTGGAAGCCGGTTTGCTCCGTCCAGGACAGACCGACGCCGTCCTCGACAGCCACGAGCTAAGCAAGATGACCGATGAACAGATCCGTCATTGCCTCCCCCGTCTGCGTGTAGTAGCGCGGGCCGTCCCGTCCGATAAAAGCCGTCTGGTGCGGGCCGCCCAGGAACTGGGGTTGGTGGCCGGCATGACCGGCGACGGCGTCAACGATGCCCCCGCCCTTAAGAAGGCCGACGTAGGCTTCGCCATGGGCAGCGGTACCGAGGTGGCAAAAGAGGCAAGCGACATCGTCATTTTGGACGACAACCTTTCCTCTATCGCCAAGGCCATCCTCTATGGGCGGACCATCTTTAAGAGCATCCGCAAGTTTATCATCTTCCAGCTGACGGTCAATTTGTGTGCCGTATGCGTGTCAGTCATCGGCCCCTTTATCGGCATCGATACGCCGGTGACCGTCATCCAGATGCTGTGGATCAACATCATCATGGACACTCTGGCCGGCCTTGCCTTTGCCGGAGAAGCTCCTTTGGAAGAATATCTTCACGAGCCTCCCAAACGAAGGGATGAGCCCATCATCAACCGGTATATGTACAGCCAGATCCTCTTCACCGGACTGTATACCGTTCTCTTGTGCCTGACCTTCTTAAAGGCGCCCTTCTTCCGGGAAACCTTCCATTATGAATCCCAGCCCGTCTTCTTCCTGACAGCGTTCTTTGGCCTCTTTATCTTCGCCGGCATCTTCAACAGTTTTAACGCCCGTACTCCTCGTCTTCATCTTCTCTCCCATATCACGCAAAACAAGGCCTTCCTGTTGATTATGGCCATGGCGGCAGGCGTTCAACTGCTTTTGATCTACTACGGCGGCACTTTGTTCCGCACCGTCCCCCTCACCCTACAGGGACTAAAATGGGTCATTCTTCTGGCTGCCACTGTTATCCCGATTGACTTGATCCGAAAGCTGATTTTACGTTTCAATCACCGCAAGGGAAATATTTAGCCAATTTCAGGAAAATCGAATATTTGTTTAAAAATATGTTCCATTTTCCGTTTCACTGTGTTATACTCTAACTGCGAGGTGGAAAACATGGAACTATCCGATAAACTTACAATTTTAGGGGATTCCGCCAAATACGATGTGGCATGTACATCCAGTGGGTCCAGCCGCCGGGGTACTCCCGGCGGCTTGGGCAATACCGTTAACGCTGGACTGTGCCACAGCTTTGGCGCTGATGGACGCTGCATTTCCCTGCTAAAAGTCCTGATGACCAATGTATGCATCAACGACTGCGCTTATTGCGTCAACCGCCGGTCCAACGACGTCCCTCGCGCCACCTTCTCCCCAGAAGAGCTGGCAAAGCTCACCATAGAGTTTTACAAACGCAATTATATTGAAGGCTTGTTTTTAAGCTCTGGTATCCTTATCTCCCCCGACTATACCATGGAACGCATGTGCCGTTGCGTGGAACTCTTGCGGGAAAAGTATCATTTTAACGGATACATCCATGCAAAGGCCATCCCTGGAGCATCCCAGGAACTCATTACTAAAATAGGACTTTTATGCGACCGCATGAGCGTCAACATTGAGCTTCCCTCGGAACAAAGCCTCACCTTACTGGCCCCTGAGAAAAATCGGAGTAACATCCTAAAGCCTATGGGACTCATCTCTAGTTCCATTCATCAAAGCAGGCAGGAAATGGCGGTCTACCGTCATGCCCCGTCCTTTGCCCCTGCCGGACAGAGCACTCAGATGATCGTGGGAGCCACACCCGATTCCGACTTCCAGATTATGCGTTTAAGCCAGAGCCTCTATCAAAAATACCGGCTCAAACGGGTGTTTTATTCGGCCTATATCCCGGTGGGAACCCATCCCAATCTACCGGCCGCCACTACCCCTCCTCCCCTGCTGCGGGAACACCGTCTCTATCAAGCCGACTGGCTCTTACGGTTTTACGGATTTTCCGCATCGGAACTTTTGGACGAGCAGCATCCCAACTTTCATCCTATGCTAGATCCCAAATGCCACTGGGCTCTCCGCCATATGGATCGGTTCCCTGTGGAGATCAACACCGCTGATTATTCCATGCTGCTTCGAGTACCTGGGATCGGCGTCAAATCGGCCCAGCGCATCCGCACGGCACGAAGAGAGAGTTCTTTGGATTTCGATCATCTGCGCAAATTGGGGGTTGTCCTGAAACGAGCCGTCTATTTTATCACCTGTCGGGGCAGGAGTTATGGCGGTATCCGAATGGATCCACGGTTTATTTTTCACAATCTGGTGGCCGAGGGGACAAGCCATCCCCACGCCCTAGATGCACCCGAACAGCTTTCCCTTTTTGACGGGGCATCGGCCCTTCCCACAGGAGGTGATCGGATCAAATGTCTCACCGGACAACTGTAACCTATCTCTATGACGGCAGCTTTGAAGGGCTTCTCACTGCCGTATTTGACGCTTGGAAGCAGCCGTCAGCCCGTATTGTGGAACACACCGGTTTTCAACAGCAGCTAGGGGAACAGTATGTGACGGTAGAAACTCAACCAGGTAAGTTCAGCCGGGTATACAAAGCTATCCTCACCAAACTGGGCCAACAATGCCTCAGGATAGTATATCTTACCTTCCTCTCCCATGACGAGGAGCGAGCCAGTAAAATCCTCGCCTACCTTCGTCTTGGCTTTCGGGTAGGACGGGGCATCAACCGGCGTTTGGCCGATCAAGAGGTGTTGGATGTTCAAAGCCTTGCCACCTTTGTCTCCAATGAGCGCATTCGAATGATGGAATTCATCCGCTTTTCTCTCTACGAAGGCGGTATCTATTACGCTCGTATCCAGCCTCGCAACCATGTATTACCCCTTATCATGTCTCATTTTGCCGATCGTTTGAGCTCCATCCCTTTTATCATCCACGATGCCGGTCGAAATCTAGCCGGTGTATGGGATACTCGGGAATGGATTCTCGTATCGGCCGAGGATATGAATCTTCCCCACATTCATGAGGACGAAATGAAATGGCAGCGTATGTGGAAGCGGTTTTACGATAAAGTAGCGGTTGAGGGTCGCATCAATCCTAGCCTCCGTCGTCAAATGATGCCTAAGCGGTATTGGGAAAATATGTGTGAAATGAACGTCCTGCCGGAAGATCATCTGGCTCAATAATCCTACCTGGTTACGATCTGCAAAGAATAAAAGAGTCCTAAGGCGTCCCAGAATCATCTGGTGACGGCCTTAAGACTCTTTTCCTTTATACAAAAGGGCCGTCACAGTCGTGACAGCCCTTTTGTATTTTATGAAAATCGGAGGAAATGGTGTTAATTCGATTAATACATACCGCCCATGTCAGGTGCGGGAGGTGCAGGAGGAGTAGGCTCCTTCTTATCGGCAACCAGGGATTCAGTGGTCAGCACCATAGATGCCACGGAAGCGGCATTCTGTAGAGCCGAACGGGTCACTTTAACCGGGTCAACGATACCGGCGTTGATCATATCGACATACTCTTCGTGCAAAGCATCGTAGCCAAAACGAGGTTTGCCGGAATTGACGATCTTATCCACAATGATGGAGCCTTCCAAACCAGCGTTGGCA
The DNA here is from genome assembly GCA_904397895.1 of uncultured Clostridia bacterium. Taxonomy (GTDB): domain Bacteria; phylum Bacillota; class Clostridia; order Oscillospirales; family Acutalibacteraceae; genus Solibaculum. The sequence continues at coordinate 44,375 of CAJFOZ010000050.1, forward strand.
GCGATCTGACGGACTGGCTCTTCCAAGGCTTTCAGGACGATCTTGACGCCAGTCTTCTCGTCGCCGTCGGTGGTATCCAACAGCTTGCGTACTTCAGGGATAGCGTTGAGCAGAGCCACGCCGCCGCCGGCCACAATGCCCTCTTCCACAGCGGCCTTCGTAGCGGACAAAGCGTCTTCGATGCGGAGCTTCTTCTCCTTCATCTCTACCTCAGTGGCAGCGCCGACTTTCAGGACAGCTACGCCGCCAGCCAATTTAGCCAGACGTTCGTGCAGCTTCTCTTTGTCGAATTCCGAAGTAGAAGTCTCGATCTGAGCACGGATCTGAGCCACACGGGCCTTGATGGCCTCAGAATCGCCAGCGCCGTTGACGATGATGGTGTTCTCTTTCTGAACCTTGACCTGACCGGCGCGGCCCAGCTGATCCATAGTAGTGGTCTTGAGCTCCAAGCCAACCTCTTCAGAGATAACCTGGCCGCCGGTGAGGATGGCGATATCCTGAAGCATCTCCTTGCGGCGATCGCCGAAGCCGGGGGCTTTGACGCCTACGCAGGTGAAGGTGCCGCGCAGTTTGTTGAGCAACAGGGTGGTCAAAGCCTCGCCCTCGATGTCTTCTGCAATGATGACCAGCTTGCGGCCGGCGTTGACGATCTGCTCCAACAGGGGCAGGATATCCTGGATGTTGGAAATCTTCTTATCGGTGATCAGGAGATAAGCGTCGTCGATAACGGCTTCCATCTTATCGGTATCGGTGACCATGTAGGGAGAGATATAGCCGCGGTCAAACTGCATGCCTTCCACAACCTCGGTATAGGTCTCGGCAGTCTTGGAATCTTCCACGGTGATAACGCCATCGGCAGATACCTTTTCCATAGCCTCAGCGATCAGTTTGCCGATGACTTCATCAGCAGCCGACACGGTGGCGACACGGGCAATGTCCTCGGAACCACTGACCTTCTGGCAATGGGACTTCACGGTATCGATAGCGGTATCCACAGCCTTCTGGATGCCCTTTTTCAGGATCATGGGATTGGCGCCGGCGGTGACATTCTTCATGCCCTCGCGGACAATGGCCTGTGCCAGCAAAGTAGCGGTGGTAGTACCGTCGCCAGCTACGTCGTTTGTCTTGGTGGCCACTTCTTTGACCAATTGAGCGCCCATGTTTTCAAAAGCGTCGTCCAGCTCGATCTCCTTGGCAATGGTGACGCCGTCGTTGGTGATGAGGGGAGCGCCGAATTTCTTGTCCAGAACTACATTACGGCCTCTCGGGCCCAGGGTGATTTTTACGGTATCAGCCAGCTTATCAATACCGGCCTGCAAAGCCTGACGGGCTTCTGCGCCAAAACGGATTTCCTTTGACATAACGCATATACCTCCTAATAATCAATGGTATGAGCTTTCGCTCTTAGTCTTCTACAATGGCCAGGATATCGGATTGACGGACAATTAAAACTTCTTCGCCGTCTACCTTGACTTCTGTGCCGGAGTATTTGCTGGCGATGACCTTATCGCCTACCTTAATGTTCATCACGACTTCTTTGCCGTCTACCATGCCGCCGGGGCCTACTGCCAAAACCTCTGCTACCTGAGGTTTCTCTTGGGCGGAACTAGCCAGGACAATACCAGACTTTGTGGTTTCTTCGGCTTCTACCATTTTGATGACGACTCTGTCAGCAAGAGGGCTGATTTTCATATTTATTCCTCCTTAAGTTATTATAAGCTAAGTATTAGCACTCATTGATCTTAAGTGCTAATACTATAATAATCAAGAGGTCAGGAAAAATCAAGTGCCAGTTGGCAAATTTTTCTCATTTCATAAATTGTTTACATTTCCCAGTACATACCCCGAGTTCCTTTGTGAATATCACCAACACTGTCCGCTCTCTTTTTCGATGCTATGGTTGGCCAAATTTTCCCATCTTAATCAATTCAATGCACAAAAATGCCCGAACCTACAAAAATAGGTTCAGGCGCTTTTTTACTTATCCCTTTTGCCGACCCATTGGATTCTTTTTCCCTATTGGGCGGCTATCCTTAAAATACATATAGTATTGACACTTGATCATACCGTTATAAAGCTTACGGCGTTTGTCCGCCTTGGAGCCGAACAATTGCTCAAACTGATCATGGGGCGAGATAATGTAATAGCTCCACCCTTCTTTTTTGACAAAGCGCTGGCCAAGGATCCGGTAAAGATCCTCTGCTTCCTTCATATCCAGCAGACGTTCTCCGTAGGGTGGATTGCACAATACCGTCCCTTTTCCCCCCTCCGGCACAAAATCCCGGACATCCTGCTTCCTTACCCGGATGCGGTCCTTTACGCCCGCCCGGTGAGCATTTTCCAGTGTAAGCTCTAGGGAATGGGCGTCGATATCCGACCCAAAAGCCTCAAATTCGTTGTCCCGGATGATCATCCCAATGGCTCTTTGACGTTCACTCCGCCATATTTCCTGGGAAATACCCTCCCATTTTTCCGCGGCAAAATGGCGGCTCAGCCCCGGTGCAATGCGCAGGGCAATGAGTGCCGATTCAATGAGCAGCGTCCCCGAACCGCACATAGGGTCAAACACGTGGCTGTATCCTCGGACGTGGGCTAAATCGGCCATAGCGGCGGCCAATGTCTCCCGGATGGGGGCCTGGTTGGCGGCGGGACGATAACCCCGTTTATGAAGCCCCGCACCGGAGGTGTCCAGATACAAGGAAGCCTGGTCCTTGTGAATGGAGAACTGAATTTGATGGACGGCTCCCGTCTCTTCAAACCAGCCGACTCCGTATTTCTGTTTCAGCCGTTCCACCACCGCCTTCTTGACGATGGATTGACAATCCGGGACGCTATAAAGTTTAGACTCCAACGCCCATCCTTTGACGGGGAAAGCATCCTTTTTATCGATCCACCGCTCCCACGGGAGGCCTTTTACCCCTTCAAACAATTGGTCAAAGGTCTTTGCCGGGAATCGTCCCAGTTCAATCTGGATGCGTTCAGCAAAGCGGGAGCCTAAATTGGCTCGGCACAGCATATCCAGTCCTCCGGCAAAATCCACCCGTCCATTGTCCGGCCGGACGTCTTCTGCTCCCATACGGCGCAGCTCGCTGGCCAGTATCCCCTCTAAGCCGAACAGGCAAGGAGCTGATAACTGAATTCTTTCCATAAAACCCTCCCGATTGTTACCACAAAAAAGGGCCGCAGGCCCTTGGGAAGTCCAACGGTTGGAAATACCAATTCATCGGATTCATCCCTTGGCTGCGGCCCTTATCTTTTTCATTTATTCGTCTTCCCCCGGCGCAAGCAAGCCATAATCGCCATTCTTGCGGCGGTACACGACATTGATCTCGCTTGTGTCAGCGTTTTGGAACATGAAGAACTCATGACCCAGCATATTCATTTGAAGAATCGCTTCCTCCACGCTGATCGGCTTGATGGGAAGATACTTGGTGCGCACTACCTTAAAGTCGGTCTCTTCCTCCACAGGCTCCTGGGCTCCCGCGACAATATCGTCAATGGAACCGATGCGCAACCGTTTTTCCAATCGGGTCTTGTTGCGGCGGATCTGGCGGGTGAGGATGTCGACCACTTTGTCAAAGGCCTCCTCCATTTCAAAGGCGGTTTCCTCTGCGCGATAGGTCATGCCCTTTTGCTTGATGGTAACTTCCACCGTCTGGCGATTTTTTTCCAGTGTAACGGTGACAGTTGCCTGCGCATCCGGGCCGAAAAGCCTGTCCATCTTAGAGAGCTTTTTTTCCACGCGCTGCTTAAAGGAATCCTTTAGAGTGACCTTTCTACCGGTAATGGTAATCGTCATTCTGATCATCTCCCTCTATAAATAAACCCCAGAAGGGTTTTTGGCGATGGGACCTTTCACTGTGTGTTTAGTATACCACATAAACCGTCAAAAGTAAAGGGAGTTCATAAAAAATAAATAAAAATTTCATTTTATTTAAATAGAAAACTAGTATTTATCAATATGCACATTTTAGAAACTTTTCTTTGCGCATCTTGTCGTGCAGTTTGCCATTTGACCTGCTATTTCACCATTTGTCCATTGCACAATACCAGCAAGGGCTTTGCTTCCAGGGTTAAGGGATTGCCGTCAAACAGCACTAAATCGGCATCCTTACCCGGACGGATAGACCCTACCCGATCCTCAATGCCGCACACCTTAGCCGGTACAAGGGTAATTGCTTGGATGGCCGATTCCCACTCCATACCCTCCCGCACGGCCAGCCCCGCGCACAAGGGCAAATACTGGATAGGGATGACGGGATGATCGGTGACAATCGAGGTACGGATGCCGGCACGATCCAAAATCCCGGGATTCGCTGGGGTCAAATCCTTGAGTTCTGGTTTCGAGCGGTCGCACAATACTGGTCCCGCCAGTACATCCACCTTCTCATTTGCCAACACATCGGCGGCCTTATGTCCCTGGGTGCCGTGGACAATGACGTATTCCAAATCAAATTCCTTGGCGATGCGCATGGCGGTAAAAATATCGTCACACCGATGGGCATGAAAGTGGGCTTTGATCTCTTTCCGGAAAAGTGGGATTAATGCCTCGCATTTGGCGTCATACTCCGGTTCCTCCAGTTCAGGATCCTTAGCGGCCGCCTGCATATCCTCATAATACCGCATGGCTTTGCTCAGCTGTTCCCGGATGATAGAAGCTGTGGCCATACGGGTGACCGGCGACTGGCTTTTCCCGTGATAAGAGGTTTTTGGGTTCTCCCCCAGTGCAAATTTCATGGCTACCGGCGCTTTGATAATCATATCGTCAATGCGTTTTCCC